>NZ_JADPEX010000005.1:0-147572 GCF_015668065.1 Ruminococcus sp. 1001713B170207_170306_F1 | reverse complement strand
CTTCAAATTGTCCTCCAGTGGAAAATATAGATGTATTTACTGCAACCAGGAAGCTTCCCTCTTAAGATAGAAACTACCAAACCCTCCCTTGTATGTCGCTTAAGAGGAAAATACCCTTTAGGTTTATTTCTATTCCTAAAGGGTATTTAAAAAAATATTTAAATGCATTAGCAGTCATGGCAATAATAGGGATCGTCTTTGCCAGTTCATGGGAACTTCTGCGGATTGCTTTCGTTGCCTCATAGCCATTCATAACCGTCATCTGCAAATAAAGTCGCATACAAGGATCCAATCACACCCGCACCATAAATCAATATTCTCATAAGAAACATTCCTCTTACCCCAGTGCCACATCCAGGATCATCATCAAACTAAATCCAAGTGCAAAGAAAAGCGTACCAATATTCGAGTGCTGTCCCTGAGACATTTCCGGGATTAGTTCTTCAACCACGACATACAACATGGCTCCTGCTGCAAAGCTCAGTAAATATGGTAATGCCGGGATTACCAGCTGTGCAGCAAGAATCGTCATTACTGCTCCAATCGGTTCAACCACTCCTGAAAGTACACCTCCCATAAATGCCTTTCTTTTACTTTCACCCTCTGCCCTAAGCGGCATGGATATAATCGCTCCTTCTGGAAAATTCTGGATAGCAATTCCAAGTGATAAAGCAAGTGCACTTGTTGCTGTAATCTGTGCATTTTCAGCAAGAAATCCTGCATACATTACACCAACTGCCATACCTTCAGGGATGTTATGCAATGTAACTGCCAACACCATCATCGTAGTACGGCCAAGTTTGCTTTTCGGTCCCTCTGCCTGATCACTTCCAACATGAAGATGCGGAATCAAATGATCAAGTGCGAGTAAAAACAATATACCCATCCAGAACCCAATAACTGCCGGAACAAACGATAAAGTTCCCATATTCTCAGATTGTTTAATTGCCGGAATCAGAAGACTCCAGATTGAAGCAGCAACCATTATACCTGCTGCACCCCCTGCAAGTGCACGTTGCACTGACTTGCTAAGTGTTTTTCTCATAAAAAACACGCATGCTGCACCTAGCGTTGTTCCAACAAATGGAATCAGTATACCTTCAAAAATATTTATTAGCATAAAATTTCCTTTCATATATGCTCGAAAAAATTTATTGGTAAAAGTAATTATCTTCAGCGATATAGTATTTATTCTATAGCTTGTTGATTATATTCCCTAATATCTATTATTCTATAATTTGTCATATTTTTATCATGTTAGGCAAAACTAACTATCTAATTTAAAGGAAACCGTGCAAAAAGCAAGCTGTAATTTCACACGGTTTTCTTGTACTTAAGTATATCATTTACGTAATCATGTAACAATAGAATTTTTTCAACAATGCTTTGATTTTTTTCTGGACAATTGAAGTCATTGTCTAAAGAGTACATATTTAATATTCTACAGCAATTTACAAAAAGCCGGAAGCCCGGTCAAACCAAAAATCCTGTTTTTATTTTTCTTTCATATAAACTATACAATTTCTCACATTCCATACAAATCCATCCTGCTTCGCCTGTGTATAGCGGATATTTTCGGTTCTCACAGTATTCTGCTTCATAATTTCTTATCATTTCCAAAAGGTTATTGATATCCCCCATCTGCGCAGCAGCCATTCCTGTCATTGCCCACAAAAAGCCATTTCTTTTTTTAGTCAGCTTCTGCCACTGAAACCTTTCTGTAAACTGCTCATATAATATCTTTTGCTTTTTCTTCTCTTTTACCGGAAATTCATAAATCAGCGGATAAATCTGAGCAACTCCATCCGGATAAAATTCTTTCTGGTGATACAGATCACTGTTTTCAATAATTCTCCATCTTTGATTTGCATCATCCCAGAATAGCTTTTCTATCTGTGCCTGTAGCTTATTACGCATTTCACGGATTGCCTGCACATCCTTTAGTCCTGCATGTTCTAATTCGTACAGGCCTTTCCATACTTCCAGATTATCCATCAGATAAACTGTTGTATTTTCTTCTGAGACCTGTGTAATTCCATCCTGCATCAGGCTTTGAATCTTTTTTAATGCAAGGCTGATTCCCTTTTTCCAGTATTCCGGCAGGTCTGTACTTTCTGTCTTTTCCAGATATTTTCCCATAAGAAAAAGATACATACCAAGATACCCGTCTTCGGAATCAGCCTTTTCTTTATAAATAAGTTTCCCACTCTTTTTCCTGTAGATTCCCATTTTTCCATCTGTTTCCAGCAAAATCCCGGTATGCCAGTCCAGATACCTGCCAACAGCTTTTTTCTCTGTTTCAGTAATGGGGCAGTTCTTTGTTTCTGCCAGAAGCCCCAGTGCAGCCATATATGCAAAGTATGGATTAACATCTCCGGCTTTACTTCCATTCATGTAAAATTCACCCTCAGGCCCCTGATTTTCAAGAATCCACTTTTTTTCTCCGGTCAAGACTGTTTCCAGCCATTTCTGCCGGGCATCTATTTCTTTTCTCAGGTTCTGATAATAAATGAACATAAGTGAAATTCCCACAGTTATGCAAAATATAATAAGTTTCATCACGTTCTTTCGATGTTTTACTTTTCTTCTGCATTGATTGTGTTTATGCTCATGCATCTATATTCTCCAGGATTTTTCTGATTTTGATACATGCAGTCCCATCACCATAAGGATTTCAGGCCTCACTCATCCTTCTGTAAATTTCAGGTTCTGTAAGAAGCTGCCTGCATTCTCTGTAAATATCCTCCATTTTCGTGCCTGCAAGCTTTAAGGTTCCTGCTTCCACACCTTCCGGACGTTCTGTTGTATCTCGCATGACCAGCACAGGTTTTCCCAATGCCGGAGCTTCTTCCTGAATTCCGCCACTATCAGTCATGATCAGATAACTGGCTTTCATCAGGTTATGAAATTCTACCACATCCAGTGGTTCGATCAGGTGTATTCTATCACATCCACCGAATTCCTCATCTGCGATTTTTCTGACCTGCGGATTCAAATGTACAGGATAAATAACCTTCACATCTGTAAATTCCTCCACGATCCTGCGTATAGCCCGGAACATATCACGCATGGGTTCTCCCAGATTTTCCCTTCTGTGTGCTGTCACAGCAATCAGTCTGCTGCCTTTTGCCCATTCTGTTTCCGGGTGATAAAAATCATTTCGCACCGTATAGTGCAAAGCATCAATTCCTGTATTTCCTGTGACAAAAATCTGCTCTGGATCCTTACCCTCTTTCAGCAGTGCATCCGCTGCTTTCTGGGTCGGTGCAAAATGCAAGCTGGCAGTAAGTCCAATGGCCTGCCTGTTAAATTCTTCCGGATAGGGAGATTTCATATTATAAGTACGAAGTCTCGCTTCCTATCTCTATTTTTGTGTATGCAATTTTTTGTTCCTGTAATAAGATATGCTCCCAATATAAGAATTTCTACACTGAGAATGTAGCGTCAAGTTAAAACATTTTGCTGTCCGGCATATTTATTTTTTGTTGTCTTTTTTTGATCACCCCATTTATTCCCAGTGTATTTTCATTTTCAGAGTACATACTAGCAATGTAACATCAAACAAAACAACAATTAACCAAGGAGGAAAATGATTATGTCAAACAATACTTCTTCTAACAAAGCAGCTGTACCAGAAGCAAAGGGCGCATTAAATCGTTTCAAATTTGAGGTTGCAAATGAGCTGGGTGTGCCGCTTACAGACGGATACAACGGAAACCTTACTTCCAAACAGAATGGTAGTGTAGGTGGATATATGGTGAAAAAGATGATCGAGGCGCAGGAAAGATCCATGTCCGCAGGACAGAGCGGCCAGAGTGGTCAGTACTAATTCAAAAAACGCCTGATTAAGTAAAAAAATACAGGGTATTACTTACTCCTCAACGAGAAGCAGGTAATGCCCTGTTTTGAAATAGATCTTTTTTGACGCTCTAACCTTCTGATCCTGCGTTTTCTATTATACGCTCAGTTTCTTCTCCATGATCCAGCCGCTGATTACATACAGCACTGCCGCAATGGCAAATGATGCTGCAATATACAGGACAAAAGTAAGTTCCATACTTTTCAGAACCGGAATGAGATCCAGCAGCTTCCCAATAACAGAAGATATTACCAGGAAGATAAGGAAGCCGGCGATGCCGCTGCCTTTTTTGCCTGCAAGGACACTGGCGGATAAAATCACGGACAGGTCAGCATTCACAATGAAGACGATCCAGCTAGCCAGAAGACCAAAGAAATAGAAAGCTGCTTCTGTAGGAGTAAAAGTCACGGACCAGTTTAATTCCATAAAGGAACTTACCAAATTGATCATCTCTTTCAGACCACCAATGTAAAGAGTTGCCACTGTCACGTCAAGAGCTGCCAGCGCTGCAAAAAATGCGCCTGCCATGATAATGGAAATTCCATTTTCCAGGATCTTGGCTCCCAGAATCTGATAGCTGCTCTTTGGCGTGAGAAATAACATATAACTCTGTTTGGTATTCAGGTCACGATGGAGAACATTTACACTCTCTATACCAATGTAGATAACACCAAATATTGTACACATGACCAGGAAAATAATTCCCATTGCCAGAATATTATCCTTTTTCCAAAATACACCTATTAAAAAAGCAATTTCTGCCACTGCAGTGATCACCAACAGAACAAGTTTGGAAAATGCGGTTTTCCGAAGCTCATATTTCATCAACTTTAACATACTTCTTCTCCTCCATGTCCATAGATTTCACGGTACAGATCCACTACGGATTTGTGTTGATTGATCCGAAGCTCCTCTACCATGCACTGATTTGCCAAAATACCATCTTTCATAAAAATGGCTGCATCTGCTACACGTTCCAGTTCGTCTACGAGATGACTGGAAACTACCAGTGTCACATCTGGATCTATGGCTTCCAGAATGCTCTTCATAATCTGGTCTCTTGCAAGAAGGTCAATGCCGTTCAACGGTTCGTCAAGCAAGTACAGCCTGGCCTCCCTTGCCATGGTAACTGCAATTTTCAGCTTGGCCATCATACCAGAGGACAGTTTCTTCGCTTTCATGTCCTCTGTAAGCTCCATTCGGGAAATCATCTGTCTGTATTTCTCCATGGAAAAATCTTCGAAAAAGTCCTCATAATATTTTCCCACATCTGAAACTGTCATCCAGTTGTAGAAATAAGGCTCCGTGGACATATAAGCAATTTCTTTTTTACTCTCTTTTCCAATGGGAGTTCCCTGATAAAGGATCTCACCGTTGGTAGGCTTTACAAGTCCTGCTACCATTTTCATCCAGGTGGTCTTGCCGCTTCCATTGGGGCCAAGCATGGCGTATACAAGGCCTGGCTCCAATTGTAAAGATACCTGATTCACAGCAGTCTTACTGCCGTATTTCTTCGTTACTTCTCTGCTCTCTAAGATCATTTTTATACACTCCTCGTCATTCCGACTGTTCTTTCTCCAGAAGTCCGATTGCCTGAGCTCTGGAAAAACCAAGCTGCTCCATTCCTTCCAGGAATTCCCGGATCAGGGCTCCTGCCATCTCTTCCTTCAGCTGCTGCACTCTTTCCGGATCTTCTGTCACGAAGGTTCCCATCCCGCGTCTGGTAAAGCAGACGCCTTCCATCTCCAATTCTTTATATACGCGGCTGACTGTATTGGGATTAATGGTATATTCTACTGCCAGATCCCGCACAGATGGAAGCCTCGCACCAGGAGACAGCTTGCCTGTTACAATATCCTGCTTTATAGAATTTGCTGCCTGGAGATAAATTGGCAGCGATGAATTATATTCCATGGTTACCTCTCTTTCTGTATCACTGTCATAGTAATATAGTACACTGGAATTGTATTTTCGTCAAGCGTTTTTTTACATTTTTTTACATAAGAACAAAACAGTGTTTCCTGTGCAAAAAAAGAACATTGCATTTCCCTGCAAAAGAAATGACAATGTTCTCTTTTCTATTTCTTTTAGAATCCTTTTCCATTTTCTTCGTTTTCCATCTGCGCCTTGGCTTTTCGCCCGATTCCTGCATTGCTGTTCATAATGCTGGCCCGGGTGATCTTGTCGTTTCCAAATTTCATGCGGATGGCATCCATCGCTGCATCCAGCTTCTGGCGCTGTTCCTTTTTCGTACAGTCCTCAAACAGGGACATCTGTTCGAATCCGTCCTCAGTAAGCCCGGTGAGTGCCACACCGATCAGACGTAATGGCTGCCCTTTCCAGAACTCTGCGAACAGTTTTCTGGCATTTGCGTAGACTTCATCGGTTACATCCGTAGCACTTCCAAGCTTCATCTGATGGGAACGATTCTTAAAATCCAGAGTGCGGAAGGTGACAGAAATACAGGTACATTTCTTTCCTTTCCGCCTCATTCTGGTGGCTACCACATCGCATTGCTCCAATAAAATAGGCTGGATCTGCTCCATAGATACAATATCATCATTGAAAGTCTTCTCCACGCTGAAGCCTTTACTCTCCTCAGGCACTTCCAAAACCGGAGAATTGTCAATGCCTCTGGCGTACTGGAAGAGCTGATGTCCGGTCTTTTCTCCCAGAAGTGTCTGAATAGTGGACTCCCTTTCCCGAGCCAGTTCCCCTATGGTGCGGATACCGAAATCAACCAGCTTCTTTTCCGAAGCTTTTCCCAGAAATAACAGATCTCTGATGGGAAGAGGCCACATTTTTGCCGGAATTTCTTCCGGGAAAAGGGTGTGCACTTTATTTGGCTTCTCGAAGTCCGAGGCCATTTTCGCCAGCAGCTTATTGGTGGAAATTCCCACATTTACTGTAAATCCAAGCTCCTGATAAATCTTATCCTTTATCTCACAGGCTGTTGCTATGGGATCCGGGTAGATCAGGGAAGTTCCAGTCATGTCCAGAAATACCTCATCAATAGAAAAGGATTCCATTGCAGGAGCATACGATTTACAAATTGCTTTAAATGCCTGGGAATTCTTCGTGTAAAGGCGAAAATCACTAGGTACCACTACCAGATTCGGGCATTTTCGAAGGGCCATTGCCACGGGCTCACCAGTCTGTACTCCGTATTTCTTGGCAGGAATGGATTTCGCAACTATGATTCCGGTACGTGTCCTGGGATCACCGCCTACTGCAGACGGAATTTCCCGCAGATCCGGCTCACCTGCCTTTACTCTGCTCGCTGCCTCCCAGGAAAGAAAAGCGCTGTTCACATCAACATGAAAAATCAATCTTTCCATCTGATTCTCCTTCTTTCGTATTTTCCTTTATTTCCGAAAATTCTGTGATAGACTCAATATAGCACGTCAGAAGGAAATATGTCCAGATTCTTTATGTATATATTACGCAAATACGGTAACACAAAAAGACTGTAAAAGTTCTAAACTGGCTGTCATAGCGAAAAGCTGCTGCGAAAAAGGTCACCTTTAGTTCAGATAACTCAGAATATTGTCATTATCCAATGTGAACAGCTCCAATTGCGCGGATATCCATTGGATAAACGTTCTCTCTGCCAACATACAGGGAAATGTATTCTACATAATTCTCCATCTCATTTTCCGGTACAACAGCTGCAATAACACCGGCAAATCCGCCGCCATGTACTCGGCAGATACCGCCGCCGATCTTGTTCAGGAACAGCTGGGTAAGAGCAAGAACCAACGGGATCTTCTGCTCGTGGCAGTCTTTCATGCAGTAGCAGTTCTGAAGCAGTTCCCAGGACGATCTTCCGGATTCATCCATCAGCTTCAAAAATTCCTCGTAATCTGCCTTACCAATTGCCTCTGCTGCCCGTTCTACACGGGAAGTCTCTTCAAAGAAGTGAATGGAACGGAGAATTGCTCTGTCGTCCTGAATCTCGTTTACATGTGCAAGCAGATTTTCAAGAGTAGTCTCATGAAGAAGCTCTGCACCAAGTACCTTGGCTGCTGCTTTCATCTCACCTGGAATCTCAGAGTATTCCTGGCTGAGATCTGCATGGCCTTTTCCGGTGTTTACAATTACCAGTTTGTGACCAAATTTTCCATAGGAGAAGTCCAGCTTGCTGTATTTCAGATCATTTCTGTCTGCAAAGTCGAAGAGAACCGGACCACCAACTGCACATGCCATCTGATCCATCATTCCGGAAGCTTTATCCCAGTATACGTTCTCTGCGTACTGACCAATCTTTGCATAGTCTGTGTAAGTCATCTTGCTGTCGTTAAAGAAGTAATCGATGATTACGCAGATCAGCATTTCAAAGGATGCAGAGGAACTTACTCCTGCTGCTGCGATCACGTTGGTGCTTACATAGGCATCAAAACCAGCTGTCTGAAAGCCATTCTTCTTCGCACCTTCCATCATACCGGCAACCAGGGCAAAGGTTCCTTTCGGATAGTTGGCTCTGTTGATCTTGTCAAGATCAACTACGATCTCATCTCTGTAGCCTTCACTTGTAATGTGGATCACGTTGGTTCCATTCGGTGCAGCTGCGCCGATGGTATCCAGATTGATACTTCCTGCGATTACCTTGCCGCCGTTGTGGTCAACATGGTTTCCGATGATTTCTGTTCTTCCAGGGGAAGTAAAGAAATCTGCATGGTCATGTTTGTAGATTCTGGCAAAGTTGTCTGCTAGATTCTGGAAACGAGCTGCGCAGGCACTGTTCTCTCCATAGATTTTCTCAAGGTTTGCTTTTTCTGGTAAATTCATGGTCTCATTCTCCTATTTTTGTTAATATTGTTATAATTTTACATTCTGTACTCCAGCTGCCTCAGTGCATATTTTCCGCTTCATCTGTGCTTATCCGGATCTCTCATCAAGTTAATTTCATTTTACATGCATTTCCTTTGCATTACCTTAAATAACTTGCGAAAAACAAGTAATATATTGCGTTTTTATCTTTAACAGATGTATAATACAGGTAAATTTATGCGTTTTATTGTAGTTCTCTATTTTTGAACATATGGAATTCTATACAGTCCACAGGATATGAAATTTTTTCTCGGGAGGTTTGGCATGCAGATCATAACCAATCAGTTTCAAAAAGAATTAAAACAGCACGGCAATGAACAGTTTCCATTCCTGGTCAGCTACCAGAAACTTTCAGAATATGAGTCTGGTTCCTTTATGTGGCACTGGCACCCGGAAATAGAGATTACTTATGTGCAAAAAGGCACTATGTGCTACAAGGTCAACCATATGGTTTACCACTTAAAAGAAGGAGATATTGTATTTAACAACTCCGGTGCCCTTCACTCTGGCACAATGGAAAATCAGAAGGACTGCGCTTATATTCCTGTAACCTTTGATTCCAGGCTGATTTATGGATTTTTCCAAAGCACTGTCAACAGCAAATATGTAGATCCTGTCATTCAGGATTCTATGCTCCCTGCCATCTGTATCGACCAGAGTGAGCCCTGGCACAAGCCTTTTCGCGAATATCTTCTCCGCATTATTGATCTGGATGAAAAGAAACCGGATTTTTATGAGCTGGACATTACCATCTGCCTGCAATCCATGTGGCGGCTTCTTCTGGAGCATATTACCTACGAACCCCAGGCTTCCAGGGAAAACTCTCTGGAATACGACCGAATCAAGAAGATTCTGTCCTACATAGAAGAAAATTATCAAAATAAGATCACCTTAAATGACATCGCCGGACACATCCACCTGTGTGAAAGCGAATGTACCCGGCTTTTTAAACGTCATATGAATACTACCTTGTTTGCCTTTTTGCAGGAATATCGGATCGAGCGCAGCCTGGAGTTTTTGCAGGATGACCAGCCTGTCAGCGCGGTGGCTGACAAGGCTGGATTTTCAGATCCCAATTATTATTCCAAAGTTTTTGCCAAAATAAAGGGATGCAGTCCCCGGGAATATCGAAACCATAGATTTTAAGTTGAACTGGTGGTTGCTAACTTATTTTCCAATTATTGCACCAATATCTGATATAATATGATCGGTGAACCGTCGGTGGGGATTCCGGCTGCCCAGGCGGTTCCGGATTTAACCCTCTGTCTGTTAAAGCAGTACATTTCTTTAATACCGTAATTTACATAAGCAACATACCATATAAAAATTCCCATCCAGATAACAGGAAAATCTGAATGGGAATTTTTTATAGCATATTCTCTTTTTCTTCCGGATAAGCCACTCCCTCTGGAAGAGGATCCCACTCGTTCAGACCAAGGCTCTGTTTGAATTTCGCCTGTTCCAATGTAAGCTTCGGGGTATCCTCCTGCAGATATTCCATCAACTCATCAATTCCCTCTCTGGTCACATTATTCACCATAAAAATGCGTTCACATCCAGCGTTGATCAGCCATTGTCTCACCATAGGGATATTGGCATATGGTGAATCAATTTTTGTGATAATGCCAATAAGAGGACGAAGGATAAAAGAGCGGCAGCTTGCACCAAACAGATTAAATGGCTCATCTGCAGCCTGCACAATTGCCACCACATCTGCCTCAAAGGAAAAACATGCAAGTCCTACACTGAATCTTTTTGACTCTGCATACTCCCCCGGAGAGTCAATGGTATCGTCATTGGAATTGGTATATTGTGTTTTTATATAATGAAGCTCCTCGCCTTTTAGTGCCTGCGTCAGTGAGGTCTTGCCGGCCTCACTTCTTCCCATCAAAAAAATTTTCTTCATCGAATTGTATTTCCCCTGTTTTCAATAAACCTTACTTGTAAAAATACAGCAGTGCATTATTTTTACATTTGCATATCATAATATCGTATCCATAAGCTGCTGTTCCCGCAGCCATAAGGTATCTGTCAGCTTCTGTGAACCGCACATGTTTTAAAGCCTAACTCTCTGTCAAAGAAACGTACGACCTCTTCCACAGCAGTCTGCACCTGGGACAATCCTCCTGTAATGATCAGAGAACCGCAAAAACGATCCATAAACCCGATCTGTACATCTGCACTCTTCATGGCAACATCTGCAGCTACCACAACCGCTTCCCAGGGAGTAAAACGGATCAGACCAATGGATTCTCCTGTGTGGTCTTCCCCCTCATGAACTCCAATATGCAGTCCCAGATTTTCATAAATACAAGATTGGGAAGGACTGATCACATGAGCAAGACAAACTTCCTTTCCCGGTACACGCACACGAGTCATACGAAGCTTCTTCCCCTTCAGATGTTCATAATCATCATGGAATAGCATTTCCAGCAGCTCTTCCTTCGTTATTCGCTCCATGCTTCTACTTCCTATCGTTTCGTAATATTGCAGACCACATATCCCAGAGAATCCCGGAAATAATTTACGATCTCAGTCATTGCAGACATTACATCAGAAATCTCTCCTGTAATGATCAAAGTCCCTGTAAACCGGTCTGCAAATCCAAGATAAACATTACCGCTCTTCACCGCAATATCAGAAGCGATAACTGCGGATTCCGGAGGTGTCATATTCATGATTCCAATTGCAGAGGAACGATAATCCAGCTGCGGATTCAACCCAAGCTTCTGATAAATGATCGGTGCCGGTCCTCCCATTACATGGGCAAAAGTAATCTCCTTACCAGCCACAGTCTCCTGCACGATTCTGATCTGTTCTCCATGTTCATTCGCCATTTATATGAATGCCTCTCTTTCAAAAAAATATCTTCACGTTATATTTGATTTTACCATTTATGAGAGCAAATAGCAAGCAAAACCAACATATCAGTCAAAATTCCTAAACATTTTTCGAGAAAAAGTGTGGTTTCTTGAACATTATGGCATTAAATGCCTTTAAAATAGTCAAAAATAAAATAGTGACAGATAATCCGCAGTGTGATAAAATAATTTTCGCTTCCAGAGTATGTAAAAAAATGCAATCTGCAAAATGTGCGTTATATTTTGTGGGAATGATTTTTCAAACAGACTCTGACACACTCTAATATGTAAGTAATTTAGTAACACTTTTTATTTACGATTTCTATATTTCTCAATAAGGAGTTTTTTATGGAAAAAGATATGACAAAAGGCCGGCCTTTGCCGGTAATCCTGAAATTTATGCTTCCTCTTATTATTGGAAACATTTTTCAGCAGCTCTATAATATGGCAGATACGATTATTGTAGGACGCTATGTAGGCGCGGATGCCCTTGCGGCAGTCGGATCCACCGGAACGATCATGTTTCTTACTGTGGGCTTCTCGCAGGGAATCACAGCTGGTTTCTCCGTACTCACCGCTCAGCGCTTCGGAGCCAAAGATACCGAAGGGGTAAAGATCAGTGTAGCTAACGGAATTCTTCTTTCCCTGATTTTTACCGTAATCATCAGTTCTTTAAGTTTGCTGGGCATGCGCCCTCTTCTGAAGCTGATGAACACACCTGACAACATTTTTCAGGATGCATATACCTACATTATGATCATCAGCGCCGGAATCATCGCCACTATTTTTTACAACCTGTTTTCCTCTTACCTGCGTGCAGTTGGAAACAGTAAGATTCCGCTGGTATTTCTTGTATTTTCCGCAGCTTTAAATGTAATTCTGGATCTGGTACTGATTATCAATTTTAAAATGGGCGTTGCCGGAGCAGCATGGGCAACCATTATTTCTCAGGGCGTTTCCGCAATACTCTGTTTGGTCTACATCTATATACGTATGCCTTCTCTTGCCCCAAACAGAAGACATTGGAGGCTTCACGGCCAGGAGAGCCGTAACCAGCTGGCTATGGGAATTCCTATGGCATTGCAGTTTGCAATTACAGCTTCCGGTACTATGGTCATGCAATCTGCCATCAATCTTTTCGGTTCCGATGCCGTTGCCTCTTTTACGGCAGCCAGCAAGGTGCAGAACCTGGTAACCCAGGGAATGATGGCTATGGGACAGACTATGGCGACATATAGTGGACAGAACTTCGGAAAGGGTGATATCAAGAGAATCCGCCAGGGTGTTAAAGCGTCTCTGGAAGCTTCTGTTGTATATGCTCTTGCAGCAGCCGTGCTGGTTTGTATTCTTCTGAAACCAGCTCTTGGACTTTTCTTCACTGGAAATGTGGATATGAACAGCATGCTTCCATGGGCAAAAACTTACATTTATATGAGTGTGATCTTTTACATTCCTTTAAGCAGTATTTTCGTATTCCGAAATACCATGCAGGGCTGCGGATATGGATTCCTGCCTATGATGGGTGGTGTTTCTGAATTGGTTGCACGTCTGGTTGTAGCAATGATTTCCATGGCGGTAGGAAGTTATGCACTTGCATGCTTCTGTGACCCGGCAGCGTGGGTTACAGCAGCAGTATTTACCGGTGTTTCCTATCTTTTTGTCATGAAAGATATCCGCAGGAAATACGAAAGACCGGAAACTGCTACTTCCGAAAAATAATCATTTCGGATGCGCATGGCAATCTTCTATGCGTTTCGTAAACGCCAAAAAACAAATCATATACTAAAAGGAGATGTTTCGATTATTTCGGACATCTCCTTTTATGGTTACCGGCCAGCTTTCTCCGGTAATTATTTTACAAAAGCTCACCTGCAAACAATAACATTTAATTGTCTAATGAAAATATATATTCCAATGGAAGCAAATGTATTTCCTCATATACTGCCTTTTTATCCTCTTCAACGCCTCTTCCATTTCCGCTTTGAGCTGGTACTTTAATACGAAATGCCGGCTGTTTTTTCGTTTGAATATAGTATTGTTCCGGGGTTCCCATTCCCTTAAATTTTTCCCTGGCCGATTCGGTCATCTGTTCCCTTTCCAGATGATAGGAAGAAGATTTCTGCATATGTCTTGCCAGCCGGTAGGATTTCGGAAGACTTCCCACTCCCTGCTGACAGTGATAATAAATGATTTCCCTTCCGGATTGAGCAAACGTCAAAAGTCCTCTTCCATAATATTCCTGAATGATCCGGATCAATGCCTTTGTCTCATTCTCGCTGGCTGGTTCCTCTCCCATACGTGAACGGATATAATGAACCGTTGGAAAATTATGTGAAATATCCATTCCACGGGCATTATATCCAAAATCCTCAGCAGGAATGCTTTGCATACGAAGCATTTGACGGTAAACTGGATTTCGAATAGCACCAAAGCCATTCTGGCGGATTTCATAACCATCCGGGTTTAAAATCGGAATCAGACAGATCCTTATTTTATCAAGGAGTTTTTTCACTTCATAAAATTCATCCAGCTTCCAGCCGCATTCGTAGGCCCTGCAGTATTCTCCTGCCATTTTCAGAAGAAGTTCCGGCAAAAGAGCCTGAGTTCCATTAATTCCAGCCACACAGAAGATCATCTGTGCGCCGGTGCCAACTTCCAGCATTGGGATCATTCTCTCGTCATGACTGTTTCCAATCACGCGAAACTGGCAAAAGCTGCTGTAGCGTCCAGCTATTTCCCATAAAGAATAATATATGTTTTCAAATGACAGCGATGTTTGTACCATATCTGCATCTGTCGGTTGTACTTTCTTTTGTATATTTACTTTCGGCATGTCACTGACAGCCGTTTTATTCTGTGGGAACAATTCTTTTCTGACTGACAATACGCTTTCTGACAACATATTTTACCTCCTGCAGCAGGAAAAAACTCAGGCGGCATTTCATCTCTAGAGCGTGTTTGAAAAATCATTCCAACAAAGTGTAACGTACATCTTGCAGAAGGCCTTTTTTTACACGCTATAGCCTGTCCCCCCGCTGCCTGTATTATTATATGCAAAAAGGCAGGTCAAAAGACCTGCCTAATGTATGTTTCTTATTATTTTGCTGTCAGAAAAACTTCTGATCAAAATGCATGGTTATTCATATGCCATAGATTTTCTTAGATTTCTTTTTTTCTCTTTCTGACGATAACATAACCTCCAGCTACCAGAGAAAGACTTGCAAGCATCATCATAGTGGCAATCGGGGAGTTATCGGCTGTTCTCGCGTTTGTTGCAGATGTAGAACCGGTATCGCTGTCTGTTCCGTCATGGTTCTCTGCATCATCGCCATCTGTTCCATCTCCATCGCCGCTACCTGTTCCGTTATAATCATAACCGCCGGAACCAGAACCGGCTGTTGCAGTTGGCGTGATTGTGCCGGATGGAGTTACTGTGAAGTCGATTGCCTTGGACTTAAATTCTGTAGGGAGAGCTTCCTTCACGCCGGTAGCTTCCCATTCGGATCCATTGTATATGTACTTCTGGAAGAAGATATACATTCTAAAGGTCTTCGCCTGCTTGATACCATTTACATTTCCGATAGACCAGCTCTTCTGATATCCGGTGTCAATGTTCTTCGCGGACATGCTCCAGCCATACGGGATCCACTTGGTATCACCTTTGATCGGGTTTGTATTGTCAGTTCCGGCGCCAGTTACTGTGAAATTGTACATCTGCTTCGGGTAGAATGCCAGTGCTTTTTCAAGACCTGTTACCTTGCTTTCGCTGACAGACGGGTTAATGGTTGCACGAGTAGTTGGCGTCGGTGTAGTAGTAATCGGAGTTTCTGTGGGAGTGCTTGCTTTCGCCTTTAATGTAAGTACAAGTGGCGCAACTGCTTCAAGTCCCTTGGAATCCTCAGCATATACAACTACTTTAATGGCTGTATCATAAGCTACATCTGTCAACTGTACACTTGCAGAGCTTGCAATATCTCCAGAGCTCTTATAATTGCTCTTTACTGCTTCGAATCCAGGTGTAGAATCAGATTTCTTCACCCAGGTCACATAATATCTTCCTCCAACACCAGCATCATTGGTATGGAAGGTCAGATCAACAGTATGCTCATACGCCTTATTCCAGGAAATAGAATCTGCGGTCAGCGTCATAGTACTAACAGGAGCTGTAACAGACTCAAGTGCTCCAGTCTGGTTGTTAATGGTATACTCTGTAGTGTCCAGATAATGAACATGTGCCAGAATATTCTCCATAGTAGTAAGTGCAGTACCATTCGCATCCGTACCGACCTTTACAATAATCTTTCCGGCAGCTGCGTCACTTCTTCTTACCTGAAGGTCTGCTGTTTCAGCAAGCTGGCCAATTGCTGCGATACATGCGTTATCACCGCCTAAAACAATACTGTTATCATTAAGACCATCGTCCTTGTTATCCTTTACAATTACGGCGCCGGAAACACGGATCTCGCCCAGACTGTAAATAGCTCCACCTGTAATTTCAGCAGCTTCATTTACAATACCTTCAGACTGGTTTCCTGTGATAGTACCACCTGCCAGTCCGATGCTTCCGCCAGAATTACAGATTGCAGCTCCCGGCGCACTGGTTCTGTTTCCTGTCAGGGTTACACCATCGGACAATCCGAAGTAACCGCCCTCCACAGAAATAATGGAGCCTGTTGCATCCCCCTGGTCAAGTGCTCCTGTTACAGTCAGACTTAAAACAGTCTCACCCTCCTTGCCTGTACCAAACTGGAAAGAAGTGGACTCATCTTTTACTTTAAACATATCTCCTAAAAATCCGGCTGCACGTTTAATAGTAGTTCCATCCGCAGCTGCTGCAATAGAGATATTCTTATTCTGATCGATCACAACAGTCTCACTGATCTCTACAGTTCCGGTTACAAGGATCTGGGTAACTTCACCATCCTTGCCAATATTAACCGGGGCTGCCGCAATTGCCTCTGCTAATGTGGAATAGGATGTCTGGGTTCCATCTGCTGCCTTCAGGATAATCTGACCAGTGGTCTCAGGAGTAGGGGTAGCACTCTCCTCTTCCTCCAAAGTCAGCTCAGCAGTATCTCCGCTGTTAAAGCCATCATCCACAACCGCATCCGCTGCCTGAGCTGGTTCTGCTGCCGGTGTGTCTGCAGCTGCCTGGGTTGGTTCTGCTGCCGGTGTATCTGCAGCTGCCTGGGTTGGTTCTGCAGTCGGCGTATCTGCTGCCTGTGCAGGTTCTTCCACAGGTGTATCTGCTGCGGCATCTGAAATATCCTGCACTGGTTCAGCTGCTGCTTCTCCTTCTTCTGACTCTGCGGCAACAGCTACTGTGTCCTCTATTGTCACGGTCTGGGTATCTGCCTCTGCAAATGCCATTGTCACCGGAGACATTCCGGCTGCAAGGCTTCCCGCCATAATGAATACCAAAAGTTGCTTTTTCTTCATTTTAAAAAGTCCTCCTTATAAATGAGTCCCCCATATTAAATATTAACATCGAAGTCTAGTATAACATATCTCAGTTCAAAAATCAAACCTAAGGACGAATCTGTCCGTTTCCATAAATGATATATTTTGTGGAAGTAAGTGCCAGAAGTCCCATGGGGCCACGGGCATGAAGCTTCTGGGTGCTGATTCCGATCTCGGCACCAAAACCAAACTCAAAACCATCCGTAAATCTTGTAGAAGCATTCACATATACAGCAGCTGCATCTACTTCATCCAGGAATTTCTGGGCATTGTTGTAATCTCTGGTAATAATTGCCTCTGAATGGCCTGTATTGTAGCGATTGATGTGGCGAATCGCTTCATCTGCAGATCCAACTACTTTTATAGAAAGTATATAGTCCAGATATTCTGTACCCCAGTCTTCCTCAGTGGCAGTGACTGCGTCTGGGATCAAAGCCTTCGCTTCCTCGTCAGCACGCATCTCCACATTCTTTGTCCGAAGGCGCTCTGCAAGAACCGGAAGGAAAGCATCCTTCACTTTCTCATGCACCAGAAGAGACTCACAGGCATTGCAGACACCCACCCGCTGTGTCTTGGCATTCATCACAATGTCTGCCGCCATCTGAAGATCTGCGCTCTCATCCACATAAATATGGCAGTTTCCGGTACCAGTTTCGATTACAGGAATCGTGCTGTTATTTACTACTGCTTTAATAAGACCTTTGCCTCCTCGTGGAATCAGTACATCCACATATTCATTCATCTTCATGAATTCTCCGGCAGTCTCTCTTGAAGTATCAGAGATCAGCTGGATCGCATCTTTCGTAATTCCATTCTCATCCAGGGTTCTGCGGATGCAATCCACAATAGCAGTATTGGAATGGATGGCATCACTACCACCCTTTAAGATCACCACGTTGCCAGTTTTAAAGCAAAGGGCAAAAGCATCTGCTGTCACATTTGGTCTTGCCTCGTAGATGATTCCGATCACTCCAAGAGGGACTCTCTTCTGTCCAATGAGAAGTCCGTTGGGACGTTTTTTCATCCCGGTCACTTCCCCGATAGGATCTTCCAGTGCCGCAACCTGACGAAGCCCCTCTGCCATGCTTGCAATTCTGGCTTCTGTCAACATCAAACGGTCTACCAGTCCTTCTGGCATCTGATTCTTCCTGCCATTCTCTACATCAATGGCATTTGCTGTAAGAAGTGCTTTCGAATCTGCAACAAGGCTGTCTGCAACAGCCTCCAGAACCTGATTTTTCTTAGCTGTATCAAGGTTTCGAAGAACGATTTCTGCCTCTTTGGCATTCCTGCCAAGAGTTTCCAGCATTTCATTCATTTATAAGTCCTCCCTCCGGTAAACTTTACTCTGTGTCACAATGATCTGAGGACAAATGTCCGTAGGTTCTGTGGGCACCAGATCAAGGATCTGAAAATCAAAAGCCACTGCCAGTCTGGTAATATCAGGATGTTTTTCTAAAAAGCGGTCATAAAAGCCGCCGCCATATCCCACTCTGTTGTTCTCAGGATCAAAAGCTACACCAGGCATGACCATAAGAGCATCCTCCCACTTCACGATCTCGCCTCTGACAGGCTCCGGAATTCCAAAATATCCAGGCTCTAGCTGAGAAAAATCAGTAAGGCGGTAAAAAATCATATCCTTTCCCACAACCTTCGGGACTGCCACTTCTTTTCCTGCTTTCCAGGCTTCCTCAATGATATATCTGGTCATTACTTCATGATTGTAATCTGCATAAGCCAGAATATGCTTAGCCTTCACAAACTCTGAGAGTTTCAGCACCTGATCTGTAATCTGATGGCTCCATTCTTCTACCTGCGCATCGCTGCACTGCTTTCTGGCTGCAAAAATCTGCTTTCTAATGAGTCTTTTTTCTTCCATATCTTTCTCCAAGATTCACAACCGTACCATCGGCTTCCTTTACATCAATATTATCCAGCTGATTTCTAAGGTTCATCTTAATGGTGGCAATATACTCCTTGCGCAGCTCTGCCTGTTCTTTTTTCTCTTCTTCTGTAAGGCCTACGCTCTGTGCCTTATGGTGAAGGGTGTTGATTCTGTCGATTTTTGTGCTGTCCATAATATACTCCTCCTGAGAATGTTCTGTGTAATTTTAATTTATACAAAAACTTAAAGCAATTGTAACTGTGAAGATACTGAACAGTTACAGCAATTTTTCAATATAATCGATCAGGAAAAACTCTTCCTTTTTCTTTCCAACAAACAATGTACCGCAGGGGTCGCCCTCCACAATGCGGTGAATATTATGAAAATCGCCGCCATTGGCAATTACCATGTCGGTACCGGCAGCTGTGGCAATTCTGGCAGCTGTAAGCTTGGTAGCCATTCCTCCAGTGCCCACTTTGCTTCCGGAGGAGCATTTTCCCATGTTAAGAAGTTCATCGTCCAATGTTTCTACCATGTCAATAAATTTCGCATCTGGATTTGTATTCGGATCATCTGTAAAAAGTCCGTCTATGTCTGACATAAGGATCAGAAGATCTGCCCCTATAAGAGCAGCTACCACTGCAGAAAGGGTATCGTTGTCTCCGAATTTTTCCAGAGACTGAAGCTCATAGGTGGAAATAGAGTCATTCTCATTAACAATAGGGATCACACCCATGGATAAAAGCTCATTAAACGTGTTCTCTGCATTTTTGCGGTTGGCGTTGTTTACCATGGTATTTTTGGTCATCAGGATCTGACCTGCCATCTGATTGTATTCTCCAAACAGCTTCTGGTAAATCATCATAAGTCTGGCCTGTCCAACCGCTGCACACGCCTGCTTCTGACGAGGCTCCTGTGGCTTCTCTTTAAATCCAAGAGCTGCTGCTCCAACAGCGATAGCTCCTGAAGATACCAGAACCACATCCTTACCCTGATTTCGAAGATCGCCCAATTCCCTTACCAGAATCTCCAGTTTCCGAAGATTCAGCTTGCCAGTTTCAGCATGGGTAAGAGAGGAACTTCCAATCTTGATTACAATACGTTTTTTATCTTTCAGTCTTTCCCGATCATTCATTTTATTTGTCAACTCCGTTATTATGTTTCCATGTAGTTTTCATACATATCAATTTCTTATCTTACATCATTTTTTTCATTTCGTCCATGATTTCAGGTAAACAGTTCTTAATTTCAGAAAAATTTCACATTTTAACGTGTAGAATTATTGTTTCTGTAAAATATTGCATAGTCTGAAAGAGCTCTACCGTGTTTTGATCGTCCTATCACTTTTGCAAATCAAGTCAAAACGCGTTCATTTGCATCATGCGCTCGTGCAGACAGGCTCTAGAGCATGTTTTTCACGTAAATACAAAAGAGGAACGCCTTATCTTATGACGTCCCTCTCCATTTTTAATTTATTTTACTGTAAAGACACAGAACCTACAGAATCATTCAGCACGATCTCGACCCATGTTTTTCCAGGATTCAGCTGAATCTCCTGATTATTGGAATCATAATAATGAGTGATTCCCCACTGGGAATCCTTTGTCCAGTGGATGTCGATTGCCTTGCCTCTGGTGATGTATTTGCCCTCACCTCCGGACTGGGTATCTACGTTCAGATAACCATTTGGATCATATGGAACATAGTTGGAATACTGTAAAATAATATTCTCACATGTCAGCTGATTACCTGTGTTCTGGTCAATATGCGGTGCATTAAACTGGAAGCGGCTGTACTCCTTAGTCTCTGCATTGTACTCAAACCACGGATGGTTATAAGCGAAATTATCAAGCTTCACAACATTTGCAGAAACTCCGTCATCCAGGGTTGTCTCAGTTCCTTCCGGTGCAAACTGGAAATGACCATTATAGTCCTCTTTATAATCCTGGCTATAGCCCTGGCTCTGGATTCCTGCCTGAAGATGGGAGAAATCAGTGTAAGCATTGTGCGGTGCTACACGGTCAGTGCTGCGATAGTAAGCATTTCCAAGTGTAAGTCCGTTCAGATTGTCGATCAGGTGCTGGTCCAGATACTGAAGTGCATATACAGCCTGTCCATAATGAGAATAGATGGCATCATACTCATTTGCATAGAACAGGAAGTAATCACGGCAGCTTCGCACAGAACCGATCCTTGGAATATTGTCATAGTCCTCGATGATCGCCATGAGACGGGTGATGCTTCCCTCTACCGGTGCTTCATAAATGACTCCTGCGTTCTCAGTTCCGCTCTGTGGAGCGCCATTGGTATCGTTGCCAAGCATAACTGCGATGGGACGTCTGTGGCCAATGCCGACAGATACATCCTCTCCGGTAAGATAACTCTTCACGGTATCTGTCCCGGCTTCCTCTGCCTGTACCGCTACTGTGGATCCTGCAAGTGCGCAGGAAAGCAACATTCCTGTGAGAAGTTTAAATATTTTTTTCTTCATGTCTTCTCCTCCTTATGCATATATATTTAACCTTCTAACTGAACAGAAACTGCAGAAACCGCCACTTATAAATACATCCGGAATGGTAATGCCACCTGCTGATGACATCACCTTATATGAAAATCAGTCGCTTTGCAACTGCCATCCGGAACTTTCATAGTAACTTATTCACGGCAAACGTTACTGTTCACTCCGTTCACAGTAACGCGCTTCGCGATGCACAGAAATCATGCTTTGCATGATTTCGCGCCGCAACTCTCGGGTTTTCTGTGAACTTTGTTCACAAAAAACACCTCGCGGAACGTTACCAGTGAACAGTAACCGGCAAACAGCAAAAGCCTCTCCAGTTATAGGGTCATGCACAAAAAAATTTAACGGGTAATTCCAAGTTCCTCCAGTGCCTTCGCCTGGCGTGCTTCCATATCTGCGGCTTCCTCCGGAGTCATGTGATCGTATCCCAGAAGGTGTAGCATACTATGTGCAACTAGGAAGCAAAATTCCCTCTTTACACTGTGTCCATACTCTTCTGCCTGGGCAGCAGCACGTTCTGCAGAAATCATAATATCTCCCAGAAGAAGCTCTCCACTGTCAAGATCAAAGCAGGACTCATCATCTTCAGCCACAGAATAATCTGCCGGTGTCTCAAATGGCAGCATCGGAAAAGAAAGAACATCAGTAGCTCTCTCAATGCCACGGAACTCTGTATTTACCCTTTTAATCTCTTCATTATCTGTGAGAACCAAATTTACCTGTGCATCCCATGGACATTTCTCCATGTCAAGCACCTTCTCTGCAACCATCTTCGCAAGCGCCGGACAGTCAAGTCCAAGGTCAAAATCGGTCTCGCATTCGTATTCTATTGTTACCAAAACTTATTCCTCCTGTATGACATCTGCCTGATTTCTCAAACAGGCGACACCATATGTTCAATTTTACTATTTTGTTTGAATTATTCTGTAAAATTCACATTTCAGTTTCAAATTAATCTTCCCACAGGATATTGATTGTCATTTACTGAAAATTTTGTCCTGGCTTCCCAA
Source organism: Ruminococcus sp. 1001713B170207_170306_F1 (assembly GCF_015668065.1). Lineage (NCBI taxonomy): Bacteria > Bacillati > Bacillota > Clostridia > Eubacteriales > Oscillospiraceae > Ruminococcus > Ruminococcus sp. 1001713B170207_170306_F1. Next base: position 125,146 of record NZ_JADPEX010000005.1, on the reverse strand, counting down.
TTACCGGCTTGTCCGCCGAACTGCCCGCTTCTGGGTCTTTTCCTGGGCTTTCGCTTCCTCTTTCTCAAATGCTTTAACAATGTCCTTCACGATCTTGCAGCGGACAACATCACGGTTCGTCAGGGAAATAGTAGCAATATCGTCTACATTTTTCAAAATAGAAGCACACTTCTGAAGTCCGGAATCCGTCTCTTTGGAAAGGTCGATCTGTGTTACATCGCCGGTAAGAATCATCTTAGAACCAGTACCAATACGGGTAAGTGCCATTTTCAAAATAGGAAGTGTGGCATTCTGGCTCTCATCAATGATGATCATACTGTTATTCAAAGTACGGCCTCGCATATATGCAAGAGGTGCAACCTCAATGATTCCCCGTTCTCTTAACTTCGCAGCCTGATCTGGCCCGAATACGTCATTTAGTGCATCGTAAAGCGGCTTCAGATAAGGATCAACCTTCTCCTGTAAATCTCCCGGAAGGAAACCAAGCTTCTCGCCCGCTTCAATGGCCGGACGGCTGAGAATGATTCTCTCAATCTCGTCATTCCGGTACAGCTCTGCCGCATAAGCAACTGCCAGGTATGTTTTACCTGTACCGGCAGGTCCGATACAGATAGTAACCGTATTGTTCTTCAAAGCAGTGATATAATTTTTCTGTCCAATTGTCTTAGTTCGAATTGGAATATTCTTATAATTCAAAGTCACTGCATCCCCCAGCACCTTGCGGGTGCTGTCTGCAATATCCTCCTCGCTGTCATCCTCTTCCTCGGTCTCATCCAGAAAACGATGGATCATATCCACGGAAAGCTGCTGCTGTTTTTCAAGAGCTTCCTTCATGGCTTCAATAATATTCACAGCTGAATGTATCCTGCCGTCATTAGTCCCACTTACGGTAATGCAGGAATTTCTCTGGGTAATGGATACGCCAAGACGATTCTCAATCACCTTGATCAGCTTATCATTGATTCCAAAAAGCTCCTGTAAAATATCTAATGAGTCAATCTCTATATTCGTGGATTTCAAAAACTGCTCCTCCTTGTGTCTGTTCAAAAATATCTCTGGGTAAAAGTATACCACTCTAAAGATTGTTTTTCAACACTTATGATTCCTGACTGAATTCTATATTCTGCTTCTTTCCGCTTTTTTCATCTACTGTCAATGTACCCTGCACAGTACAATTTGTACTGTCAAATGTGACAGACAACCGGGAATCTGCAATCCGGATTCCTTTATTCAGAAGTTTTTGTTCATATATTCTCAGCTGCTGCACTGCTTTCTTCTGAGCCTGTTCTTTCGTGTAAACTGTGCTCTGTATCTTATAAGGTGTTCGGGTGATTTTTCCCAGGGAAAAAGGAAGGACGAAATTCTCGGTAAGTTTCCAGGGGATTTCTTCCGTTGAGGTTATATATCTGGATTTTTTTCCTGTATCTGCGCCAAAAACGAAGTCACCAACACGAAAATACCAGCTGGTTTTTGAAGTGCCGCTTTGAACCTTTTTTTCATAGGAAAGGGGGACCTCCTGATAATAGGCAATCTGATGGCGCACATAGATGTCTGCGTCTGCCGGAACATATTCCACACGTACAACCTCCTGGCTGTCATTCAGGATTGGCACCTCGCCAGATACCAGAATATCACCCTGTTTGCAAATGTCTCCAGTTTTAACAAGTGGAGTTCCATTTCTGATAACCATATTCACAATTTTCCCATCCAGATTGGAAATCAGATTGCATGGAGATTTTGTTTGCCGGATACCTTCTGTGAGGTTTTCTTCCTGAATGGTAAGAAGAAGCCGGGTACCTTGAACCCTGGCGGAAACAAAAGTAATATCCGGGTAGTTTTTCCTGAGAAGGTCGGCAATCCGGGTACAGTTAACCTGATTTTTACGGATCCCATGGGTAATTCCCTGCTGGTCCAGAAATTCCAGAAGCTGAGGGGTGGAATTTTTTACATTTCCATCAATGTGGATATTCCAGATGTGGCCAGAGAGCCAAAGCAGCAAGACCACACAAAGAAGGAACCCGGCTGTAAAGCACTTACGTTTTTGGATTCTGAGCAGCAAAAACGGCAAACCTCTTTTTTTTAGAATATGGATACGGACTCTGGTCTTTCTATGTATGGGAAGGAGTTTTCGGAAATCATTTATGGAGATGCGAGTTGTTATGTTTTTTTCTGACAGATAACGGATTCTTTCCAAAGAGACAGCTCTGGCATGGCACAAATTTAGGAAACGTTCCAGCTGGTCACCGGATACTGAAATTTCTAAAAATCCATGGAGTATTTTTTCGGGGTCATTCATTTTAATCTCGCCTCCATTTATATTGGATTTACAATGTACTGCCGAACGGCAACCGAATTCAGGTGAAATATACTGCAAACCGGGGCATACAGATTGCGGAAATGATTTTTCAAACACGCTCTAACATTACCGACAAAACCTGCCCTTTTATTTCCATTTCCCAAGTAGTGTAATGAACTATTTCCAGATTTTTCCCTTGAAGGATCACGCGTCCCTGGCAGGTAACCACGATTAATTTCTCGCTTGTATAGGATAAGATGCTTTTATAATTTTCAATCTGTACCTGCGACGGTCCGGTAATCGTTATAATAGGGGCTTTACAGGACAGGTCACCAGGAAGTTCCATAGCTGTCATAAAACGTTCTGATACAGACATAAAAAAAAGCCTCCCGGTCTTTAACTCTAGCTTATGCGGGAGGTTTTCTTTTCATTCTGATTTATATTTAACAGATCACGCTCTCTGGCGAAAAAGCACCAGGGAAAACCACAGAATGGTATTTCCGCCAAGATTATATTCCATGGAATGATGCTCTACCAGCTCATTTACCACTACACCGTGACTTTCCAGGCAGGGATGCATTTTCTCCGGGAAACGACAGGGTTTTCCGTCTAAGTAGGCACAATGCTCGCAAAGATCGCAGGATTCAGTGGACAAGGTAAATGTCTCAAATCCCTCCCCTTTCAAAAATCCGGCTACCTCTGTAGTCAGCTCCTCGTGAGCATCTCGGGTAGCAAGCATTTCCGCCATGTTCATCACATCGGAAACCTCTGCCACACTGGAAAAAAGGATTCCATTTGGATAACTGTGGATTCGCTTCCCACATTCTTCCAGGCTGCCCACAGCAGGGGGACAGGCCCAGGTAGTGCCGTAACGCTCACACTCCTGTTTGCAGATGATCCGCACTCGCTCTCTTACCTCTATTTCAGCAGTATCCACAAGGCGGTATTCATAAATGGGATACTGAGATATAAATTCTTCAAAACGATCGGTATTTAACATGTTATTCCTCTTTCGAATTATTTATTGCTATTTAGCCCGCCAAGGGGGATCCTTTCAGCGTTCTAAATATCCAAAATACTTAATCTATCAAATCCTGCTCTGCAAATAAACTGGATACCACAGACGAATACTCTGACAGATGCTGGGATTTCTTGATTTTCTTGGCATATTTCTCATAATTTGTAAAATTAACGGCCATATAGCTCCATAATTCTTTCATACGGAACAGCACATTCCGTTCGCCGGAAAGAAGTTCCCGATACTCTTCGAAAAGACAATCATGGAATTCTCTTAATGTCTTTTTATTCGGACGAATGCCTTCCCGGATCTCAGTTACCAGACCTGGGTTTGTGATCAGCCCTCTGCCATACATGAAGCAGCAAGTGTCTGGAAAACGCTCTGTAATCCGCTTATAATCAGCTACAGAAAACAGATTACCATTATAGCAAAGGGGCATTTTCAGACGGTTTACAGCCTTCTCATAAGCTCCAAGCCGCGGCACTCCGCGATACATATCTGTCTGAATCCTTGGGTGGATGATCAGTTCATGAATGGGATATTTTTCATAAATGGCCAGCAGATACTCCCAGTCTTCCTCATAGTGAGTTCCAATTCTGGTCTTTATGGAAATTTTTATATCAAGTTTCGAAAAAATCTGATCCAGGAACTGATCCAGCTTCTGGGGCTCTGCCAGAAATCCGGCACCCTTTCCCTTCGCTGTAACTGTTCCAGAAGGACAACCAAGATTCAGGTTCACTTCCTGGTGTCCGTAATCATCTTTCAAAAGCTGGGCAGTACGGATAAAATCATCTGCATTGCAGGTCAGGATCTGGGGAACCACGTACATTCCCTCATTCCGCTCCGGTGACACCTCGCAAATTTCCTGGAAGCTCAGGTTTTTCTTCGGCTTGGCAGAAATAAACGGAGTAAAATATTTATCCATGGGATGATAAAACCGGTGATACGTCCGGCGGTATACAAAGTTTGTCACGCCCTCCATAGGGGCCAGGTAGTCTTTCATTTATGTCCTCGCATGTCTTTTTATTCAAATCAAGGGGGGGGGATTTCTCAGCTGCTTTATTCAGAGCTTTCACCATGCAAAAAATTCCTTAAATTCTTCGAGAAACTTTTTCATTTTCTTTTCCTCCCTTGGTTTGATATAGCCAATTATACACGTTTCTCCAATTTTAGACAATGCCCTCTTAAGTGTCAGCTGTTATTTTTTCTCTAAAATCTATACAATAAAGAACTTTCCCCCTAAATCCGGCAGTGCACGGCAGCCATCCCATTTTCGTTTTCTAACAGTAATACAAATGTCTTTCCTGATAATACATTTTCGTCTTGCACTCTGTTATAGTACTGTGATAAAATAAATAGGATTATAGCATAAACCTATTGGTTTGGCATTTTGAGAGAAAGAAGGCTTACTTACGATGAATTTTTCCAAAAGACTGGATTTATTTGGAGATGAAATTTTTGCCGCGCTCAATGAAAGGCGGCTTGAACTTGAGAAACAGGGAAAGAAGATCTACAACATGAGTGTTGGAACGCCGGATTTCCATACACCGGATCATATTAAGAAAGCACTGATGGAAGCTGCTGCTGACGATCAGAACTGGCGTTACAGTCTCCGCGATCTGCCTGAGCTTCTGGATGCGGTCTGTGCATATTACAAGAAGCGCTTCCATGTGGAAATCACACCGGATATGGTAATGTCCGTTTATGGCAGTCAGGAAGGCATGGGACATCTTGGCATGACTTTATGCGACGAGGGAGATGTGGTTCTTCTTCCTGATCCGTGCTATCCGGTTTTCGCAGCAGGAAGCAAATTAGGAGGTGCGGTTCCTTACTACTATCCGCTTGTAGCAGAGCATGATTTCCTGCCATATGTAAAGAATATTCCGGAAGATGTGGCTCGCAAGGCCCGTTACATGGTAGTCTCTCTTCCATCCAACCCGGTAGGCAGCATTGCTACACCAGAACTTTATGAAGAAATTGTTGCATTTGCAAAAAAATACGATATTTTAATTATCCATGACAATGCATACAGCGACATTATCTTTGATGGCGTGGAAGGTGGAAGTTTTCTTGCCACTCCTGGTGCGCGGGAGGTTGGTGTTGAATTTTTCAGCCTTTCCAAATCCTTTAACGTAACCGGCGCCAGAATCAGCTTTCTCATTGGAAATCCAGAAATCATCTCTGCTCTTAAAAAGCTTCGCAGCCAGATCGATTTCGGTATGTTCCTGCCAATCCAGAAAGCTGCTATCGCTGCTCTTGAGGGACCTCTGGACAGCGTAAAAGAACAATGCAGACAATACCAGGCACGCCGTGATGCTCTATGCGACGGACTTGCTTCCATTGGCTGGGAGAAGCCAAACGGCAAAGGAACTATGTTTGTATGGGCAAAGCTTCCGGGAAAACGCACGGACAGCATGGCATTCTGTATGGAATTAATGGAAAAAGCCGGTGTCATCGTTACTCCTGGCGCAAGCTTTGGTCCTCATGGGGAAGGATATGTGCGCTTCGCGCTGGTACTTCCACCAGAGAAAATCAAAGAGGCTGTGGAATCTATCCGTACAAGTGGAATTTAAGTACCACTTCCAAATTTATCTTCAAATATATTGCAAGCTTTAACAAACCGTACACCATACGTTTTGCGCGTTATGGCAGCAATCGCCAGAAACTTACACAAACGTCGGCTTTAGGTTTTGACTGATTGCTCGTGTAAACTAATAAACTCCCGGATGTTAGCTGCCTCGAACATGCTCTAACATCTGGGAGTTCTTGTGTCTGTAATTATCATTTATGGAACTTTACAAAAATGAAATCTCATTATTTATGATAAGGCTCATGATTCATAATCCGATATCCCCTGTAAATTTGTTCCAACAGAATCATCTGCATCAATTGATGCGGAAACGTCATTCTTGAAAAACTGAGCTTATAATCTGCCCGTTTCAAAACAGCATCAGAAAGCCCAAGTGATCCTCCGATCACAAAGGCAATGCTGCTTTTTCCCTGAACTCCTAATCTGGCAATCAGATCAGAAAGCTCTACAGAATCCAGCATTTTACCCTCTATAGCAAGTGCAATCACATAATCTGTATCGCGAATATGGCTAAGAAGCCGATTGCCCTCTGTCTCTTTGATCTGACGGTTCAGCGCATCGGAAGCTTTATCCGGAGTCTTCTCATCTGGCACCTGGATAAAATTTAACTTACAGTAGCGGCCAAGGCGCTTGGCGTACTCTGCAATTCCATCATTCAGGTACTTCTCTTTAATTTTTCCAACTGTGATAATACGAATTTCCATTTACACCTCAAAGTCCATTGCTACACGGTCGCATACATTTGGTCTTACGTAAGTGTCCGCAACATGAACATGATTCGGATTTACTGCATAGGCAGCCAGTGCCTCAGCGCTCTCCAGTTCAGTGATCAGGCACAAATCACGTGTGCTGGATGGAAGAAGGTCTGTAACAACCTCTGCTTTAATGAGCCCTGGCACAACACCAACCAAACCTTCAAGATGCTCTTTGATCTGTGCTTTTAATTCAGATTTCTTCTCCTCAGGAATCTCCTCTTTAAATGACCACATTACCATATGTTTTACCATTTCTATTGTCTCCTTTACATATATTTTCTTAACTGTTATACCAATTTATATAAATGATATGAGTGTCAAAAGGTCTTTTGACACTCATTTGATACCCGGATTGCTACGCAGCTACGCTGCTCCCGCAATCCTCTAAATATTCGAAATCCGCTGATTTACTTCGTAAATCGCTACTTTCTCATATTTGGCGTGTCCCAAGTTCAAAAGCCTTATCGTGCAAGCACGAACGGCTTTTTGACCTTTTGACACTGGTATCATATAAATTTTTACAAATGCTCTTCCACATAAGTCTGGAACTCATCCATACTCATCAGTACCTTACGCGGCTTCGTACCTTCTTCAGGACCTACTACCCCAGCGTCACAGAGCTGATCCATAATACGGGCTGCGCGGTTAAATCCAATCTTATACATTCTCTGCAGCATACCGATGGAAGCCTTCTCCTTTTCAATAATGAACTTACCTGCCTGCTCGAAATAGACATCCCGCTCATTGCCGCCAGAGCTTCCACCTGCCGTAAGGACTGCAGTATTCATCTGCTGTTCAATCTTATTGTCGTAATCTGTCCGTGGATTCTTATCTGCAAGGAAATCCACAATATTGCTGACTTCATCATCTGAAACAAAGGCTCCCTGCAGTCTGGCAGGCTTCTGGTAACCCTGCGGATAAAACAACATATCTCCTTTACCAAGAAGCTTCTCAGCGCCATTCATATCCAGAATGGTTCTGGAATCCACACCTGAAGTGACTGCAAAGGCAATACGTGACGGCATGTTCGCCTTAATAAGACCGGTAATAACATTGACTGATGGTCTCTGAGTAGCAATAACCAGATGGATGCCTGCAGCACGGGCCAGCTGGGCCAGACGACAAATAGCGTCCTCCACGTCTCCTGGTGCAACCATCATAAGGTCTGCAAGCTCATCTACGATAATGACGATCTGACACATTTTCTCAGGGCGCTGCTCTCCCTCCGGGAACTTCATCTTCTCAATCTTGCGGTTAAACTCTTCCAGATTTCGTACCCCATACTCTGCAAAAGTATTGTAACGGTTACTCATCTCATTTACTGCCCAGTTCAGAGCTCCGGCAGCTTTCTTCGGATCTGTGACAACCGGAATGAACAGATGCGGGATACCATTATAAACACTAAGCTCTACCACTTTCGGGTCAATCATGATCAGCTTGACCTCGTCCGGCTTGGCTTTATATAAAATACTGATAATAAGTGTATTGATACAAACAGATTTACCAGATCCGGTGGAACCTGCGATCAGAAGATGGGGCATCTTGGCAATATCTGCCACGATCGTCTTACCCTCAATATCTTTACCAGCCGCAAAAGCCAGCTTGGATTTGGCATTCATAAACTCCGGGCTCTGGATCAGATCACGAAGCATAACCGCACTGTGTTCTTTATTTGGTACCTCGATACCTACAGCTGCCTTGCCCGGGATCGGAGCCTCAATACGGATATCCGGCGCGGCAAGATTCAGCTTGATATCATCGGAAAGCCCTACAATCTTGCTTACCTTTACGCCCATTTCCGGCTGCAGCTCATACCTGGTAACTGTAGGTCCGCAGCTTACGTTTGTAACCTTGGCATTTACCCCGAAATTATACAGGATTTCCTGTAATTTCTGAGCTGTCTTTCGAAGATGGGAATCAGAGTCTCCCTGGGATTTCCCATTTCCACGTTTCAGAAGATTTACAGGTGGATACTGATATTCCTTTTTCACCGCTGCTTCCTGGGTGTTGATCTCATGCTGGATATTTACAATTCCGTTGGCTATCTCCTGCTTGGAAGACTTGGGATTCTTCGCCGACTGACGGGAAGCAGTTTCATCCGCAGATCCATTCCATGCTGCCATTTCGCCAGAAGCTTCAGAAGAGTGGGGGCCAGAAGTCGCAGAAGATTCATGGGCAGCGCTGCCTGCTGCGCCAGAAGTATCTCTCGTCAAAGCGGCTGCATTCTGCATGGCAGCCATAGCTTCATTAAAATCCACTCCAACATAGCTGTTTTCTTCATCCTCTGCCTCAATTGGCTGATCACTGCTAACTGGATTTTTCATATAGACAGTACCGTCCTCTTCCGTGGTATCCTTTTCCATAGAATAGGACGGTACAGAATAATCTTGTCCGGAGGAGGCTCTCGTATTCAGATCTGGTTCATCTGGCTGCTCTGGCTCAGAACGGTGAATTGCAAACTGCAGCTGTGTTTCCACCTGTGATGATCTGTCATCAATTGACAGATCATCATCCTGAACCCGATACTCACTGATATCCACATACTTTCCTGTATTGATCGGAAGATTCTGAGCAGAAGTACTCTCGGAAAATTCTCCATTCACTGTAGTCATATTCTCCAGTGATCCTGCATCTTCCGGATTCATGGCATTCTTTGGATTTAATGGAAATTCCTGATCCACAGATTCCCCGCTTTCCTCGGAATTTCTATCTTCAAATAAATCTGTCCCTGCAAGAAAGCTTGTAGAATCCAGGTTTTCTCCTCTTCTGCCCCGGGTCTGGTTATTTCCACGCATTCTCATCCGGGAATTTGCCCTGGAATCATTTCCAGCTGTCCTGGAAGCCTTTTTCCCTTTCTGTTTGGCTGCCTTTTTCTCAAAACGGGATGGTTCTTCCACCATATCTGAAGCAATCCCTTCTTCGGCAAGTGCAGCTTCCAGCTCCTGCATCCTTTTCTCACGGCGCTCCTGGGCTGCCAGCTGGCGCTGCTGGACTTTCAGCTGCTTCTTCAGCTGACGCTCCGGTGCTCCCTCCTGATAGAGCGCCTGCTGCCCCTTCACAGCTTCCAGGATCTTATCATAAACCTTATACAAAAATCCCAGGAAAGAATGCTGCGTGATCAGGATCAAACATACCAGGATCACAAGTACAATGATCACATAAGCACCGATGGTTCCAAATGCGGAGATTGTAGAAATACAGATTGCGCCTCCAATGGCTCCGCCACCAGTACGATACTCAGAACTGATCCTGTAATATTCTGCAAGAGTTGTACTCTCTGTATAGCCTTCTGTAAAAAGCTGTGCCAGTCCACAGCAGATCAGAAACAGAACTGCGGCGGCGGCTGTTTTTTTATAAGCAAGCACATTTCCCTTATTGGAGATCAGAAATGCTGCCATAACAAAAAGTACAACGGGAAAAATATAAGCCATCAGTCCCATTACTCCCATGAGTACCTTGCTGATGCTTCCTCCGACATTTCCACCAAGTCCGACACAACTTACCATAAGAATGATTGCTGCCGCCATCAGCACCAGAAGTATGATTTCCGTCTGAAAGCCGCTGGATATTGACTGCTTTCCTGCTGTATTCTTTTTAGACTGGGTACGTGCGGAAGATTTTTTCTTCGCGGATGTACCACGTTTGGTTGTTGATTTCTTCGGCGTATTAGACGCTGCCATTAAAAAGTTCCCCCTTCATCAGGCAAATTTGTAACCGATCCGTGTTTCTGTAAGCTTTCCTGCCGGACAGTTATGCAAAATTGCTAATAAGCGCTATGGCTCCTGCCACAAAACAGTAAAATGCGAAATAGCGCAGTTTCGCATGCTGCAAAATGCGGAGCAGATTGCGTATCATAAAATATCCAACTACTCCCGCCACGATCATACCAAAGACATAGGTAAATCCAAGAGACACACTCATCTTTGGCGTGGTAAACTGTCCAAGCTCCAGAAAAAGAGAGCCCAGAACTGCCGGAATGCTGATAAGATAAGAATATTTCACTGCAAATTTCCTGCTGAAACCGCATAATAAGCCTGCACAAATCGTCATTCCACATCTGGATATACCTGGAAATACGGAAATCCCCTGACAAATTCCAATCCACATGGCATTGTCATAAGTCACATCTTTCGGTGTCTTGATTCCACCGATATTACTGAGGTCTGTCACAAGAAGAAACACTCCTGTCACAAGGATACATGCTCCTGGAAGAAGCGGGGAAATCGCCGCTCTTGTCACCAGTCTTCTGCAAATGTATCCAAGCAATGCTGTGGGAATAAATGATACAGCCATAATCGCTGTAAATTTACGGTATGTTCCGTGCACCACTCTGGCATAGTGGAGATTCTCACCGGTTTTCCTGTTGTGAAAATAGATATTTACATTCCCGATTATATCCATGATCATGCCCAGAAGCTCCTCTCCGATCCGGCGAAGATCCTCATGGAATGCAAAAAAAACTGCCACCATCGTGCCTATGTGAAGAAGCACTTCAAAAAGGACTGCAGTGTTTCGTGTAATTCCCATTGCATTTTCTATGGCTGCCAGATGTCCGAAACTGCTCACAGGAAGAAACTCCGTGATTCCCTGAACAATTCCTAATAAAATCGCCTGTAAAACTGACATATTCAATATTTCCTTTTCTTTGGGATAAGACGGTCCGCAAAAACCCGTCAAGCGTACCTATTATACCACAAAGCAGGCAAAGATACAACTTTAATCGAACGACTGTTTTGTCTGCAGATTGCAGGAATGATTTTTCAAACACGCTATAATATATAGAAAAAACCCTGCCTGAGATTTCAAACCGAAATCCCAGACAGGGAACTCATACCTTCTTACTTCTCAGAAAAAAGGTGCATATATTTGTTACTGTCCATTTTGAGGCCAGCAGCTTTTATTTTGCATATTTGCTCTTAATATACTCATCGATGCCGCGTGCACCTGCTTTACCTGCTCCCATAGCAAGGATAACAGTGGCAGCACCTGTAACAGCATCTCCACCAGCATATACGCCTTCTTTTGAAGTCTTACCAAACTCTTCGTCAGCAATGATACATTTTCTCTTGTTTACATCAAGACCGATGGTTGTAGAAGAAATCAGCGGGTTCGGGCTTGTACCAAGGGACATGATAACAGTATCAACGTCGATGGTAAACTCAGAACCAGGAATCTCAACAGGGCGTCTTCTTCCGGAAGCGTCCGGCTCGCCAAGCTCCATACGGATACATTTAATACCGGTTACCCAGTCTTTGTCATCTGTAAGGATCTCAACAGGATTGCAGAGAAGATCAAACTGTACGCCCTCTTCTTTTGCGTGATGAACTTCCTCTTTACGTGCAGGAAGCTCTGCTTCTGAACGACGATAAATAATATGTACCTCTGCGCCAAGACGAAGTGCAGTTCTTGCAGCGTCCATAGCAACGTTACCACCACCAACAACAGCAACCTTCTTGCCATGTGCGATTGGAGTATCATAATCCTCACGGAATGCTTTCATAAGGTTGTTACGTGTCAGGTACTCGTTAGCGGAGAATACACCGTTAGCTTGCTCACCCGGGATTCCCATGAACATAGGAAGTCCGGCACCGGATCCGATAAATACAGCCTCAAAGCCCTCATCTTTAAGAAGCTCGTCGATTGTTACGGATTTACCAATGATAACGTTGGTCTCAATCTTAACACCCAGAGATTTTACGTTCTCAACCTCTGCTGCAACTACTTTGTCTTTTGGAAGACGGAATTCCGGAATACCATAAACAAGAACTCCACCAGCTTTGTGAAGAGCCTCGAAGATTGTTACATCGTAACCCATCTTTGCAAGATCTCCGGCGCAGGTAAGTCCGGAAGGACCGGAACCGATCACTGCAACTTTATGTCCGTTCTTCTGTGCAGCCGGAACTGGTTTGATACCATTCTCCTTCGCCCAGTCAGCAACGAAACGCTCCAGTTTACCAATGGAAACAGCTTCCCCTTTCAGACCGCGGATACATTTACCCTCGCACTGTGTCTCCTGAGGACATACACGTCCGCAAACAGCCGGAAGAGCACTGGACTCACCGATGATCTGGTAAGCTTTTTCAAAGTTTCCTTCTTTTACTTCATGAACGAAGCCTGGGATATTGATAGATACCGGGCATCCTTCCATACATTTTGCTTTCTTACAGCCAAGGCATCTGTTTGCTTCTTCCATTGCCTCTTCTTTATTGTAACCAAGGCAAACCTCTTCAAAGTTAGTAGCACGAACCTTAGGAGCCTGCTCTCTGACTGGTACTTTCTTTAATACATCTGCCATTATTTGTCACCTCCACAATGTCCGCATCCGCCGTGATGGGTATCGCCTTCCTGAAGCTTCAGAAGAGCACGTCCCTCTTCGGTCTTATACATCTGCTGTCTCTTCATGGCAAGGTCGAAATCAACTTTATGTCCATCAAATTCCGGTCCGTCTACGCAGGCAAATTTCACTTCGCCGCCAACCATTAAACGACAGGCTCCGCACATACCGGTTCCGTCTACCATGATCGGGTTCATGCTGACAACTGTAGGAATGTTCAGTTCTTTTGTTAACAGGCAGACAAATTTCATCATGATCATCGGTCCGATTGCAACGCAGAGATCATACTCTTTGCCCTGATTCTGCACAAGGTCACGAAGTACATCTGTACCCATACCTTTACGTACATAAGAACCATCATCTGTAGTAACATACAGATTACATACTTCTTTCATCTTGTCCTCAAGAATAAGGAGATCCTTTGTCTTGGCACCAACGATCGCATCAGCGGTAATGCCATGCTCGTGAAGCCATTTCACCTGAGGATATACAGGAGCTGTACCAACACCACCTGCTACGAAAACGATTTTTTTCTTCTTAAGCTCTTCGAGATCTTCATGGCAAAGCTCAGATGGCTGTCCCAGAGGTCCAACAAAATCTTCGAAGTAATCGCCTGCTTTCAGCTGGGCCATTCTGGTTGTTGAAGCACCAGCCGGCTGGAAAACGATTGTTACAGTACCTTTCTCTGCATCATAGTCGCAGATTGTAAGCGGAATTCTCTCTCCTACTTCGTCCATTTTCACGATGACGAACTGGCCAGGCAGACAATGCTTAGCCACACGAGGAGCTTCCACATCCATAAGAAAAACATTTGCAGAAAGTTTCTCTGCGTTGAGTATCTTATACATAGTTCCCTCCTGAAGTACTATATTTGTTGCTGCTCACTCCGCGGGCAGTAACCTATATTTAACCGTCACTTCATGTATATGTCCGCTGTATGGACACTTGTGTCGGTCATATCCTATAACACTATAGCACAAAAAGACAGGTTAGTAAAATAAAATTCTCCTGTTTTTCTTATATTTTTTCCAAAAAATGTATAATTTTTCATTTTTCAGGGGATTTGCTTTTCTCTTTCCCAATTAAATCATATAATTTCCCAAGAGCTTCTTTCATTCCTCCAACTTCATCGATTAGACCTTCTTTCACTGCCTCCGGACCTTCTAACATAGTTCCCACATCTTTTACCAGCTGCGTAGTGTCCAGCATTAGTTCTTCCAGTCTTTCCTGGGACATGTGAGTGTGACTGGAAATGAAGGTGGTGATCCGGTCCTGGATTTTCTCCATGTTGCGGTAGGACTGGGCGACGCCAATAAACATGCCATTTGTGCGAACAGGGTGGATCACCATGGTGGCACTGGGAACTACAAAAGAATAATCTGCAGATACAGCCATGGGAACACCAATGGAGTGACCGCCTCCAAGTACCAGGGACACTGTGGGCACGCTTAAAGAGGCGATCATCTCTGCAATGGCAAGACCAGCTTCCACGTCACCGCCCACAGTATTAAGCAAAACCAGAAGCCCGTCCACAGACTTGTCATCCTCGATCATGGCAAGCTTTGGCAAAACATGCTCATATTTGGTAGTTTTGCTGTGAGACGGCGCCGATTCGTGCCCCTCTACCTCACCGATGATCGTCAGAAGTTCCACTTTGTATTTATTGGAATTCTCATTTAAAATAACCTGTCCCATATCACGGATCTGCTTATTTTGCTGTTCTTCTTTTTCTACAGATTCTTTTTTTTCACTTTCTGCTTCATTATCCTCTCTTTGCTGCATAAAAAATACCTCCACACAATCGTATGGAGGTAGTATCTGCAAATCTGATTAAATTATTCGTCCCAGTTATGCCATACATCTGTTACATCGTCGTCATCATCCAGAAGATCAAGGATTCTCTGGATATCCTTAAGGGATTTCTCATCTGTCAGTTCAACAGTTGTCTGCGGGATCATGGCAACCTGTGCCTCAAGAAGCGGAACACCTGCGGCCTCAAGAGCCTCGCGTACTGCACCTAAATCATCCGGAGCAGTGAGAACTTCATAGCTGTCCTCTTCTTCGTTGAAATCCTCAGCACCTGCATCAAGAGCGGTCATCATCAGTTCGTCAGCGTCCATCTCGCACTCTTCCTTGTCGATGATGATCTGACCCTTCTGATCGAACATATAGGATACACAGCCCTGGGTTCCAATGCTTCCGTTACCCTTTGTAAAAGCGTTTCTTACGTTGCTGGCTGTACGGTTCTTGTTATCAGTCAGAGTCTCAACGATGATGGCAACACCATTCGGACCATATCCTTCGTATACAGCTTTCTCATAACTGTCTGCGGAATCAGCACCGGCTGCTTTCTTAATACCACGCTCAATGGTATCGTTTGGCATGTTGTTTGCCTTTGCCTTTGCAATAACGTCACGAAGCTTACCATTGTTGTTCGGATCCGGACCACCTGCTTTAACAGCCATTACGATCTCACGACCGATGATGGTAAAGATTTTTCCTTTTTTAGCATCGTTTTTTTCTTTCTTGTGCTTTATGTTTGCGAATTTTGAATGTCCTGACATTTCTTATCCTCTCCTTTTGGTTCTTTTTTTATCTTTTCGGCCCGCACCTTTCCGATGGTTTTGTTGCCAAGGGAAAGAATTCTGAAACGGTAGCCGTTTACAACAATTTCTTTATCCAGATCATCTTCTGTGGGAATATGTCCAAGAAGATTCGTCAGATAACCATTTAAGGTCTCAAATTCCACTTTACCGAAATCAATTCCAAGCTCTTCCGCTACATCTTCCAGATACGCCAGTGCGTCAATGATCACACTGTTATCCTTCTGCGTCCGGAACGTACTGTCGTCTTCATCGTATTCATCCAGAATATCTCCTACGATTTCCTCCAGAATATCTTCCATTGAGACAATTCCTGAAGTCTGTCCATACTCGTCCACTACCACTGCCATATGAATTTTCTTCATCTGCATGGATTTGAAAAGATCACTGATTCCCCTTGTCTCCGGAATAAAAGAAGCTTCTCTGATCAATCCCGGCAGATCCTTAAGGGGTTTGAACTTCGCCCAGGAATTCCTGGTGAGAAATTTCAAAGCATCTTTATAATGAATAATTCCTACTATATTATCTATCGTCTCTCTAAATACAGGATAACGGGAATTTCCTTCCTCAAGCATGGTATCCACAATGGTCTGAAGATTGTCCTCCTCATCAAATGCGATCACATTCTTGCGATGCGTCATAATGTCCTTGGCTTCAGTGTCCGTAAACTCCATGATATTCTGGATCATCTCTGCTTCGTTTTCCTCAATGACACCCTGCTCATGGGCTTCATCTACAATGGAAATGATCTCTTCCTCCGTCACCGGATCCTCTGACTGATTAAAAGCAACACCAAACGGCCTTGCTGCCAGCTTGGCAATAAAGGTTACGCACATAGTAAAAGGATACAGGATCCTGGTAAAAAATCCCACAATCTTCATATACCGATATGCATATTTTTCCGGGTGATAGGTTCCGATTCTCCTGAATGTAAGAATACCAAGAGACGCAAGCAGAATGATCACCAGTGCAAGCACCAGGATCAATGCAGCCAAATGCTTTATGTAGGGATGAAAGGTCTCGGTAGCCCATGGAACGATAAATGCTCCGAAACAGACTCCGGAAGCCATAACAATCAGCGGAATCGCATTGACAAATGAAACAGGATTGTTGATCAGGGAAAGAAGAAAGACTGCTTTCTTATCTCCTTCCTGCGCCCGTTTCTCCACTTCGTTTTCGCTCAGATTGTGCACTGCAGCTGAAAATCCATAAAAAATACCATTCAGCCACAAAAGCAATAATAAAATGACAAAGCCCGCCAGGGGCATACTACTGCCAGATTCCATATATTAAACCTTTGTTCCTCCTAGACAGCGTTACTGCTTATTACCTTCGCAGTAACGAAAACATACTGCTGCTTCCTTATTCCACAGCAGCACGAATGTGCAATTGCGGCAGTCAATGCCGCTGAGACTTTACAACTATATCACTAAAGTTTCTTTTCGTCAAGAGAATGTAAGCTCCAGGCTGATTTCAAGAGCATGGTTCACCTTGTCAAGCATAGGACCGTCCAGGTGACATACTTTATCTTTTAATCTTCTCTTGTCAATGGTGCGAAGCTGTTCTAACAAAATTACAGAATCTTTTTCAATTCCATAGGCCGATGCATCAATCTCAATATGGGTGGGCAGCTTCGCCTTGTTCATTTTGGATGTAATCGCTGCGCAGATCACGGTAGGACTATGTCTGTTGCCTACATCATTCTGAATAATAAGTACCGGTCGGATACCTCCCTGCTCGCTTCCCACCACGGGCCGAAGATCCGCATAAAAAATATCCCCTCTTTTAATTACCACACAATTCACACTCCGTTTTACTTTTACTTTTCTGAAAATAAGTATTTCCAACTTTTTTCATGTGTATACATGTGTGGTATTTTTCCCGTAATTCGTTACGGGTTCTTATAAAAGCCGGTAACGGAACCCTTTCCGTCTATATTGTTCTTACCTGACGCATACCTGCAAAAGGCTTTCCAAAGGATACGCGTCACAATTTGTCTGGGTATGCTCAGTCAAAATATGTCAGCTCGCCGCACTCTTTCCCATCGCGGATATAGATTCTTGGCACACGTTTGCTGATATTACATACAAATTCATAAGAAAAACGGCCGGACAGATCTCCCAGTGTATCTGCACTGATAACCTCATCCCCATCTTTTCCAAGCAGTGTCACTTCATCCCCTGTCTTTACATCCGGGATTTCTGTCACATCTACCATAAACTGATCCATACAGACTCTGCCACAGATCGGCGCTTTTTTTCCATGAATCAGAACCCAGCCTTTATTAGAAAGCATTCTTGGGTATCCATCTGCATATCCAACAGGAATCGTCGCCATCTTTGTAACATGATCTGTCGTGTAGGTTCCACCGTAGCTTACCTGAACCCCCGGCTCCACATCTTTCACGTAGGAAACATGACTCTTTAGGGACATTACAGGTTTCAGCATTACAATGTCTTTTTCCACTTCCTCAGAGGGATAAATTCCATAAATGGTAATTCCGGCACGGACAATGTTCAGGTTGGCTTCCGGTACACGGATTATTCCGGCACTATTGGAACAGTGATGCAGTGGAATATGGATTCCATTTTTTTCCAGAAGATCCGCAAAATCAAGATATCGTTTCAGCTGAACCATTGCCGGGGTACGGTCGTATTCATCTGCTCTTGCAAAGTGAGTGAATAAACCTTCAATTTCCACATTGGGAAGAGCTGCAATTCTGCGGATTTCCTCCAGACTCTCTTCGCTGTCCTTAAATCCGATCCTGGTCATGCCGGTATCCGCAGCCAGATGGATCAGACCTTTTTTGCCCGCTGCTTCAGCAGCTTTGTTAAACTTTTTGGCTGTCTCATAATCACAGACGGCCATGCGCACATCATTTTCGGCAAGTTCCTTATAATATTCTTCAAATACCAGTCCCAGGATCAGAATCGGTCTTGTGATCCCAGCTCTTCGAAGCTGTAATGCCTCCTGGGCTGTAGCTGCAGCAAATCCCCATATATAATCAAATTTCTCAAGCATTCTCGCAATAGGTACTGCACCGTGACCATATGCATCCGCTTTGATCACTGCGATGATCTTTGTTCCCTCTTTTATGTTCTTCTTCATCTGTTCAAAATTATATCTGATTGCATCAAGAGAAATCAATGCTTTGATTCTGCTGTATTTTTCCATAACATTTTCCTCGATTTTCTAAATTTATCAGAGCATGCCTCAAAAGGCGTTCTGCAAAATGTACGTCACAATTCTCATCCTTTACTCTAAACTTCTGCCAGTTTCAAAACTTCCGGCAGGGCTTCGATCATATCCTTCGCCGTCATGCCGTGAGATCCTTTTTTCTCTCTGGCAATATCACCGCAAAGACCGTGAATATACACCGCCATGGCAGCTTTATAGGAAAGCTCCCGTTCTTCCTCACAGCTTAAATACATGCAGAGAACAGATGCGATAATACCGGAAAGCACATCTCCGCTTCCTGCTGTGGCCATTCCCGAATTACCAGAAAGATTCAGATACAGCTTTTCATTCCGGTCAGTCACTACTGTACATGCGTCTTTCAGTACCAGAACACCGCCACTTTTCTCTGCATACTGATAAGCACGGGCTACAGGGTCTTCCTTTAGTTCTGATACATTCAAGCCGCAAAGACGGCTCATCTCGCCCATGTGGGGTGTGAGAATGGTCTGTTCCCCTATGAATTTCATCCATTGTGGATGCATTGCCAGAATATTCAGACCATCTGCATCCAGTATAACAGGTTTTCCTGCTTTTGCTCCGTTTTCCAGGAACCAAAGCATTCTTTCCTTTCCTGAGCCTTCTGTTCCAAGTCCTGGACCGATCACCAGCACATCACACCAGTTTAAATTTTTCTTATTGGCTTCCTCATCAAATTCGCTGGTCAGCATTGCCTCAGGCAAAAGGCTCTGTAAAGGAATCCGGTTCTCTTCCACAGTCTGGATCTTCACCATCCCGGCACCTCCATGAAGTGCTGCACTGGCACTCAGACAGGCTGCTCCGCACATTCCCTTCGAACCCGCCACAAGAAGAACCTTGCCAAATGTTCCTTTATTTCCCCATGGTTTTCTTGCCGGAAGAGTTTTCATATCAGATTTTTCTATATGCCAGGCAGCCTTGCTTGCAAGCTCACTGCCATCACGGTCCCGGTCATAAATTCCAATATCCGCCACCACAGTTCTGCCAGCATAAGCTCTTCCCGGATATAGACAAAGCCCACGTTTTTTATACGCAAATGTTACGGTAAGATCTGCCTCAAAAGCAGTTCCAAGAACAGCTCCCGTATCTCCATGAATGCCAGACGGAATATCCACCGCTGCTTTATATGCAGGAGCTTCATTCATATGGTCAATTATCTCTTTGTAATTCCCGGTAATCTCCCTGGAGAGTCCAACGCCGAAAATTCCGTCTACTATAACAGTATATTCATCCCATACAGGGTTATTCATTACCGGTACCTGGTAGCTCATGGCAATGTCCCACTGGTGTCGGGTTTCTTCTGTCATTTTATCCGGATTTCCTGCAAGATAAATCTCAGAACGGATCCCTGCCAGATGCAGAAGTCTTGCAATGGCAATGCCGTCACCTCCGTTATTGCCAGATCCGCAGACGATCAGAATCCGTTCTTTTTTCAAATTTCCAGAACCGTTTTTCTTTTCCAGATATTTTCGGATCTCTTCTGCTGTGGCAAGTGCTGCCCTCTCCATGAGAACCAGAGAGGGAACATGCATATTATGAATGGTGCCATGGTCAAGCAGCTTCATCTGACTGCAGGTTACAACTTTTTTCATAAGACCACTCCTAATGCAAAACTGCCGCCCGGTC
This sequence comes from Ruminococcus sp. 1001713B170207_170306_F1, assembly GCF_015668065.1. NCBI lineage: Bacteria > Bacillati > Bacillota > Clostridia > Eubacteriales > Oscillospiraceae > Ruminococcus > Ruminococcus sp. 1001713B170207_170306_F1. Next base: position 104,711 of record NZ_JADPEX010000005.1, on the reverse strand, counting down.
TCCTGTAAATCCTTCAGCGAGACAAGCAGCAGTCCTCTTTGACTTTTATTCTTTGTTTTCTTTATGTTCGTTACGATACTGGCTTAAGTTGTAAGACAGAGCCATCAGGCTCTCGGACAGATGAACATTCTCCACGATCACATCCTCCGGGGCGTCAAGATCTGTATGGGCAAAATTCCAGATTGCCTTGATTCCATTGTCAATAAGAACCTTCGCCATCTCCTTGGCCTTATTCTTCGGCAGGGTTAAAATAGCAATCTCCACCTGATTCTCCCTGATAAATTCCGGGAGACTGTTGATCATCCGAATCTCAATCCCGCGAACAGAAATCCCCTCCAGAACCGGGTTTATATCAAAAATTCCAACCAGACGGAAGCCACGTTTTTCGAAGTCTCCATAATTGGCAAGTGCCTGTCCCAGATTACCTGCGCCCAGGATGATCATGGGATGAATGGTGTCCAAACCCAGTATTTTACCAATTTCTGTATAAAGATATTCTACATTATATCCATATCCCTGCTGTCCAAAACCGCCAAAATTATTTAAGTCCTGTCGGATCTGTGAAGCAGTCACATGCATTTTTTTACTCAGGTCGTTGGAAGATATACGTTCCACCTTCTCTTCCATCAGCTCCCCCAGATAGCGATAATATCTTGGCAATCTCTTAATTACCGCCTTTGAGATCTCTTTTGCATCCAAAATGTTCCCCTCCTTGTTTCCGCTGCCTGTATTTTTCCGCTAAAAACGCATCGCGGAACATTACCTGTAAACGGCAGCCCGCGTAACACTATGTCAATTATACCGAAATGTTATTTTCTTGTCAATTAAAGTTGTGCAGAATTACAAATTTTTGCAAATTTTTTTGTGATTTGACAATTATTCTTTCAAAAAATAAATTTTTCAAGTATAATATACTATTGAACATTCTAATAATGCTGTTTCTGTGTATACAGAACCGCCTTTTTAAGGAGGAACTTATGATTTTATCATGTCAGAGCATCTGCAAATCTTTTGGGGAAAAGGTGATCCTGCAGGATGCTTCTTTTCACATAGAAGAACGGGAAAAGGCCGCTCTCATCGGCAATAACGGTGCGGGGAAAACAACTCTTCTTCGTATTATCATGGAGGAGATTTCCGCGGATTCCGGTCAGGTGGTCATTGCCAAGGATAAGAAGATCGGTTATCTGGCCCAGTACCAGGATATCCACGGTCATCACACCATTTACGAAGAACTGATGACCACCAAGCAGTACATTTTGGATATGGAGGACAAGATCCGTTCTCTGGAACAGGAAATGAAATACGTAGCAGGCGACAAACTTGAGAGCCTGATGAACAGCTATACCCGCCTGACACACCAGTTTGAGTTGGAAAACGGCTACGCTTATAAAAGTGAAATCGTAGGCGTTTTAAAAGGTCTTGGATTTGAAGAAGAAGACTACGGCAAACAGATTGAGAACCTTTCCGGAGGTCAGAAAACCCGGGTTGCACTTGGCAAGCTTCTGATTTCCAAACCGGATATTCTCCTTCTGGACGAGCCTACCAACCATCTGGATATGGAGAGCATTGCATGGCTTGAGACCTATCTTCTCAACTACCCGGGTGCTGTATTTATCGTTTCCCATGACCGTTATTTTCTGGACAAGGTAGTTACCAAGATCGTGGAGATCGAGGCTGCCCAGATGAGAATGTACGAAGGCAACTATTCCGCTTATGCCCTGAAAAAAGCGCAGCTACGTGACGCCCAGTACAAGGCTTACCTGAACCAGCAAAGAGAGATCAAACATCAGGAGGCTGTTATCACCAAGCTCCGCTCCTTTAACCGTGAGAAATCCATTAAGCGTGCTGAGAGCCGTGTAAAAATGCTGGACAAGATCCAGCGCATTGAGAAACCAATTGAAATTGATAACCAGATGCGTATTTCCCTGGAACCACGTTTTATCAGTGGAAATGATGTACTTACTGTAGAAGGACTTTCCAAGGCTTTCCCAGGACAGACTTTGTTTACAGATATTAATTTTGAAATCAAACGTGGGGAGCGTGTTGCCCTGATTGGCAACAATGGTACTGGTAAGACCACAATTTTGAAGATTCTCAATGGAATTGTGGATGCTGATGCAGGACGCTTTGCCTTGGGTTCCAAGGTTCAGATCGGATACTATGATCAGGAACACCATGTTCTGCATATGGAGAAAACTATTTTCCAGGAGATATCAGACACATATCCGACTCTCACTGAGACTGAAATCCGCAATATGCTGGCTGCTTTTCTTTTTACAGGAGATGATGTGTTTAAGCTGATCTCCTCTCTCTCTGGTGGTGAACGTGGCCGTGTTTCCCTGGCGAAGCTGATGCTCTCAGAAGCCAACTTCCTGATACTGGATGAGCCTACCAACCATCTGGATATTGCATCCAAGGAGATTCTGGAGGAAGCACTGAACAGCTACACAGGAACTGTCCTCTACGTTTCCCATGACCGTTATTTTATTAACCAGACTGCTACCCGCATTATGGATCTGACCAACCAGGCCATTGTCAATTATATCGGTGATTATGATTACTACCTGGAAAAGAAGGAGGAGATGACCCGGATTTATGCTCCTGCTCAGGAGACCGCAGCTCAGGAAGTTAAGGAAAACGTCTCTGAAACCAAACTCACCTGGCAGCAGCAGAAAGAGGAACAGGCTCTGAAGAGAAAACGGGAAAATGAGCTGAAGAAAGTGGAAGCACGGATTGAAGAACTGGAAACAAGGGATAAAGAAATTGATGAAACCATGGTTCTGCCAGATATCTGTACGAATGTGGCAGAATGCACGAAGCTCAGCCGGGAAAAAGCTGCTATAGCAGAAGAACTGGAAGGGCTTTATGAGAAATGGGAGGAGCTGGCATAAATTACCAGTAACCTGCTCTTTTGAGCCTTACATTTCATATTTATTTCAAAAACAGGAACGAATTTCGAATATAAATATCCGAAACCGTTCCTGTTTTTTATAACAATATTAACATTTTTACTTTAAACAACTTATTAAAGCTGTCTGTTTTATTACATGGCCTCAAGCTTCTCTCTGATTGCAAGAATAAACTCGCGGCTGTTAAGGACTTTTACATCTTTTAAAGAAGTAATCAGTGCCAGGTCTTTGGTCATCTGTCCGCCTTCGATAGTGGAAAGGGTTGCTTTCTCCAGTTTATCTGCGAACTCTATAAGCTCCTGATTCTGATCCAACTCACCTCTTTTTCTCAGAGCACCGGTCCAGGCGAAGATTGTTGCTACAGAGTTGGTAGAGGTCTCCTCTCCTTTCAGATGACGATAGTAATGTCTCTGTACAGTTCCGTGAGCTGCCTCATACTCATAATATCCATCCGGAGAAACCAGTACAGAAGTCATCATTGCCAGAGAACCAAATGCAGAGGAAATCATGTCACTCATAACATCCCCGTCATAGTTCTTACAGCCCCAGATAAATCCACCTTCTGCTTTCATTACACGGGCTACTACATCATCGATCAGACTATAGAAGAAAGTAATGCCTGCGGCCTCAAATTTTGCCTTAAACTCAGCTTCATAAATATTATGGAAAATTTCTTTAAATTTGCCATCGTATGTTTTGGAAATGGTATCTTTACCGCCAAACCACAGATCCTGTTTCGTATCTAAGGCATAATTAAAGCAGCATCTTGCAAAGCTGGTAATGGATTTGTCCAGGTTATGAACACCCTGGATCACGCCTGGAGTATCAAAGTGATGGATCAGCTCCGTTCTCTCCTCGCCGTCTTCTCCTTTGAATACCAGCATAGCATCTCCTGGTTTATCAATGTACATCTCGGCATTCTTATATACATCGCCGTAAGCATGACGGGCAATGGTGATAGGTTTCTTCCAGTTCTTCACACATGGCTCGATTCCCTTTACCACAATGGGAGCACGAAAAACAGTTCCATCCAGGATTGCACGAATAGTTCCGTTAGGGCTTTTGTACATTTTCTTCAGATTGTACTCAGACATTCTGGCTTTATTCGGGGTAATGGTGGCACATTTAACAGCAACTCCGTATTTCTTGGTGGCTTCCGCTGCATCTATAGTTACCTGGTCATCAGTCTCATTTCTGTATTCCAGTCCAAGATCATAGTATTCTGTCTTCAGATCAATAAAAGGAAGAAGAAGCTCATCCTTGATCAACTGCCACAGAATTCTGGTCATCTCGTCCCCATCCATCTCAACAAGAGGGGTCTGCATTTGAATTTTACCCATTATTACCTCCTAGTATATGTTTTGTGGTAACTGTGAACTATGTCCGCAGCAACCCTATTTTAACGTAATTCCAAGTCTCTGGCAAGTCTCTGCTACAATTGCTTCAAGTTCTGTATCACAAAGCACAGTAACACGGCCATCCTCATATTGCTGGTCAACCCAGGACTTGATCAGCTTTACAAGCTCGCTGTTCTTATCAACCTTCTGGTCGCCCTTCAGGCGATAATGGCTGTCGATCCAGTGTGCGATTCCGGCAGCTCCGGAAGTATTGGAAACGGCAACCTCAACCGGGCGGTTCAGGAATTTCTCGGTATCAAATACATTATAGATTTCCTCATTTTTCAGAAGTCCGTCGGCGTGGATACCAGCTCTTGTTACATTGAAGTTCTTTCCAACGAAGGGAGTTCTTTCCGGTATGTGGTAGCCAATCTCTTTCTCATAGTACTCAGCAAGCTCTGTGATAACCGTTGTATCCATACCACCAAGGTTTCCGCGAAGCTGTGCATATTCAAATACCATTGCCTCAAGAGGTGTATTTCCGGTACGCTCTCCGATACCAAACAAAGAAGTATTAACACCACACGCACCATACAGCCATGCTGTTGTGGAGTTGCTGACTGCCTTATAGAAGTCGTTATGTCCATGCCACTCGATCAGTTCAGAAGGAACGCCTGCATGAACCATAATACCATAAATAATACCAGGTACAGAACGAGGGATCACGGCACCAGGATAGTTAACACCGTAGCCCATGGTATCACAGCAGCGAACCTTAACCGGAATGCCGTACTGCTGGCGAAGCTTCATCAGCTCAAGGCAGAATGGGATAACATAGCCATAAATATCAGCTCGTGTAATGTCTTCAAGATGGCAACGGACAGAAACACCGATTTCCAGACATTCTTTTACAATGCTTAAATAATGCTCCATCGCCTGTTTACGTGTCATTTTCATCTTATAAAAAATATGATAATCGGAACAGCTTACCAGGATACCGGTCTCTCTCATACCCATATCGCGGACAAGCTGGAAGTCCTTCTTATTTGCACGGATCCAGCTGGTAACCTCAGGGAACTCATAGCCTCTCTCCATACATTTCTCAACAGCATCACGGTCTTTCTTACTGTAAAGGAAAAATTCAGAAGCACGGATCCTTCCTTCCGGTCCGCCTAGCTTATGAAGGTAATCATAAATCCTTACGATCTGCTCAGTGCTGTATGGTGCTCTGGACTGCTGGCCATCACGGAATGTCGTGTCGGTGATCCAGATGTCATCTGGCATATGATGTGGAACGACTCGGTCGTTGAATGCAATCTTCGGTACTTCAGAATATGGAAAAAGATTTCGGAATACATTGGGAGTTGCAACATCCACAAGCGGATACATATGCTCCTCTAACTGAAGCAGGTTTGTGTGGCGATTCATAGAAACACGTCTGTTTTCCATAGATATTTCCTCCTCATCTCTTGGAACTCTTGCTGTCCATTTTACTCACTTAAAGCGACTTCGTCAAGTGCTTTTATACTGTAAAGTGATAATTCTTTATCAAAGTTTGTGTATTCTTTTTCGTACATTTCTTCAAATCACTTAAGCAGAAATCCTTTTCACACAATTGGCTGCTTTTACATTTTCAGAAACTTTCTGCGGTTAAATTTTCCCCACCCTTGCAGGTTTTGAGGCAGTCCCATATCCTCTGCGCTATTCATCAGCATAGTTTTGATATCCGTATTGGTAAGTGCAGGATTTTTTTCCAAAGCACAAGCAATAGCACCTGTCACCAGAGGCGTAGACATAGAGGTGCCGCTTTTCACACCATAAGAATAAGGTTTTCCAGGCACGCAGGACATGATCTTATTTCCAGGCGCCACAATATCCGGCTTGCACACGCATTCCGCCGTTGGTCCTCTCCCTGAAATAGCACTGCGCCCTTCCAACAAATCGCTGGAGCCCACTGTGATCACTTTTTTGCTGCTTCCCGGAGCTGTGATACTGCCCGGCCTTGGTCCCTGGTTTCCGGCAGCTGTGACCACTACCACTCCTTCATCCCACAGCTGCTCCACACTTTCCAGAAGCCTGGCATGGTTTCTTTTTGAATTACAGGTAGTTCCCACAGAAATATTTACCACCCGGATCCTGTACTGCTGCCTGTTTTCCCGAATCCACCGAAGAGCCCGCAGCACGTCATCCTGACTGCCCGTTCCATAACGGTCAAGCACCTTCAGGGAAATGATTCCGCAGCCAGGTGCTGCGCCTCTGTATTTTCCCATGGAAGCAGTGCCATCTCCTGCTACCAGCCCGGCTACATGGGTGCCATGTCCATTATCGTCATAAGGCCGCCTTTTAAAAGCCAGGAAATCATAAAAAGCCCAGATCCTGCCAGTAAAATCTATATGCTCATAAATCCCGGTATCCAGAATACACACACCGATTCCTTTTCCAGTATAAAAGGATTTTTCCATTATTTTCCCCGATAAAAAATAACTTATAATAAATTATGTTTCCATTTTCCAATCTGCTTTAAAATTATAGACAATTTTTGAAATTCTCAAAAATTTTTGTCGCTTTTTCTGAGCGTATATAGTATAATAAAAATACGCATAAATTCGTATTTATAAAAGGAATTTTTCAGTAATATCAAACAATTATTTCACGTGACAAAACGGAGTAAGTCACAACTATACATGAGAGGACGAAAATACTATGGAAAAAGACAACAGGCAGACTCCGGAGGAAAAATTTCGCTATTACTCCGGAGCTATCAGACGTGACATGGGGAACCTGCTTAAGTGGCTGCTTCTGGCAGTGGTGGTAGGATGTATAGCGGGAGCTTTCAGTACTTTGTTTTCTTTTGTGCTGAAGGCAGTGACCGGTTACCGCAAGGCACATCTGTGGACCTTTTTTCTCCTGCCCCTGTTCGGACTTTGCATCGTATTTCTTTATGAGAAATTCGGAAAAGACGATGGCGGCACGAATCAAGTCCTTTCTACAGTCCGTTCCCAGGATGATGTGCCCTGGAGATCCGGTCCGCTGATTTTTATTTCGACTGCATTGACACATCTTGCCGGTGGTTCAGCAGGACGTGAGGGTGCAGCTATTCAGCTGGGTGGCAGCATTGCCAATCTTCTTGGCAGATGGATCCATCTTGATGAGGAAGACCGTCATGTGATCGTTATGTGTGGTATGAGTGCTGCTTTCTCTGCACTATTTGGCACACCAATGGCTGCAGCTGTTTTTTCCTTGGAAGTGGTCAGTGTAGGGGTTATGTATTATACGGCTCTTATGCCCTGTATGATCGCATCTTTGATCGCATCCCGTTTTGCGGCTGGTATGGGCGTTACGCCGGAAGCTTTTCACGTAGTAAATATTCCTGCACTTTCCCTGGAAACAGGGCTGAAAATGGGCGTGGTAGCCCTTGGATGTGCAGTGATCAGTATTGTCTTCTGTATTATTTTAAATGAGACAGCCAGATTCTACGGCCGGTTTTTTTCTAATAAATATGCACGGGTAGTGGCCGGTGCCGTTCTGGTTATTTTTATTACACTGATTCTTGGAACTACAGATTATATGGGAGCCGGTGCTGAGCTTATTGAGAAAGCAGTGGAGACCGGAGACACCGATTATATGGCTTTCTTCTGGAAGATGCTCCTTACCGCACTGACTATGAAGGCTGGTTTTCGCGGAGGCGAAATCGTTCCGTCATTCTGCGTAGGCGCCACTTTCGGATGCATGGCAGGACAGCTGATAGGGCTTTCTCCCTCCCTTTGCGCAGCCTGCGGAATGGCTGCTGTTTTCTGTGGTGTGACGAACTGCCCGATTACTTCTATTCTGATTGCCTTTGAAATGTTTGGCTTTAAGGGAGTGTCCTTCTATCTGATCGCCGTTTCTATCAGCTATGCGGCTTCCGGATATTATGGACTGTATAAAGATCAGACAATTGTATATTCTAAATACAAAGCCAGATATATAAACAAACACACAAAGATGTGATAAGCCCTGAAATGATAATATTCATTTTGCAGAGATTTTTTCGAAGCTCTATCCTCTGTCAAATGTTCACTACCTGAAATTTGCAGGAATCCGCGTTGCGGGCGTGGCAAAGCAACATCCAAAACATTCCTGTAAAATATAAAAAACGGCACACAAGCTGCCGTAAAAAGAAGGGGGTACATTTATGAACCTTGAAAAACTTTTTCACCTGAAGGAAAACCACACTGACGTGAAGACCGAAATCATGGCCGGTATTACCACATTCATGACCATGGCTTACATCCTCGCTGTCAATCCCAACATCCTTTCTGCTGCCGGAATGGACCGCGGTGCAGTCTTTACTGCTACTGCACTTTCATCCTTCATTGCAACCTGCCTGATGGCACTGTTATCCAATTACCCGTTTGTCCTGGCACCCGGTATGGGACTGAATGCATACTTTGCATATACCGTAGTTCTTGGAATGGGTTATTCCTGGCAGCAGGCTCTGGTTGCTGTATTTGTGGAAGGTATCATCTTTATCCTGCTTTCCCTTACCAATGTACGTGAAGCAATCTTTAACTCCATTCCTATGACACTGAAACACGCAGTTTCTGTTGGAATTGGCCTTTTCATCGCATTTATTGGTCTGCAGAATGCAAAGATCGTTGTAAACAATGATTCCACACTGGTAAGCATGTTCTCCTTTAAGGGCTCCATGTCAGATGGTTCTTTCAATTATCTTGGAATCACTGTTCTTCTTGCCCTGATTGGCGTACTGGTTACCGGCATACTTCTTGTAAAGAATGTAAAAGGCGGTATCCTGTGGGGCATCCTTATTACATGGGCGCTTGGAATCCTCTGTCAGTTTGTGGGACTTTATGTTCCAAATCCGGATGCAGGTTTCTACAGTCTTCTCCCGGATTTTTCCAATGGAATTTCCGTACCGAGTATGGCTCCTACCTTTATGAAAATGGATTTCGCAGGAGTTTTCTCACTTGACTTTATCGTTATCATGTTTGCATTCTTATTTGTAGATATGTTTGATACTCTGGGAACTCTGATCGGTGTTGCTTCCAAGGCAGACATGCTGGACAAAGACGGTAAGCTTCCAAAAATCAAAGGTGCTCTTCTTTCCGATGCTGTTGGTACTACTGTAGGTGCTATGTGTGGTACTTCTACTGTTACCACGTTTGTTGAGAGCGCTTCTGGTGTTGCAGAGGGCGGACGTACAGGTCTTACTTCACTTGTTTCCGCTATTTTGTTCGCACTTTCCCTGTTCCTTTCCCCGATCTTCCTGGCGATTCCTTCCTTCGCCACAGCTCCGGCTCTGATCGTGGTTGGATTCCTTATGCTGACCTCTGTTACCAAGATCGACTTTGACGACCTTACAGAAGCGATTCCGGCATTTATCGCAATCATTGCAATGCCGTTCCTGTACAGCATTTCCGAAGGTATTGCACTTGGTGTTATCTCTTATGTTATCATCAACGTCTGTACCGGAAAAGCTAAGGACAAAAAGATCAGCCCGCTTATGTATGCACTGGCTGTTATCTTTGTTCTGAAATATGTATTCCTGTAATAACAGAATGAAATAATTGTACGGTTTGCAGTAACATTATTCACGGAATATCACCTGTAAATCGCAATAAATAATCCTAAAAATCCCCCTGCCATGGAACCACGCTTTCCTGGCAGGGGAATCTTTCTATAACACTACTTAAGGGGGTATAAGGTAGATTACATCTGTGAAATCATCTCGTGAATCTGTTACTGTTCACTTTGCAGTCAGTAACCGCTTCGCGGAACATTAGCGTTTTACATTGAATGCGCTCATTCCCGGATATACTGCTGCATCTCCAAGCTCTTCCTCGATGCGGAGCAGCTGATTGTATTTTGCAACACGCTCTGTTCTGGACGGAGCACCGGTCTTGATCTGGCAGGTATTTAATGCTACTGCAAGGTCAGCAATCGTAGTATCCTCTGTCTCACCTGAACGATGGGAAGAAATTGCTGTATAGCCAGCCTTATGAGCCATCTTGATCGCCTCAAGGGTTTCAGATACAGAACCGATCTGATTCAGCTTGATCAGAATGGAGTTACCGCATCCAAGGGAAATACCTTTGGAAAGTCTCTCTGTATTTGTTACAAACAGGTCATCGCCTACCAGCTGTACTTTATCTCCCAGCTCTTTGGTAAGCTTCTTCCAGCCTTCCCAGTCTTCCTCATCAAGAGCATCCTCGATGGAAATAATCGGATACTTGTCAACCAGTTTTTTCCAGTGGTCGATCAGCTGGTCAGATGTGTAAACAGTGCCGGCCTTCGGAAGCTTGTACTCGCCAAGCTTGCCAGTCTTCCACTCGGAAGATGCAGCATCCATAGCGATCATGAAATCTTTTCCAGGCTCATATCCTGCATTCTTAACAGCCTCAAGTATTGTCTCAATGGCTTCCTCGTCAGATTTCAGAGCCGGTGCAAAACCACCCTCATCACCAACAGAGGTTGCAAGACCTCTTGATTTCAGAATTGCCGCAAGGGCATGGAAAACCTCTGCACACCATCTTAAGCACTCTTTAAAGCTTGGTGCACCTACAGGCATGATCATAAATTCCTGTACATCAAGTCCTGAAGAAAGTGCATGGCATCCACCGTTTACAATGTTCATCATTGGAACCGGCATACGGTTTCCGGAAATGCCGCCGAGGAAACGATACAGCGGAATGTCAAGAGAAGTTGCAGCTGCACGGCAGCATGCAATAGAAACAGCCAGAATTGCGTTTGCGCCAAAGTTTGATTTGTCTTTGGTTCCATCTGCCTTTATCATGGCTTTGTCGATGGCGTATATGTCAGATGCATCCATTCCTGAAATTACCTCGTTGATGGATGTGTTAATGTTCTCTACGGCTTTTGTGACACCTTTTCCAAGGTATCTGCCCTTATCATTATCTCTAAGCTCCAGAGCCTCAAATTCGCCTGTAGAAGCACCGCTGGGAGCAGCTCCCCTGCCGATAGTTCCATCTACCAGATAAACCTCCGCTTCTACTGTGGGATTTCCTCTGGAATCCATAATTTCTCTTCCAATAACTTTCTCAATTTCTAAGTAATCCATGGTATGTATACTCCTTTCATTTTCAAAGGAACTCCTTTTATTATGCCAGCGGTCTTTCTGCCATAATAAAGGAGTCCAAATGATTTACACTGTTAGGTTAGCTATTCCTAACTATATTGATTAGTATACACTAACCATCATGGGATTGCAAGAAGATTACATGATAATATTTTTCAGTAGTTGTCTGTTCTAAAGCGTATTTGAAAAATACTCTAGAAAATTACCACAAGAAGCATTTTAAATTTCTCTTTTCCCATAACTGCGTGAGGATGCTTCGCAGGCATTACAATAGACTCACCTTCATGTAATTCGTACTTCACACCATCAATAGTGATTTCCCCCACACCATCCAGACAGGTAACAAATGCATCTCCGCCAGACTCATGTGTACTGATCTCCTCCCCTTTATCAAATGAGAAAAGGGTAACACTCACTGCCGCATTCTGTGCAAGTGTGCGGCTCACAACCTGTCCCTCCTGGTAAGCTACCTGGTCCTTTAATACCAGCACTTCTGCTTTACTTATATTTTTCATCTTATCCATGATAAAAAGCCTCCTGCTATAACTGTTTTTCGTAACTATACTATAAATTTTCGTGATATTCAGTTATTATAACAACAAATCTGTTTTTTATTGCATTTTTTCACATCCGTAGTATAATATGCAAGAATCAACATGACAGGAGGCTTTTCACTTGAATACACAAACTACACAAAAATCTCTCCCAATCTACCGGGGAGAGCTTGCACTTCTTCTTGCGGTTGCCATCAACAGCTTCGGCGTTGTCCTTATGCTCTATTCCGGGACAGGAATTTCCGCTATTTCCAGTGTTCCCTACGCTTTTTCCTGCGTCTTTCCGAAGATAAGCCTTGGAACATGGACCTACATATTTCAGGGACTTCTGGTACTGGCGCTGATGATCCTGCGGAAAAAATTCGTAGTCCAGTATCTATTCAGCTTCGTAGTAGGATTCGTTTTCGGGGAGCTGCTTGATGTACATGAATTATGGATAAATGTTCTTCCTACAGCAATTGGCTGGAGAATTTTTTATTTTATTGCAAGCTACATTTTGATCTGTATTGGAATCGCTATTTCCAACCGCTGCAAAATGCCTATTGTCCCTACTGACCTTTTCCCAAGGGAACTGTCCCAGATCACTTCTGTGGCATATCCAAAAATCAAGATCAGCTTCGATGTAATCTGCCTGATTATCACTGCTGCCCTCACCGGATTCGGTCTCGGGCATATCAAAGGACTTGGAATTGGTACCGTTGTAGCCGCCTTTACCATGGGAAAAGGCGTCGGAATCGCAGGGAACTGGTTGGATAAACATATGGACTTTACCTCGTTTCTTGCGAAATAGCAGGATTTTATACATACTAATTTAATTCAGGCGCTCATATACCATACCGGATATTTCCTTTATCCCATTAATTCCTGTATATTCGCCAGCTTGTGCAAACACAACAATCACATAATCTGTCTTTTTTCCATATACAATCGCCGCATCATGCTGATAGCTGTCTGTCTCCCCGGTCTTATTTCCAGACTTAACGCCTGAGGGGAGACCTGCAGGAATTTTATACCGCCTTTCCTGCGCCAGCAGAAGATTTAGCATCTGGTTCGAATACTTACGCGAAACTGCCCTGTCCTACAGTCCGAACCAACTCATTGTAAAGTTTCTAATCTCATAGTTTTTCTCCTTTTCATATGAAGTGGTTAAAAGCTAAAAGAAACAGTGTGGGGCTCGAACCCACGACCCTTCGCTTGTGGAATGCTCTCCCAACTGAGCTACCTATTTCCCATTAAAGTAGTTGAAAATATCGCGAAAATAAAAGAAAGAGGCCATCGCTGACCTCGATCGTTTTGTTCCGACTTATTTCTCAATATACTTCAATACTGTGTATATGAGAAGTCCGGCCAAAATTGCGATTAATCCCGCCAATCTTTGATACCTCCTTTGATTTTTTCTCACTAAAGAAAGTGTAAATATCGCGAAAGAGAAAGAGCCTTAGATTTCTCCAAGACTCTAATCTTCTTATAAAATAGTTCCGTGAATACTTCCGTCCTTATGAATAAGCATTACTATATCTACATTGTCCATTGGGTCATAGAACTCCCTTGAATTTTCCTCTTTATATTTCTTATATTCTTCGTGCAGATATCTTAATTGCTCAGAAATACTGCTAATAGTTATAGATACCGATATTAATTGTATCTCTAAGTCCATACACTCGGTCAACATAACAACGCCCTTCCGATCGTTAAGATTTTCTCTTTGACGACATAACTTGCTATATATCTTTTTATTTCTTTCAAGTTCCTTCTCCAATTCTCTAATTTTAGAATAATAATTTTTCATGACTTTGTTCCTCCTTAGAATTATTTAGTCATAATAGAAAGTGTTATCTCCGCGAAAGAGCAAGAGCCGTTGCCAGCTCCGCTCGTAGTTATTTCTTGGCTATGCATCTGATAATCCAAGCAATTATTAACACTGCCACGATGATGTCACCAAATATCACAAACCCAACGCTGCCAACTACGACAACGCTAATAATTGTGAATACGATTAACGCCAATCCAAGTAATAATAAAATTGCTAATGTAATCATCTCTGATTCCTCCCTTGAAATATTTTGTCATAATAGAAATTGTAAAATTGGCGAAAAGAAAGAGCCCTTGTTAAGAGCCCTCTCTTAATTCTTTAATTTTAGCAACAAATATCTCCGCCTCTTGAATAGTTAGCGCCATAGGCATTTGATTCGTATGTCCTAACCAATCTTTTACTCTTGTTATTGTTTGCGAAAATATTTTACAACATTCAACAGGCGTATCATCATCTTCCCATTCGATGATCACCTCCTGGTCCTGTTTTTTATTTTCATATACAATATAACAACAAGATAAATCAGATACACGAATCTCATATCCTAAAGATTCTATTTGTTTATCAATATCGGTCATAGATACCCTCCTAAAATATTTTTTTTTCATAACACCCCATGTAATTTTCGCTAAAATCCAGTCTTATCGAAATATGTTTCCCAGCGTTCCCGGACCATGGGTTTCATCCTTAGATTCCACATTAATTGTCGGACCGTCATTGTTGGATATAATCCATTCGTAGGTGTACTGGCGTATTTATCAAAGACTGATTTAAATTTGGAATGTAAATATAGAGCATCCGTCAAACACCGGTCGATCTCAGACCACCAGGTGCATTTTGATTTTTTGTCGTATCTTTGTTGGATAACCGCCAGCCCTTTATCCCCGATCAAATATAAAGTACAGTGGTTGTATGCTGGATGATTACATTCGTAGAGCTGTCCATACATTGATGAATATTCTGTTGGCTTTGTGTAATGGTATTTCATTTGTCGCTCCTTCTAAGTAAAAAGAAAGAGCCCCGGTTAGGACTCTGACTTTTAGAATTTTATTACTTTTGCCTTTCTGTAAGATACTTCGCATGGATATGCTTCTGCCATTCCAGTCATTAAGATATCCAATGCCAATAAATCAACAACCAACAAATAAGACACGCCTTTCGAAAATTTCCTTTTTCCGATCATAAGACCGCCTGACTCATTTATCAGTTCTTGAATTATGACATCATTATCTGGTTCTACGCCATGAACAGTCATTTGAAATACCCATGCGTTTTTACTCATTTTTCGCATACAAAATTCCTCCTTTCATTATAGGAGCTGTAAAAATAGCGAAAAAATAAGAGCCTACGTAGAATTTACGTAAGCCCTTATGTGGGGTTATTTCTTTTCGCTTAAAAACAAAAAGATTAAGACTATAGGTGCCATAACTAATATAAGAGCTGCTGTATTAGCAAGCCCTCTTAAATCAAAATTTGTACTACCAACAACATCAAATATTGCTGCGACAATTACAAGAATTGCAAAAGCAATTAATTTAACAACCACTCTGACAATACTGGATTTAGTTCGTCGCGCTTCTACTTCGAGTTCTTTTAGCCTAACTTCTTTATCTATCTCGGCTTGTTTAACTCTAACTTCTTTCTTGTATTCAGCTTCTTTGATTCGTGCTTCGTCAACTTTTCGATAAATATGACTACTATAGTAATCGTTTAGAGAAATCTCAGCACCACAATATTGGCAGAAACATTTATCACGCCCCTCTTCAATTTGAAGATTGGAGCTGCATTCAGGACATTTTAATGAAATCAGCTTCATATTATTCCTCCGGAGCCCAGAAAGCGGTGGAAGCATCTTCGATGAGTAATGTTCCTGTCGTTTTAAGAATCTGACCATCTTTTAAATTAATAACACAAGATTCTTGAGAGGTTTTCTTATCGTCATAATTCAAGTAATCTCTAAATATAGGTTCGTTGGAAGTCATCGCGTCTTCGTTTTCATAAATAAACACATCTGTGAGCTCTGTTCCTTCATAACATATTAATTTGAAACTAGCAGCTTTTATATCTTTACCGACTTCATAAACGCCGGCTCCGAAAACATTATCTCCACCTTTTGCAGCGATTTGCTCATTCACCGCATCTTTCAGAGAAATAAGATCCTCTAAACTCATGGACTCGAGATCGACTCCGAAATTATTCTCCGCCATTACCGGTGTTGCTAACAGACTTGTTACTAAAACCATAGAAGCAATAATAGTTTTCTTCATCATAAGTGAACCCTCCGTTTTCGAAATAATAATCTATTTTCAATTTTACCACACTGCAAATTGTTTGTATACCTTATTAGTAAAATAAAGACGCCAAGTTTCCTCAGCGCCTTGTTCCAATATTACTTTCTCTTGAAGAGATTATTAATGAAATTTCTACCTGCCATTGTGGTGACCGTACCGACCTCTTCAAACTTCAATGTCTTGAGTGTCCCCCAGATGGTTACAACAGTTCCGACGCCAGATATAACTACTGTTATGACATTTTTAACCTTCCGATCTCTAATCTCAGCCTCAATCTGTCTGTACTTCAGTTCCAAATCTTCATTTCGATTCGCCTGTCGTTCGTCTTGATCTCTGTTGATCTTATCCATCTCGATTGCTTTGTCCATCAGTTTCACAATTCCATCTGTTGTCACTTTGTACTTGTCTGAGCCAAGCTCAAGTGTACTAAGCCCTTGGAGCTCATCCTTGATCTCATCCTGCAATAACTGTTCGATTTCCATTTTGAAATCCTCCTTTATGTAATATTCTCATAAGACGCCATGTTATTTTTGCGAAGACTGTTCTTCTTTATATATGATAATTCTTTTCTTTTTAGAAAGGTCGCCTTGAGTTGGTATACGAACATTTATGTTGTAAAATCCAGTATCTTCATCATCATATGGTACTACTGTGAAATATCCGTATCCCGATTTGTGATAAAAAAATAAAAGCGTTAATACCACTCCCAAAGCAACTCCAATAAGTAAAATAAGATAGTTCATTTTCTTTTCCTCCATTGTGAATATTTTAATAATAAGGTATCTATTTCGCTTATAACAAGTTAATTCACCCCCCTCTTTTTTTTACATGATATAAATATAAACCGTAATATTGTTGCCTCAGTACGGTTTTTATCCTAGAAAAAAGTAAAACGCCAAGTTTCCTCAGCGCTTCACCATGAAATCGAATAACTTTAATTCAACTTTCCGTTCTTCTGATTTATTTTCCACGGTAATGTCATGCAACTTTGCGATCAAATCCATTTCATCCTTGTATATGCTATGAATCATATTCAGATTTCTATTCAAATCATCCTCTGTTTTAGCTTTATACATGGAATCAACAAGCTTTGTGTATTTTTCGTTTGCTGTTGCCACCATTGCGTTAAAATTTACAGAATCCATTTAAAAAATCCTCCTTAAAATTTTATCTATTCCCTATAAAAGAGAAAGATAAAATCGCGAATAATTTTACTGGCAAAAAATTTTCATATATGCTAGAATAGCCGTACTACAAAAAGGAGGGTTTTGTTATGACAACTGAAGAAATCAATGCAATTCATGATTACGGTGGTGGTATCTGTCCAGAATGCGAAGTGGAAATGGATCAGATAGAAGAAGGTGGGCTTTTAAAATTTGTCTGCCCGGAATGCGGTTACACTGTAGACTGCTCGGAATATGAATACGAAAGCGATTCTCGCGAACCATCAGACGACGAAATTCCTGGTGGATGTGTTGCTTGCGGTTGTCCAGCATATCCTGACTGTATGACAGCTTGTAGCAGATTTGACGATTAAACTAGAAAAGAAAGGATATAATAAAATGACAGAAACAGAAATTCAGATGTTTATTGAAACTATGGAAGATCTCGGAGACGAGTGGACACCAGAGCAGGTAAAAACGATGTACGGCGATTACACCTACGAAGCTGCAGTCAAAGAACGCAAACAACACATAGATATGCAATTAAATAACTTAGCGGCGCTCGTTAAATAAGTCCAGGCAAAAAAAGATAAAGGAGCTGTAATATGCAGCCCCTTTTTTCTTTTACCAATGTGTAATAATCATCATGGAGTCATCCTCGGGTTCTCTAATAACGTCAATGTCAATCTTTTTACTTTCGAGCTCAATTTCTACGATAGTCCATGGCTCGTTAGGTTTTGCATTCAATTTACCCGTAATTTTTCCATTAGGTAAAATCACTACAAATCCCCAACGTCCCAAATGAGTGCGTTCAATAAATTGTAACTCGATTATAACATCGTTCTTGTCGTCACCATTGAGATCCAACTGGAACTCTACAAATTTTGTATCTTTTGGTACCGAAATTGTTTGTCGCATATGTATATGCCTCCTTTATCTTTTCTCACAATAGCAAATGCGATTTTCACGAATTATTCCCGCGCTTTGTTCAGCAGCCAGAAGAACCTCCGGTAGGCTGTATAGTACACGTCTTTGCAGCAAGGGATATTCATTCTAGCTTTCAAAATATCATAGCTCCATCCTTCTGTAACGCCTTTTAATATGTACTCTGCCAGCTCCGGATCAGTTTCTTTTGCTACTTTCTCAATCATCTCCATACGGATAGAATAATAATGCTTGAGTATAGCAATTCGCTCAGTAGGGTTTGATACATGACGCGCCTTCCCAAATGCGTTCAATGCCTCACGTCTACTTAACATCCCATTCAGAGAAGAATACGCCTTCTTCCAGATTGGGTATTGCAGACAAAAATGTTTCAATTCGTAATGTCGATGTTTCTCGATCCAGTATGGATTCTTCTCCGATACCTCTGCTCTTATAATATTTCCCATTAGAACATCGCCTCCTTTCAACACTAATTCTAGGTTAAAAGGTCGAAATTGTTAAAACAAAGTCAGTGGAAAAATTTACCATTACAATCTCGGTTTAATGCACTGCTTCTTCCAACGTTTCATTGTTTCCTCGCAAGGGAAATCTTCATAGCCTAAAGTATCTGGACCGATAAGTCCTTCCACTACTCCATCTATGATATCTGCTTCATAATGCTTGAAAGGATATACATATTCTGAGAGATCTCGATGAATAGTCTTGCACTTAGGACATTTATAGCGCTCTATAGCAACAAGCTTCTTTGAATGATTCTTACCTCTTACGATTCGTTTCACAGTATCGTATCGCTTCAATTTTTCTTTACAGTTAGGGCAGTATTTGTCTATGGTGTTCGCCAACCTTTCATATAATCCGTACTATAACCATATCATTTACCGCCAAAGGAGCACATATACATAAAAAGAGCACCGGTAGATTTTTCCACTAATGCTCTTATAAGTTCAATTCGATTTTCCTTTTTACTACACCATTTACTACACCATTTTTACACCAAAATACGATATTTTGCGATACTTTACGATAGGCATAAAAGCCCGCAAACCCGCATAAATACTGGATTTTTAGGAATTTTTAAACTGCAATGTATATTCTTAACTTTTTCGTAAAGACTTTTATATAAACTTTACAAGGAGGTTTTTATGTTGCCTGTAATTTTACTTATTGTTTTATTTTTTGCGTTGCAGCTGCTTGTACTTTTCTGTTGTGTTGCGGCGGGAAATGATCCTTATTCACAGTTTCTTTCAGACGAGGAACAGGTGGAATATCTGGCGCGCTGGAAAAAAGAACATGGATATAAATAATCTTTGATAAGGAAAGGGAAGCACCACAGTTTTCCGTATATTGGTAAGTACCCATAAAGTATTTTTATATATGAAAAAAAGGCAGTGCTTATAACAATACTGCCTTTTTTCATAAAAATCCCTATATGATAATACACACAAGACCGCCTTTACTGTCATTTACGATTTTCTGCATGGTATCCTGAAGCTTCACCTGGCTTTCCTCGCTGATCATGGTCAGCTTGCTGCGGATGCCATCCTGTACCAGCTGTTCAATGGATTTCCCGAAAATATTCGTCTCCCAGATGCTCTCTCCTCTTGCATCACTTTCTCCAATATAAGTAATCAAGTCTTTTGCCTGCTGCTCCGTACCTACGATCGGAGCAATTTCAGTTTCAATATTTGCTTTGATCATATGAATAGACGGACTCTTTGATTTAATTTTCACACCATATTTATTTCCCTGGCGGATCACAGCCGGCTCTTCCAGCTGAATCTGGGAAAGCTCTGGTACAACTACACCGTAACCGCTGCTATTTACTGCATCCAGGGCATCTTTAACCTTTACATACTTTTCCTTCATTGCAGCAAGCTCCTTCATCGTATGGATCAGCTCATACTCACTTTCCATGGGAATTCCACTCATATCGCTAAGCATCTTATAGTAATATTTATCATCTATCTGAAGCCGTATCTGAATGGTTCCATCAGAAAGACCTACGTGATCCAGAAGAGTATCCTGTACATAAGGACCTTCCAGTTTTACCGATTCCCTGGTAACATCACGAATGTGTAAAAGCTTCTTCATGCACACTTTAATCTGGGAAAGGATCTGGCTTTTCAATTCGCTGTCTGCAGGCAGCATTTCCACCCATTTAGGAATAAAAAACTGCAGCTGGGTAATGGGAAATTCATATAGGATTTTTTCCAGGAGCAATGCGACATCTTCTTTTTTCAACTGCTCACAGTTAACCGCAACAACTGGTACCTGGTACTTCTTCTGAAGCCCGTTAACCATCTGAGTGGTTTCTTCTTTATAGGGAAACTGAGAGTTTACTATAATGAGAAATGGCTTTCCCTGTGTTTTCAATTCAGCCACAGTCTGTTCCTCGGCCGGAACAAAATTTTCCCTTGCTATTTCTCCAAAGCTTCCATCGGTGGTGATCACAAGACCGATCGTAGAATGTTCCTGGATAACCTTTTCTGTTCCCGCTTTTGCAGCTTCATGAAAGGGGATTGCCCTGGAAAACCAGGGCGTTTTTACCATCCTCTCTTTACCATCCTCAACGTTTCCTCCAGCATCCTTTACAAGAAAACCAACACAATCGATAAGCCGCACTTTCGCCTTCCTGTCTTCGCCAAGATCAACTGATACAGCTTCTTTTGGGATAAATTTGGGTTCCACAGTTGTGATCATTTTTCCGGAACCACTTAATGGAAGCTGGTCCCTGACCTCTTTCTGCATTTTTTCATCCATTCCGGGCAAAGCCACCAGTTCCATAAATCTGCGGATAAATGTTGATTTTCCTGTACGGACAGGGCCTACAACGCCTATGTATATATCGCCTCCGGTTCTGGCCTGTATATCACGGTAAACCTGAAAATTTTCCATACAAAAAAGCCCTCCTGCCTAATTATTTAAAGGTCTGCAAGATTTGTTTACAGCGTAATGCTTATACTCTTCCTCTAAATAATATGCAGTCGGGCTTTTTATTATACTTGTACATCGAAAATTAAGTTTCTGCTATATTGACGCAGGATGATTTCTTCATATGCAAGGCGGAGGAAGAAGGCGTAGCGGTGGTTACGACGGCTGACGCAGCCGCTTTCAAGAGCCTTTTCAAGCGCGCTCTTGCGCACCATATTATTGCCTGTCCAGCTACTATATTTCAGCATCAATAGAAATCATTGTGGAGCAGTTTGTGCTCTTTTCCTTTGAGCAGTCCCTGATACAGTTCCAGAACCATAGGGTTCTCGTCGGATTTCTTGATCAGCATTGTATTGTCGGCATTATACAAACCTTTCGCTCTTGCAGCTTTGGTTCTGTCACCGGCCCGTACCGGCTGGCCACCGCCCATAATACAGCCACGGCGGCATGCCATTACTTCAATGAGATGATAGTTTGCTTCGCCGTTCTTTACACGTTCCATAACGGTTCTTGCATTGGCAAGACCACTGGCCACACATACATTGATATCCATTCCCTTGTATGGAACTGTGAATTCTTTGATTCCCTCATCTCCACGGACACCACACTCAGAAATCTCCTGCATGGTCTCCTTGGAATGATCCGGGCTTAAGCGGCGGAGAACCGCCTCTGTAACACCGCCGGTAACTCCAAAAATAACACCTCCGCCAGAGCCAAATCCAAATGGCATATCACATGCTTCAGGCTCTAACTGTGCAAAATCAAGACCAAAGTTATCGATCATGCGCAGCAGCTCTGTGGTTGTAATTACAATATCCGTATCCTGTTTCTCATCAGTAAAACTGTTCGGACGGATTGCCTCAGCCTTCTTGGCTGTACATGGCATAATAGATACCATAACGGTCTTTTTACCCTTGGCATTCTCCGGATCACGGAAGTATTCTTTAATAACTGCAGACATCATTCCCTGTGGGGATCTGCAGGTAGACAAATTCGGGATATAATCCTTATACTGGTCTGTAATAAATTTCACCCATGCAGGGCAACAGGAGGTAAGAAGTGGAAGCTTCTCCCCCTTCTCAACTCTTTTTAGAAATTCTGCTGACTCCTCCATAATAGTAAGATCGGCGCTGAAAGCAGTATCATAAATCTCGTCAAATCCCATTCTGTGGAGTGCATTGACAATTTTGCCCATAACGCTCCGTCCCTTCGGAAGACTGTAATGATCACCTACCGCAACACGAACTGCCGGCGCAATCTGTGCTACTACACGTACATCCGGATCTGCAAGAGCTTCCCAGACTTCATCCATATGCGTCTTAATGGAAATGGCACCTGTCGGACAATATACACGGCACTGTCCGCAGTTTACGCACTGGGTTTCTGCGATTTTCTTATTAAATGCAGGAATTACAATAGCCTCTGTTCCACGGTATGCAAAGTTCAATGCTCCGATTCCCTGAAGCTCCTCGCAAGCACGGACACAGTCACCACAGAGGATACATTTGTTCGGGTCACGGATCAGAGATGGTGAACTGTCATCAATCTCATACTGCTCTCTTGTATTCTGAAAACGGATGTTATGTACTCCAAGACGGTGAGCCAGCTCCTGAAGCACGCATTCTCCACTCTTTACACAGGTTGTACAGTCACGGCAATGTGCTGCGAGAAGCAGTTCCACAATCAGTTTCCTGTATTTTTTGATCTTACCTGAGTTTGTATAAATTACCATTCCATCCCTTGGCTCCTCAGAACAGGAAGCGAAGGTTCTTCCTCTGTCATCCTCTACTGTGCACAGACGACAGGCTCCAAAAGTGGAAACCTCTGAGTGATAACAAAGTGTAGGAATATTAATGCCTGCCTTGCGGATTACGGTCAGGACATTTTTTTCATCTGTAAATTCGACTTTTCTGCCGTCAATCGTCATTGTACCCATAATCTGTCCTCCCTACATTTCCACATATATTGCATCAAAGTTACAGTTGTCCTTACAGCTGCCGCACTTGATGCATACATCATTATTAATATGATAAGGTGATTTAATCTTGCCGGAAATTGCCCCGGCAGGACAGTTCTTGGCACATTTTCCGCAGCCGATACAGAATTCCGGATTAATGTGGAACTGACGGAGTGCTGTGCAGACCTTTGCCCGGCACTTCTTGTCCCGGATATGCTCTTCGTATTCCTCGCGAAAACGCTTCATGGTACTGAGGACAGGAAGAGGTGCACTCTTTCCAAGTCCGCAAAGAGCCATGCTCTGAACCATTTTGGCAAGCTCTTCCAGCTCGTCAAGATCAGACATCTCCCCATTGCCTGCTACAATCTTCTCCAGAATCTCCAGCATACGCTTGGTACCCTCACGGCATGGAACGCATTTTCCACAGCTCTCCCGCTGGGTAAAGCTCATGAAGAAACGGGCAACTTCTACCATACAGGTATTCTCATCCATGACAACAAGACCGCCTGATCCCATAATAGCATCAAGCTTCTTTACAGAATCAAAATCAAGAGGAGCATCCAGCTGGTCTTCTACAAGACATCCGCCAGATGGTCCGCCAATCTGAACGCCTTTAAATGCAGCACCGCTCTTCAGACCGCCGCCAATATCATAAATAATCTCACGAAGTGTTGTTCCCATTGGAACTTCAATAAGACCTGTATTCTCAATTGCTCCGGTCAGTGAGAAGGTCTTGGTTCCCGGGCTTCCCTCTGTTCCGATGGTGTGGAACCAGTCAGCACCCTGTATGATAATCTTCGGAACATTTGCGTAAGTCTCAACGTTATTTAATACAGTCGGCTTGCCCCACAGACCTTTCTCAACAGTACGAGGTGGTTTTACACGAGGCATACCTCTGTTTCCCTCAATGGAAGAGGTAAGGGCAGAACCTTCACCACATACGAAAGCTCCTGCACCACGATTAATATGCAGATGGAAATTCACACCGCTGCCAAGGATATGATCTCCAAGGAGACCATATTTCTCAGCCTGGGAAATAGCAAGACGAAGTCTGGCTACGGAAAGAGGATACTCTGCACGAACATATATGTATCCGTTCTCAGCGCCAACTGCGTAAGCGGCAATGATCATGCCCTCGATCATCTTATACGGATCGCCTTCCATAACGGAACCATCCATAAATGCTCCCGGGTCACCCTCATCACCGTTACATACTACATATCGAGTTTTCTCAGCCTGTCTGGCTACCTGAGACCACTTCTTGCCTGCCGGGAAGCCGGCACCTCCGCGTCCGCGAAGACCAGATCTGGTAACTTCATCAATTACATCCTGGGGAGTCATCTCTGTAACTGCCTTGGCAAGAGCAGAAAAACCGCCTGCTGCAATATATTCGTCAATGGATTCCGCGTCAATCTTACCACAGTTTTCAAGAACGATCCTAGTCTGACGGTTAAGGAACGGGATATCCTCAGGCTTCGGACAGACTTCATCTCCATGGCGGTAAAACAGACGATCTACAGGATGTCCAAGGCGTACAGTTCGCTCCACGATCTCCAGACAGTCCTCTTCCTGAACATGTACATACTGATATCCGTATGGTTCAATCCTTACAAGCGGTCCCAGCTCGCAAAGACCCTGACAGCCAGTCTTGATAACGCCTACGTGAGGGATATCTTTCTGCATTTCAATCTCTACACCATCGATACCTTCACAGAGTCTTACCATCTCATCATAGATCTTCTGAGCACCGGAAGCCATACATCCGGTACCGGAACAGACAAGAACACGGCATGTGAAGCTCTGGATATTCTGTTCGATCTCAGCTTTTTTGCTTTGCAGCTCTTCTTTACTGTTAATCCTCATCCGTTCTCACCTCTCAATCTGTTAATAAGCTCTACTACCTTCTCCGGTGTCATCTTGGCATGCACTTCTTCATTCACCATACAGGTGGGAGCAAGCCCGCAGGCACCAAGACAGGATACGGTCTCCACAGTGAACATCATGTCATCTGTGGTATGCTTCTTATTGCTTAATCCCAGTTCTTTCATGAATGCTTCTTTAACCGGGATTGACTTTCTTACATGACAGGCTGTGCCATCGCATACCTTGATAATGTATTTTCCTTTAGGTTCAAAAGAAAAGTTCTCATAAAAGGTTGCAACACTGAAGGCCTTCGCTTCAGTAACGCCGATCTGTCCGGCTACGTAGGTCAGAAGTTCTGCAGGCAGGTACCGATATTCCGCCTGGATATCCTGCATGATGGGGATTAATGAGGCAGCACACCGCTCATAATGCTCAATAATCTCATCTGCTTTCTTGTAATATGACTGATCTACCATTTTGTTAACCTCCTTACTTGCCAGATGCCTCCAGGTCTTTTGTCCCCGTCCTCCAAAGCTTCCGGCTTTGCGTATTTTTTAACAGACATGACTATTTTTGTAATGAAATTATATATTTTTTTGTTCATTTTGGCAAGCAAATATGAATAAGTTTATTTATTAACAATATTTTTGCACAATTTTGCATTTGGAATTATATTGAAATATACAAAAAGCCGGATTGCTTAAGTTGTACAAATGATACAACAGCAAATCCGACTTTTCTAAATCGTGTTTTCTTTTATTTTTCAAAATCATCCACCGATTTGAGCCATGATGTGGGATTCTTCGTTTCCCTTCTTATGTTCCTGAAAATTGTGGCCTACAGGCTTTTCATAAATGACTTTTTCTATCGTTTCTTTAAGCATCCCATCAGAACAACCACTTCGAAGCAAAACCTTCAGATCTGCTCCGTCCTCAAATTGCAGGCAGCCTTTCAGAAATCCGGTAGAAGTAAGCCTTACACGGTTGCAGTTGTCACAGAATTTGTGGGACAGGGCACTGATAAATCCGATCCTGCCTGTAAACTTCTCCAGGGTATAATAATGACAGGGACCATTTCCAAGCTTTTCTTCCGTCGGTGTCATTGACCCATATTCCTTTTCCAGAACAGACTTTATCTGTTCCTCTCCCCTGGCTGCAAACTCCTTGCCCAGACCGATTGGCATCATTTCAATAAAACGCACATGAAGAGGATTCTCCCTTGCAAGAGCTGCCACCTGTAAAAGTTCCTCGTCCGACTGAAAAGTGGGGACACAGTTCAGTTTCACTTTCAGGGAAGGGTAAGAAAGTGCTGCCCTAAGTCCCTTTAAAACCTGGTGAAAATCGTCCCTGCGGGTGATTTTGCGAAATGTGGTTTCTTCTAAAGTATCCAGACTGATGTTTACGGCATCCAGACCGGCCTCCATCAGGCCCGGAAGCTGTTCTCCCAAAAGGATTCCGTTGGTGGTCAGTGTAACCTGGCAGATCCCGGGAATGGCTTTCAGCTCTTTTACTAATGGGGTGCAGATTCTGCGGACAAGAGGCTCTCCTCCTGTCAGTTTGATTCTGGAAATCCCAAGTTCACTGGCCGCCTTACAGATTCTCACGATTTCATCTGTATCAAGAAGTTCTGTCCTTGGAATCTGACGGATTCCCTCTTCCGGCATACAGTAGATACAGCGGAGATTGCACCTGTCTGTCAAAGATATCCGCAGATAATCAATATTTCTTCCGTATCTGTCAAGCATAAACCATTTCATCTCCTTCAGAGATCACACCGCCTTTGATTACTTTGGCAAAAACACCTTCGCGGGGCATAATGCAATCTCCCATGATCTTGAAAATCTCGCAACCGTTGTGACACTGCTTTCCAATCTGCGTAATTTCCAGAATCACATCGTTGCATTTCAGACGGGTTCCTACTGGAAGGGTCTTAAAGTCAAATCCCTGTACGATCAGATTTTCCCCGAAAGCACCATCCTTTACCGGTGCGCCTTTTGCCTTAAATTCTTCTATTTTTTCATAAGACAGAAGGCTGACCTGACGATGCCAGTTTCCTGCGTGGGCGTCATTCTCCAGTCCATAATTTTCAATCAGTTTTACAGTGTGCACATTGACCTTCTGAGTTCCTCTTTTAACACTGATGTTCACTGCCATCACTTTTCCCATAGTGAGTTACCTCCATATATCTGTACCCTCTATAGTACAATATCTTACTGAGAAAAGCAAATTTTTTGTAATAGCAAAACAAACTTTTGCCGCAATAAGGATTTCAACAAAATTTTCTGCAACAAAAAAACTCTCCAGTTTTTACTCTGAAGAGTTTTTCTTCCGCTTGTACACATGATGTACTTCAAGTACATCGTTCTATTAGTTCAAAGTCAATTAACTATTAAGCGTTCACTTTGCGCATAGCAGCCTCTACAACATGTCCAACCAGGACAGATGTTGTAACGCTTCCAACTCCGCCTGGAACTGGTGTAATAGCATCTACGATCGGCTCTACTGCTGCGTAGTCAACGTCTCCGCAGAGCTTGCCTTCTGCATTTACGTTGATTCCTACATCAATAACTACCTGTCCTGCTTTTACATAATCAGCGCCAACAACGCCAGCACGGCCTGCTGCTACGATGATAATATCCGCTTCGCGTGCCACAGACGGCATATCCACTGTTCTTGTGTGGCAGATGGTTACAGTTGCGTTTTTCTTAACAAGCATCATAGCTGCCGGTTTACCTACAACAAGGCTTCTTCCGATTACTACTGCCTTCTTACCTGTGCAGTCGATTCCGTAATGATCAAGGATTTCCATACATGCCTGTGGTGTACATGGTGGGAAACCGATCTTCTTGCCTGTAAAAACACCAGACATGGAAAGGTCTGTCATACAGTCAACGTCTTTCTCAGGAGCAAGTGCATTCTCGATGACAGCCTGATCCAGATGTTTCGGAAGCGGACGGAACAGAAGTACACCATGGATATGATCGTCTTTGTTTACCTTATCAATAACTGTAAGAAGTTCTTCCTGAGCAACATCCTCCGGAAGAAGAATTTTCTCACATGCAACGCCTAATGTCTCACAACGCTTTGTTGCACCCTTCTCATAGGAAATATCACTTGGATTCTCTCCTACACGGATAATGCAAAGTGTGGGGTTAACGCCTTTTTCCTGAAGAGCTGCCACATTTCCTTTGATACGCTCGTTTAATGCAGCAGTTACTTCTTTACCTAATAACTGTTTTGCCATTTTTTAGTAATCTCCTTATATTATGATAAATCCAGTCATGCTCATACCAGTTTCATGGTAATACAGCATTTTGAGACTGCAAAAAAGACTTGCAGGATTTTGCTCCTGCCAGTTCTTTTCTTTTTTTATCTTTATTTCAGTCTGCCAAGTACGCTGTCAAATGTCTCGTCTGCAAGCTTGCAGTATTTTTCAAGCATTGCATCAGCCTTTGCATTTAATTCTTCTGCATACTCTCTGTCTGCCATGGACTTTGTGTTGATATAAACGTTCAGGCTTGCACCTTTTAATGCAGCTTTGCAGAAGGTTGCAGCTACACCAGCGTCACTGATGGCAAGCTTGGAGCCTTTTGCAGCAAATTCCTTGATCAGGTCAAGTGCCTCACAGCATTTCTCCATGATTTCCATAGGAACAGAGCAGGCATCTTTTAATACGATTGCCATAACTCTTGCTTTTTCAGCTTTCTCTTCTTCTGTTTCTTTCGGCATTCCATATGCTTTGGAAAGCGGCTCGAATACTTCGGCGTCACGCTCGATCAGACGAAGGAAATCTTTCTG
The DNA here is from genome assembly GCF_015668065.1 of Ruminococcus sp. 1001713B170207_170306_F1. Classification (NCBI taxonomy): domain Bacteria; kingdom Bacillati; phylum Bacillota; class Clostridia; order Eubacteriales; family Oscillospiraceae; genus Ruminococcus; species Ruminococcus sp. 1001713B170207_170306_F1. Next base: position 76,055 of record NZ_JADPEX010000005.1, on the reverse strand, counting down.
AAGCTGGTCGCATTTACCTTTCAGCTCCCACATTTCTTCCTCAACATCAGCATATTTCTTCTTACCAACAGTAAGGCTTCCTACCATGTTTCCAAGTGCAGTTCCCACAGCACCTACCAGTGCAGATGCTCCGCCGCCGCCTGGAACCGGGGCTTTAGAAGCAAGAACTTCTACAAATTCTGTACATGTACTTGTTGAAAATCCCATTTCGTTGTCTCCTTATTGTTCTTAGTCATCATGTAAGCCATGACCTTTTTATAACGCCAGGCGGACAGGTATATCCGCCTGATGTTTCTTTTTTCTTTGATTAGAACAGACCTGTGATCTTACCAGTCTCGTCAACGTCGATTCTCTCAGCTGCCGGAACTTTCGGAAGACCTGGCATGGTCATGATCTCACCAGTCAGTGCAACAACAAATCCAGCACCTGCGGAAACCTTCAGGTTACGAACTGTGATCTCGAAATCTGTCGGTGCACCGAGTTTTGTCTGGTCATCTGTTAAGCTGTACTGAGTCTTTGCAACACAGATCGGGCAGTTGCCAAAGCCAAGAGCTTCTAACTGTTTTGCCTGTTTCTGAGCGTTTGCTGTGAGAACAACTTTCTTTCCGCCGTATACTTTCTGAACGATCTGGTTCAGCTTATCCTCTATAGAACCGTCAAGCTCATAGGAATAAGAGAAGTCATTTGGCTCTTCGCAGAGACGGATTACTTCCTCAGCAAGCTTCAGGCCGCCTTCACCGCCTTTTGCCCATACTTCGGAAAGTGCAACGTTAACACCAAGCTCTTTACATTTTGCTTCAACAAGGTCAAGCTCTGCCTTGGTATCGGTCGGGAATGCGTTGATTGCAACAACACATGGAAGTTTGTAAACATTTTTGATCGTGTTTACATGTCTTAAAAGGTTCGGGATACCTTTCTCAAGAGCCTCAAGGTTCTCATTGTTAAGGTCTGCTTTTGCAACACCGCCGTTGTATTTAAGGGCACGTACAGTAGCAACGATCACAACTGCATTTGGATGAAGACCTGCCATACGGCATTTGATGTCAAGGAATTTCTCTGCACCAAGGTCAGCACCGAATCCAGCCTCTGTGATGGCATAATCAGCCAGCTTCATAGCCATCTTAGTAGCTGTTACAGAGTTACATCCATGAGCGATGTTTGCAAATGGTCCACCGTGAACGATTGCAGGTACATGCTCCAGAGTCTGAACCAGGTTAGGCTTCAGGGCATCCTTCAAAAGTGCTGTCATAGCACCCTCAGCATGAAGATCACCAGCTGTTACAGGTTTCTGCTCTGATGGTTTTCCATATGTATAACCAACGATCATTCTTGCCAGTCTGTTCTTCAGGTCTGTGATGTCGCTTGCAAGACAGAGAACTGCCATGATCTCGGAAGCAACTGTGATGTCATAACCGTCTTCACGAGGCATACCGTTTGTTCTTCCTCCAAGACCATCGATCACGTTACGAAGCTGACGGTCGTTCATGTCCACGCATCTCTTCCATGTGATCTTACGTGGGTCAATGTTCAGTGCATTGCCCTGGAAAATGTGGTTGTCGATCATTGCTGCAAGAAGGTTGTTTGCAGCTCCGATTGCATGGAAGTCACCTGTGAAATGAAGGTTGATATCCTCCATTGGAACAACCTGTGCGTATCCGCCGCCTGCAGCGCCGCCCTTAACACCGAATACCGGTCCAAGAGATGGCTCACGAAGTGCAACCATTGCGCTCTTTCCAAGTCTCTGCATTCCATCAGCAAGTCCTACAGTTGTAGTTGTTTTTCCCTCACCAGCCGGGGTCGGGTTGATTGCTGTTACAAGGATCAGTTTTCCGTCTTTCTTGTCGCTCTCTTTTAAGAGATTGTAGTCGATTTTTGCCTTATACTTTCCATACTGCTCCAGGTATTTGTCATCAATACCAGCTTTCTCTGCAATCTGGGTAATCGGCAGCATTTCGCATTCCTGTGCGATTTCAATGTCACTCTTGTATCCCATTGTAACTTACCTCCTTTTTACGTCACCGCTGTTACAGCATGACGCCTCCGCTTAATTTGGATTTATCAAAACGGATCCTGGTGCAGGCTCAAACACCCGCACTCCAGTCCGCTTTAATCAAAAAATATACAGCTCATGCATTTAGAAAACTTTAAATCTCGGTTAACTTTCACGCAGAATCTGTTTTACAATAACTTTACTGCTCTTTCGCTGCTTTCAGAAAAGCCTTCAAAGAGCCAATGATCACATCTCCCATAACCGCCATATCTTCCGCAGCAAAGGATACCGGGAAATTGTCGGAAAACAGGATCTGGGAAGACGGCGGGAACTCATCGTCCCCCTCCCACAGGATCATCTGGATCTGATATCCCGGATAAATGGAAAGCTCATAAGCCACATCTCCGAATTTCACCGGATTGCATTTCATATGATCCATTACAAGCCGGAAATCGTCCAGCCTGTTTCCATAGGTAAATGCAAGCCTTTTGATACAGCGTCCGTCAAACTGTCGTAGGTATACTTCTCCCCATGGCATTTCCCGGTAAGTTTTAAACCTGCCAGTCCCCACAGAGGCGGAACCATTTAACAGAAAACGAATGGTAAGAATCTTTGCGTAGATCATATCCTCCAGAGGATAACATTTCTTCTCATCTGCCACATGTTTTACCTGGAAATCCGGATATGTGATCTTATATTCGGAGCCCAGGAAAGTCAGAGTAAATTCCTTAGCCTCTTCATCATATGGAATAGAAAGTCTGGATGTGATCTCCTTGGGATCAGCTTTTGCATACAGCTCAAGATAGTGCTCCCATGGCATTCTCTCTTTGCTGTCTTTATCATAATTTAAGTCATCAATTGTAAATGGCATTTTATTAATTACTTCCTGTTCTGTAAATCATTCATTACATCAGGGAACATTCCGGTATCTGTATGGGGAATAAAGCATGCTCCTACAAATTCGTCCATATAAGTTGGCACTGTGGAAAGCTCCATGTATGTCATATTTGCAGCAAGCTCATAGGTCTTCTTCTCGGCCTCTGTAGAAAGAAGCATCAGATAGGAACCAGTCAGGGAAGAGTTGCCGATATAATGGAATTTCTCCAGAGGAATATCCGGGAACATTCCGATATTTACAGCATTTCTCATATTGATTCCACTTCCGATACCACCGGCAACGTATACGTCATCGATCATGCTCACGTCAAAATCAAGACTGTTTATCATAGTTCTGATGGCTGAGAAAATAGCACCTTTGGCACGGATAAAGTTGTCAATATCAACCTCTGTGATCTCAATATCCTTCACAGAGCCTGCATCCTTTTCAAATGCGATCACATAGCTTCCCATTCCGTATTTATCGTGACGGATTCTCTCTCCCTCACGGACAAATTTGCCCTTAGGGTTGATGATTCCGCACATAAAAAGCTCGCTGATCACATCAATGATTCCGGAACCACAAAGTCCAACTGGCTTGGTTCCCGGTTCTCCAACTACTTTATAAGTTGGTTCCATAGTTTCCTTATCAATGGTGCAAGCTTCAATAGCTCCATCAGTTGCACGCATACCACAGCTGATATCACCACCCTCGAAAGCTGGACCAGCGGAACATGCACAGCTCATCATAAAATCAGAGTTGCCAAATACCAGCTCACCGTTAGTTCCAAGGTCGATAAATAAAGAAAACTCTGGTCTGTTCCAGATCATGCTTACTAAAGTTCCGGCAGTGATATCACCGCCTACATAGCTTCCGATATTTGGCGCAATGATAATGTGCGCATCTTTATTAATAGCAATTCCCACATCAGAAGCAAAAAGGGAATTGGTCTTAAAGAATGCAGGAATATACGGTTCCATACGGACCGGATCCGCATTGATTCCGGCAAACAGATGATTCATTGTTGTATTTGCTCCCACAGACATTCTGTAAATATGACTGGCTGGAATGCCTGCACTTTTACACATCTGTGCGATCATTGGATTGATTGTCTCTTTAATTACTGCATCCTGTAGTTTCTTCTTACCACCTGGCTTCTGCTGCTCGATGATACGATTGATAACATCTGCACCAAAACGGATCTGTCCGTTTCCAGAGGAAGCCTTGGCAAGAATCTCTCCAGTCTCCATGTTAAGCAGAACTGCGGAAACAGTTGTGGTACCAATATCCACTGCAAGTCCGCCCACTACCACCTCTTCATCTTTTCCGAAAATATCGTATACAAAAAGATCATTAGGAGCAGTACGAACTACACATTTTACTTTGAAATGATTTTCCCGGAGGACATCCGGCAATTTTCTTAATACAGCGTAAGGGATCCTTACCTGTTTCAGATTCATGTATTTCTTTAAAGCTCTTGTAAGGCGCTCATTATCCGGCATGGTGTCATCAAGACTTGGCTCATTCATATCAAGTTCAATTACATCCAGACTGTTTCTGAGCTCAATACCGGTCATTTCTACGTCTCTTTTGGAATTCTCGAAAATGGCAATTTCCTCTTTGGAGCTGAGATCTGCAACCTTCATTCTGCTCTTGTAAGCAGACGCAATATCAGGTACCAGTACGGTCACATCTGCACAGATCTTGCTGGTGCAGGCAAGACGCCATCCCTCCTGATATTCTTCCTCACTGATATGTAAGGTTTTCTTGCTGTCCAGTTCTCCTTTTTTTAACTGTACCCGGCACTTTCCGCAGGAAGCATTTCCGGAGCACGGCGCGTCGATGGCCACATTGGCCTCTCTGGCTAATTCAAGTAAATTGTCCCCCGCATTGGCAAAATGTTCTACCACACTGCCATCTTCAAAAGAAAATGTAACCTTAAACATCCGGCACTCACCTTTCTCATATGGTCATATATCTGCCAAAACAGACATCATTATTATTCTTATCCGTTAGAAAAAGGGACTGAGGCCAAAGCCCCAGCCCCTTTTGTATCTTACGTCCCTATTTAGAAACGAATTACAAATAATTACAGTTCAAGATAGGAATCAGCATACAGGGTGTTGCCCTTGAATACATCGCAGGATTTGATTGTTTCCATAAGACGAAGGTCGTTAGGGTTAACAATTGCGGATGTAAGGCCCTGCATCATAGCCATAGCAACTAATGCGGAATCCATGATTGGACGGATGTTCTTCGGCATACCGTTACTGTTGTTGGACAGACCACCTGTAGAGTTCAGTCCCATATCGGAGAACATTTTAATAGCCTCAAGTACTTCCATCTGTTTGTCCTGCATTCCTTTAACAACCAGGAACAGCGGGTCAAACCACAGATCACTTGCGTCCATACCATGCTCCATACCTCTTTCAAGAAGCATCTGGCAGTACATCATACGCTCGTCGTTGTCTTTTGCAATACCTTCACCGTTGCAAAGAGCGATAACGATTGCATCGTTAGCTGCTGCAAGGTCGATGTTCTCAATTCTTCCAGCTGCATCAGCAGAGTTTACGATTGGTTTTCCTTTGGAACGGTTGTATACGGAAATACCAGCCTCAATTGCTTTTTTGTTGGATGTATCCAGAGACAGCGGAACGTTGTCGAAGTTCTCCTGAAGAAGCTTAACAGCCCATTTCATCAGGTCTTCTCCATCGTTCTCAGCTGGTCCGATGTTTACATCAAGATAAACAGCACCAGCATCAAGCTGCTGTTTTGCTCTCTTTAAGATCGGCTCAGGATCTCTCTCTGTAAATGCTTTGTTTACAGAAGGTGCTGTTGTTGAAAGTCTCTCTCCAATTGTAACAAATTTTGCCATGTCAAATGTTCTCCTTTACATTTATAGTGGTGCCGCCCATAAGCGGCATACCCTTTTAGGGTCTTAAAGGCTTAAATCAGCCTTCAAGATCCTTTAAGAACTTCACAAGCTGTACAGCTTCTCTTGGTCCAACGATGATTTCCCATCCTGGAAGTTTTGCTTCCAGATCACCCTTCAGGACTGCAACCTTACCTGGGATTACCAGACGTCTGCTCTTAACATTTGGCTCTACTTTCTCTTTGAAGAATGTAGAAATACTGTTTCCGGAGAATTTTCCTGCTGCCCAGGATGTCAGTACGGATAAACCGCCGGCATCGTTGATAACAAGATTAAGCGGAACACCGGAACGCTCCAGCTCTCCAGATACAAGGAAATATGTAAGAGCGAAGTCAACAGTTGTAACAACAAGAGAATTCTCATCTCCACCGTTCATCGGGTAGATACCTGGCTCTACACGCATTGGCTTCTGCGGGTCAGTAAATACGTTCTGACGCAGACCATATAACGGAAGTGCCTCTGCATATGTCATACGCTCCATAACAACGATGGAACCGTATTTCATTGTAAACATAGCTGCCAGACCTGCCTGAAGGTGATAGTCACCACCAGCGATCTTTGCAAGGTTTACGATGGATGGATAACCGAATGTTCTGTCCTGATCCTTCAGAGCTGCACGACGTACCTGTACGGCATTGCCGAAGGTCTCTTTGATGTCAGCGCCTGTTACATCAAGTACCAGATTCTTGTTTCCAAGTTTCTCGATTGCTGCTGTAGTATCATATAACTCGTTAAGATCTTTGCCAGATACACCAAGAACAACACCAGCTGCTGTTGCAACTGCGTTCATAGCCTCATAGTTAGAAGCATTTGCTCCGTTTAATACCGGCTTGCTGTCTTTGCAAACCTCAAGGGCTGCTTTTGCGATCTCCGGATCAGAACATCCAAGGATCAGGGTACGTCCAAGAGCTGCTGCTTTCTGTACAAGTGCTACATATTTGTCAGCTGTTGCTTCTGCATCGCAGTTTACGTAAACGATCTCTGCGTACATTCTCTCACCGATACGGTCATAATCAACCTTCGGGATCTCAGCCAGTTTTGCATCTACAGTAGCGTCATCCATGCATGTGCAAAGCTCTACTGCATATCTTGTCTTGTTTACAAAGGTCTTCTCATGTCTGAAAAGAACGGTCTCACCACCAAGGGTAAGCTCCTCATCGCCAGTACCAATCTTGATCGTCTTCATTGGCGGAGCAGTTGCCTCGGAAAGAGATGCTAATGCTTCCTCAGACATATGTGGACACTGCTCAATCTTTAAAGCGCCCTGTGCAACTTTCATGGAGAAAGCCATACATGTCGGGCATCCACATTCCTTACAGTTTTTCTTTGGTGTTAATTTAAAAATCTGAATACCATTCAGTGCCATATCAATTTTTCCCTCCTAAAAATATTACACAAGTGCTTTGATCATCTTAGCGATGGTCTTTACAGACTCTGGATGTCTTAAGATAACTGCGTCAGATCCTGCTGCCAGGTCTGCTGCTGCTGTCATAACTTCCATGTCGATACCACGCTCATCCTCTGAGCCCCATTCTGGCATATCTTCCTCAGTTGCAACTGATTCCTTTACGCCCCATGTCTCAGAAGAAACTGGTGTAATAATAGGCATCTGCAGCATGTTATCATTCTGGGATAATGCTGCACCTTTGATACGGTCCATAGTGGAAACAACATACTCGTAACCATAACCAACGGTAGCTGTTCCTACGTTCATAACGATCTTCTTCGCATCAACACCTAACTGTGTTGTTACTACGTTCAACTGTTTTGCAAGGTTGATATCATCAGCGGACTCAGCGCCTACGATCTGGTTGTAAGCAAGTCCTGCTGCAGCACCGATTGCCTTGTAGTTTTCTTCCTTCTCAGACATCACGATCACGTTTCTGCCCTGAAGTGCCTCTGCAACCTTCGGAAGAAGTTCCGCATCCTTCTCCACATTTTTGCAGCCTTCAACTACTAATGGACAGTCGATTGCATCTGCAACCTCTTTTACGATTGCAATAAGTTCTTCTGTAGATTTGTTTACTCCGTTTGGATCTCCGCCTTCCAGGTTGAGTACAACGAAATCTCCACCTTCCATAGCTGCTGCTTTCTGAGCGATCTCAGCCATGGTGGTGCATCCTTCATAATATGCTTTGATTCCAGGTGCAAAGTCATCAAGTCCCATATCCGTGATCTCTACACCGATTTTCGGGCTGTTCTCGGTTGGTGCGTCAAATGTATAGAAAGGAAATGTAGAATTTCCTCCAATAGTAACCGCTTTATCGCCAGTTCCAACCGTAACAGTGTTGATCTTTGCGTTGAACTTCTGTGGTTTCTGATTAAATGGCATTTCTTAAAGCCTCCTTAAAAATTTGTAAAAATTATACAGAACCATTATACTACATCATCGGATCCATTGACAATGCAGGATGGTTATGTTCTGTTAAAAATGCAACAAGAACTTCCGGATCTGTGGCAACGGTCTCATCACCGATCATATCAGTGAAGTTGTCAATGCCATAGAGTTCTTTTGCAGTCTTATTGAGTCGCTCCGCCACGGTCTCTTTTAATTCCTTTGGCATCCATACGATACGCTCAATTCCGCCCTCTGCCTTCATGAATTTCTTGGATGAAATAAAGTGTTTTCCATGTCCCATAAAGCCTGGTGTCTGAACACCGCCGCCGGTCATGGAAGCCATCTCGGAGAACGTCATTCCAAGAGGTGTCATGCCTGCATACTCACGGTTTGCGATAACCACACCATTAGAAAATGGCTCAATACCGCAAATACACTCGAAGCATCCACAGGAGGTCATAGGATCCTGCATGATGGAGTACAGAGTAACATGCTCCAGAGCACCCTGGGAATATTTCTTTACTGCTTCATCAACATCCTCGTAAGAGCCCAGATTTACATCGATCGGGCGCTCCTTGGTGATGATCTGACATGGGCCGTTTGGATCCAGTTCATTGGTTGCTTTTGCATCCAGCCATGAAACGGCTCCACAAAGTCCAAGTCTCTCCGGTGTTACTACGCAGACATGTGACGGAGAAAATGCCTGACACAGGATACAGCTGTAATAAACATCTACAGATTCATCAGTCAATGTCTCCAGACGTGCATCACGTTTGTCAAAAGTAGGGATTGCTACTTCATGACGCATTCTGGTACACTCATCCGGATCTGTATAGACAGTTACCTGACACTTATCTACAACAGCCTCGAACTCATTCTTTACCTGAGTGTAAAGAACTTCACCAAAGTGTTTTGCTCTGAAACCTGCTGCAAAAGCATCATTGCTGATACGGATACGGAACATATCCCTCTGTCCTGTGTGATATACACCTTCAATGCAGTTTATATAATTGTGGAATTTACGCTCGATAACCGGTTCAAAATCCGGCTGCATCTTCTTACCAGCTACTTCTACCACGTAGGCAAGGCTGTGCTTGCTTCCAGGTTCGAAGCTATCGACTTCCGGACCTACGACAGTAATCTTGTGATCCTCGACCTCGTTCATTTCCTTAGTCTGCACAAGCTCTACGCAGTCCACACGGGAACCGTCAAATTCCACACGCATATCTTTACGACGAATGATCTCACCTTCAAAGGCAGACGCAAATGCTACCGGAATATCCACCTTTGTGATCTTGATCTTGATTCCTCTTGCTTCAAGGGAAACCTTATTAAAGTCAGCAACGTTCGGACACGCGATCAGGGCTCCTGGTACTTCCACAATGTTCTCATCCTCATTGGAGATTACCGGGAAACCAAGCTTGATCGCACCAGCACCGGCTGCAAGAACTACATCATCAACAGGTTTGAAAGCATTTACAAATGCCGGAACCCTGTCTTTGGTGTATGTAAGAAGGCTTGCTGCATCGCCAGGTGTTACATTGCCGAAGATCAGTGCTGCACGAAGTGCAACAGATACAACGTGGATAACAGATGTTACGTCTTTTCCCAAAGGAACAATTCGTAAATTATAGCCCATCTTAAGACCAAGCTCCTGTGCCTGGTCAATGATACCGCCAACTAATGTTACCAGGATACCCTGTGCCTGATAGCTCTTGATCAGGTCAACACCTTCCTGTGCAGTCGGTGCGCTGCCAAGGATAACGGCTACACCAGGGATATCTCCTGTTACAAGCGGTACACCAAGCTCACGGATAATGGAATCTGCAAGATGGCCATAACAAGGCTCCTGATAGGGTTCTGCCCCATCAAGATACTTCAGTGCTTCAATAAATTCCGCACAGAGGGCTGTTGCTACACCTGACATAAGAGCATCATCCAGAGCATGCTCTCTTGTCATAAGAGATTTTACGACGCCAAGGGCTGCCTGCAGTTCTCCAAGTGTTTTGATCTTCACACCGGTTACTGCATAATAGCATGGAAGACAATATGCTGTGTGTGGAAATCCCACTGCCTTATCTGCACCATGCTGCTGTACAGCATCGTTTACGGCTTTTTCTGTTAGACCGTATACTGCATCATTACCGCTGAAAATTCTGTTAATTAACAATTTTCTGCATCTCCTTTTCTGTTAATCTTCTATCACAAACCATGTAAGGCTCCGCCTCTATCCATTGGTTTGCTGCTAAATAAATTATCAGATACAGATCATTTCATTCCGCAATCAAAATGATCTGCTTGTTCGCCCTCCGCAGCGAAACTATAAATCAGTATTCCTGCCGGAAATAGTGAATCCCGGAGCCTGTCTAAAGGAGACAGACTCCAGGGAAATTATCTCCATTTTGCAGCAGGAGCTGCTGGATAAATTACATCATCGGGTCAAGTCCAAGTGCCGGATGTCCCTTCTCTGTAAGGAATCCTACCAGAGTCTCAGGATCTGTAGCAACAGTCTCATCACCGATCATATCTGTAAAGTTATCGATTCCGTAAAGTTCTTTTGCAGTAGCATTTAATTTCTCTGCGATGAACTCTTTTAATTCTTTCGGCATCCATACGATACGCTCGATACCGCCCTCAGCCTTCATGAATTTCTTGGAAGCGATGAAGTGTTTACCATGTCCCATGAATCCAGGAGTCTGAACACCACCACCTGTCATGGAAGCCATCTCAGAGAAGGTCATTCCGAGAGGTGTCATACCTGCATACTCACGGTTAGCAATAACTACACCGTTGGAGAATGGCTCGATACCGCAGATACACTCGAAGCATCCGCAGGAAGTCATAGGATCCTGCATGATGGAGTACAGGGTAACGTGCTCCAGAGCACCCTGGGAGAACTTCTGAACCGCTTCATCAACGTCTTCATAAGAACCAAGCTCTTCATTGATCGGACGCTCTTTGGTGATCACCTGGCAAGGTCCGTTCGGATCAAGCTCGTTGGTAGCTTTTGCATCCAGCCATGAAACGGCACCGCAAAGTCCAAGTCTCTCTGGTGTAACAACACAAACGTGAGACGGGGAGAATGCCTGGCAGAGGATACAGCTGTAATATACATCAACAGACTCGTCAGTGAGGTTTGCAAGACGATCATCACGTTTCTCGAATGTCGGAATTGCAACTTCATGACGGATTCTGGTACACTCAGCAGGATCTGTGTAGATCACAACCTCACACTTGTCAACAACTGCGTCAAATTCGTTCTTAACCTGAGTATAAAGAACTTCACCGATATGTTTGATACGGAATCCTGCATCAAATGCTGCATGGCTGATACGGATACGCTGCATATCTCTCTGACCGGTGTGATATACACCCTCAATACAGTTGATGTAGTTGTGGAATTTACGCTCGATAACAGGCTCAAAGTCAGGCTGCATGTTCTTACCGGCAACCTTAACAACGTATGCAATGCTGTTCTTGCTTCCGTCTTCCATCTCGTCAACTTCCGGTCCTACAACTGTGATCTTGTGATCCTCGATCTCAGAAGCGTCACAGGTATGTACAAGCTCAGCACAGTCAACACGGGAACCATCGAACTCAACACGCATGTCTTTACGACGGATGATCTCGCCCTCGAATGCAGATGCGAATGCAACCGGGATATCGATGTTTGTGATCTTGATCTTGATGTCACGAGCCTCAAGGGAAGTAGCGTTGAATTTGCTTACGTCCTCCTGAACGATAAGGCTCTTCGGTACACGGAAGATGTTCTCTGTCTCGTTTGTGATTACCGGGAAGCCAAGTGCGATAGCGCCAGCTCCGCAAGCAACTACAACGTCATCCAGAGGTCCGAATGCGTTAACGAATGCCGGAACACGGTCCATTGTATATTTCATAAGTGTACCTGCATCTCCAGGTGTTACGTTACCGAAGATCAGAGCTGCACGAAGTGCAACAGATACAACGTGGATAACTGCTGTAACGTCTTTTCCAAGAGGAATAACACGTACGTTTGCTCCAGTGTTCATGCCAGCTTCCTTCACCTGGTCAATGATTCCGCCAACCAGTGTTACAAGAATACCCTGTGCCTGATAGCTCTTTACAAGTGCAACACCCTCTTCTACAGATGGAGCTGTTCCAAGGATAACGGCTACACCAGGGATATCGCCTGTTACAAGCGGTACACCAAGCTCACGGATCACAGCATCTGCAAGGTGGCCATAGCATGGCTCCTCATATGGTGTTGCTCCGTCGATATATTTCAGAACTTCGATGAACTCTGCGCAAAGTGCGGTAGCAATACCGGACATGAATGCGTCGTTCAGTCTTTTCTCTCTTGTCATAAGAGTTTTTACAACGCCAAGAGCCTCTTTTAACTCTTTTAAGGTTGTAACCTTGGTTCCTGTTACTGAATAGTAGCAAGGAAGGCTGTAAGCGGTATCAGGGAAGCTTACTGCTTTGTCTTCGCCATGCTGTGCGATGGCTGCATCAATAGCGCCCTCTGTTAATCCATAAACAGCGTCGTTTCCGCTGAATACTCTATCAAATAAAGTCACTGTAGTACCTCCTATTATTTACAGACTTGATTCGTTGTCTATCTTTTCTTTAATCTTTCTGATCTCAGATGTTACTGTCTCACTGAAATCATAGGGTGATTTACCCTGGCGGTCTGCGTCCATAACTTCTACATTGTAATGGATCATTCCAAGAAGATCTTCTGCCGGAATCTTGTTGCGGATAAATTCTTCATCCTCTTCGTTCCGTACTTTGTTGGCCACTACCTTAACCTGAGTAATGCCAAGATCCTTTGCAAGACGTTTTACGTTTTTGTAGGTCTGTACACTTCTTGCACCTGGTTCGATCACCACAATAAATTCGTCCATGCTCTCCGTGGTTCCCCGGCCCAGATGCTCCAGACCGGCTTCCATATCCATAATTACCACATCATCCCTGTGCACTACAAGGTTGCTGATGATTCTTTTTAACATGACATGTTCAGGACAGACACATCCGCCTCCGCCTGTTTCCACGGTTCCAAGGACAAGCAGTTTTACACCATTACAAACCTTTCCGTAGGTGTCCGGAATGTCGTCTACCTTCGGATTCAGTGTATAAAACTGATTCTGGCTGTTGGCTCCGGTACGCTCCTCTACCAGCTTACGCATCTTGGAAATGGGAACGATGGAATCTAAAGTCTCCTCATCAAATCCAAGAGCCAGTCCCAGGTTTGCGTCCGGGTCAACATCAGCTGCAAGGACCTTTTTCCCTTCATCTGCATATAGTCTGGCAAGTGTTGCCGCAAAAGTTGTCTTTCCTACTCCGCCTTTACCGGTTACTGCTATTTTCATAAGTTAATCGCGCCTTTCCTTCGATCAGATTCCGAGAGCGTCACGTTTTTCTTCGATTCTCGCAATCATAAGATCGCCTAATTTATCAATATCTTTCTCAACTGTATATGCTGCCTCTACCCAGTCACGTACCCCTTCTGTAAGGAGGCTTGCAACCTCTGTAGAACCGGAAACATATGGGTCTACACCAAGATATGTATCAAGACCAGTTGCTACTACATAGTTTCCAATGGAAACTGCCTTCTCAGACATCCACTCAGGAGCACATCCTACTACTGGAAGCTGGGAAATGTTCAGTCCGGAATCCTTGGCAAGCTCAGAAGCAAGGATCAGCATACGGCTGATATCAACACAGGATCCCATATGTAATACTGGCGGGATATCTGCAAGCTCGCAAACACGTTTCAGACCAGCACCGCAAAGGTCTTTTGCAGCTTTGTCCATAAGTCCTGCACGAGCAGCTGCCTGAGCGGAACATCCGGAAGCGATGATCACGATATCGTTTGCGATCAGTTTCTTCATAAGTTCGATGTGAGCTGTGTCAGGTCTGACCTTCGGGTTGTTACATCCAACCATAGCAACAGCACCACGGATAACACCAGATGTAATACACTCAAGAAGAGGTTTGGTGGTACCAGTCTCGTCTACCTGAGAGTTTGTTACGCCGTCAAGTGTCTTAACGATTGCTTCTACAGAGTAACCAACAGTAGCTTTATGTTTCAGATCCGGGATATGTACAAGCTCTGGTTTTCTGTTCTTGAAGTTCTCACATGCAAGTTTTACGATCTGTTTTGCTTTCTCTCCTGCTGTACCTGCATCAAATTCAATGAAATCGGAATCTGGCATCTGGCAGATTGGAGAAGTTGTGATGAATTTTGTATGGAAGCATTTGGAAAGAGGTCCAAGTGCCGGGAAAATACACTGAACGTCAACTACGATTGCCTCACAGGCACCTGTCAGTACAACGTTCTCCTGCTGTAAGAAGTTACCTGCCATCGGAATACCGCGACGCATTGCAACCTCATTAGATGTACAACATACACCGGAAACAGTGATTCCCTTAGCACCCATGGATTTCGCATAGTCGATCATCTCTTTGCTGTCTGCATACTCACAGATCATCTCAGAAAGACTCGGGTCATGTCCATGAACAACGATGTTTACATTCTCTGCATTCATAACACCAAGGTTAGCCTCGGTATCGATTGGCTTTGGAGTTCCGAAAAGGACATCAGAGAACTCAGTTCCGCACATGGAACCGCCCCATCCATCGGAAAGACCGTTACGAAGCGCCTGACGGATCAGAGCCTCCGGTTTACTTGTGTTACCCATATGAGTCATATGAAGTGCACAGGAAACCTCACGGTCAATTGCTCTTGGCTCAATTCCAGCTGCATGCCACAGATCCTGTGTATGCTGAGGTGCTCTCTTAAGCCATCTGGAATATCCTCTGATCTTTCCGTATTCTTCCTGAGCAAGATCAGACATTTCATGAGCCAGATCATAGATGTCTTTACCCTCTGTCTCAACGCCCCACTCTTTTGCAATACGGATCAGCTTCTCAGGATCTTTCACCTGATAGTCGCCGCCCTCTTTTGCATGTCCAAGTGTGATACAGATCTCACGTCCGTGATCAGAGTGTGTAGCTGCGCCGCCTGCTGTGAAACGAAGGAAGTTTCTTCCTACGATACCATGTACATCGCATCCGCAGATACCTCTCGGTGCCTTAGGTGTAATACGGCACGGACCCATTGAACAGATTCGGCAACATACGCCCTGCTCACCGAATTTACAGTGTGGAGTCTGATTCTTAACACGCATCTGCCAGGAATCAGCGCCTACCTTTGCACCAGTCTCAAGAAGACGGGCTGTGGCAGCTTCGAATTCTTCCACTGTAGTTAATTTGAATTCACTCATTATTGACCTCCTCTAAGTATGTGTTACTTTTGATAAATTTATTTATATTCCGTTTTCCGGAACCCATCCCCTCCCATGGGATAAATACCTGACAAAAATTCCGCAGCAGCGTTCTTGCCTGCTGCGAATTATAATGCCATTTCTATCCTCTTATCACATAAACATGTGGGGTAAGGGGGACTTCCCTTATAAAACAAGCTTATCTACGATCTCACGAAGAGCCATCTTTACCGGATTATCTTCCGGAAGCCCTGCAGTCGGTTTACCCTCGCAGTCATACTCGTAAACAGTCTCATCCTGCGGCACTACGCCAAGAAGATGAAGACCCTGCTTCTCAATCTCTTCTTTGATTCCGTCATTCAGCTTTCCGCCAGGAGCACGGTTAATGATAAGGCCTACTGTATCCGGGTGCATATCACATTCTTTAATAAGCTCTGCAATACGACCTACAGCCTGTACACCTCTTCTGGAACAGTCACTGACCAGAATCGCTGTCTGCATGGACGGAAGTACTCCCCTGCTGATGTGCTCCATACCAGCTTCGTTATCAACTACGATATAAGGATAATTATTCTGGTATTTGGCAAGCTGGGTCTGAAGAAGTCCATTTACAAAACAGTAGCAGCCTTTTCCCTGGGTTCTGCCCATAACCAGAAGATCAAAATCATCATCTTCTACCAGAGCATCCTCAAAACGTCTTTCAGCGTAATCCGCCTTGGACATTCCCGCCGGGATCGGATTCTCGCTTGCAAGCTCTGCGCGAGCAATTTCTTCCCTTACATCACCAAGTGTAGTCTCCACTTCTACTCCAAGAACTTCGTTCAGATTTGAGTTTGCGTCAGCATCTACTGCAAGGATCGGTCCTTTGCCTTTCTCGCAGAGATACTGGATCAGCATTCCGCATAATGTGGTTTTACCAACGCCGCCTTTACCTGCGACAGCAATTACATGTGCCATAATACTATCAATTGCCTCCTGAAAAATTTAAGTCAAAATCGATTAGATTAAAGTACAAAGTCCGGATCTGTCAATGATCTCGGATACATCTTTCCATTTATTCAAAGCATACAGATGGATGCCATCTACGCCGAGAGCGCGGTACTCGTCGATCTGTCTGATCGTGTACTCGATTCCCTCTTCTTTGAATCTCTTGATCTTATCATCATAGAACATATCAAACGGCTTGCCATCAGCATCTTTTGCTGCAAATGGATTCGGGAACAGCCAGTTTCTGGAGATGAGTCTGCAAAGCTCACGGTCCATTACACAACCGTTACGGGAAAGTGCCATATTAATTGTAGCGGACATGTCAAGAATTGGCATAACTCCTACGTCTACAGGCATTGTAACACCAGCCTCACGGATTGAATCCAGCCAGTATTTAAACTGCTCCATATCCCAGCAAAGCTGAGTCATGATATAATCGGCACCATTGTCCTGTTTCTGTCTCAGAACTGCAATATCAGCATCAAGGCTGCGGCATGCAATGTGTCCCTCCGGAGATCCTGCAACTGCGATTTCGAATTTGTCACCAAATTCGTCACGGACAAATTTAACAAGATCTGTAGCGTAGTTGAAATCACCGCAGGTTGTTGTTTCACCAAGCGGAATATCTCCACGAAGTGCAAGCATATGATCTACACCCTCTGCAAGGTACTGATCCAGCTGCTCTTTGATTCCCTCTTTTGTGTTCTTGATTACTGTGAAATGGGTAACCGGTGTTGTTCCGGCTTTCTTGATCATCTGGCATACTTCTCTGTTAGCACCAACGTTTCCGCCGCCTGCACCGTATGTACAGGAAATGTACGCAGGTTTGTATTTCATCAGATGATCGATCGTCCCAGGAAGGTTATCCATCCCCTTTTCTGTCTTCGGCGGAAATAGCTCGAAAGACAGAAGCATTCTTTCTCTCATTGCTTCTGACAATTTCATAATTACATACCTCCACGTATTAAGTAATTTTTATTCTAAAGGCATAATGCCTCAAGATCTGATAAGCATCACGGATTACTGAAGCAATCCGCTTTTGTTCTTCTGTATCAGCAGAAAACGTTACTGTACACTTTGTTTGCAAATGCACCTTATGAAACATTTCCACTGAACAGTAATCAGAAAATCCATGTCAGTCACATTTTACTTTAACGATACTGTTCGCAAGGTCTACCATAAGGATGGTTCCCTCTACCACTCTTTCATCACCCATAATATCGCGGAGAACAAGTTTGTTTCCATCTACATTAATACGGCTGACGTTCTTGAAGATTACAGAATCGTCATTTTCTTTATATACAGTTGCTAAACACATAATAATGCCTCCTTATTTCATTTCCTCTTTCACAAGAGTCAGGGCAAGGCCAAGGCGCATGTTGCCTTTCTGGAAATCGGATACGCTTTCCTTAATGGTCTTCGCAGCGGCATCCATTCCCATCTTGGCAAGATTATCCGCCATCTGGTCAAGTTCTGCTGCATGGTGCTCATTGTGCTGAAGCATATAGGTAAGAAGAGCTACTGTCTCATTCCTGCAGTCCCCTCCCTGGCAGCCGCCGCAGTCTGTACTGCAGTTCTGTCCCTCATTATGTGTATGGTCATGACCTTCTGTTCCGTCATGGGTATGCGCATGTGTATGGCTCACTCCGTCTGCATGGGTATGCTGGTGGGTATGCTCATGACCATGCTGGATCAGATTGCCGTTTTCATCTTTGATCAAATGCATAGTAACTACTCCTTTCCGCCTTGAATGCGGCAGACAAATCATAACATTGTTTCTCTTCCAGGCACGAAAAAAACTCACGCCGGCAACGTGAGAAAACATGTAAGAATGGATATAAAGATATTCTATTCCCTTTTAATATAATGAGATTCCGCATACCTCATACCTTCATGCATAACACATTTTCTTTCTTCTACCTAAAAAATCGCAGAGTTATGACATAAATTTATCAAATTTTTCTTTTATTATACAACCTTTCTCATTATTACGCAAGGAGATAATTATAAAATTTCACCAAATTTCAACGCTTTACCACACAAATATATGTTTTAATTTCTGTACAATTTTACCAGTTATTTCTAAAGTTTGTCTAAAGATTAACGAATGCGTATTTAAGCAAAAAACAGGTGAATGTTTTGTAATTATATGCTATAATGAATGAAATTTATTGGTTGCTGATTACTTCATGAGCAGCAGCATTTATTGTTTAATGAGGAGGAATTAGCTTTGAGAGAAACCGTATTCCTGAATACCGACAGAGAAATGCCCCTTTTAGGGCTTGGTGTATATAAAACAGCAGATAACGAAGCAGAGACAGCCATTACAGCTGCAGTGAACGCGGGCTACCGTCTTATTGACACTGCTTCCGCTTACAAAAACGAAGAAAGTGTAGGCAAGGCAATTGCCAAATGTGGTGTCCCACGCAAAGAACTTTTTATCACCAGCAAGATCTGGAACAATGCGCAGCGCCTTGGAGATGTAGATGGTGCTTTTTACAGAAGCATGGAGCGGTTGAAGCTGGATTATCTGGATCTTTATCTGATTCACTGGCCGGTGCCTGGCTGCTATACCGGAACCTGGCTGGAGATGGCCAAACTTCTTGAAACCGGCCGTGTACTTTCCATCGGCGTCAGCAATTTCCAGATTCATCATCTGGAAGAGCTTAAGAAAATTTCCGGTATTGTACCTGCTGTCAACCAGATCGAATGTCATCCGCTTTGCTATCCGAAAGAACTGATTGAATATTGCCAGTCGGAAGGAATTCAGGTTCAGGCTTATGCACCGCTTGCCAGAGGTGCTTACCTTGACAATGATGTAATGTGTGTTCTCGGAACCAAGTATGCACATACTCCTGCTCAGGTCGGTCTTCGCTGGGCAATCCAAAAGGGTATTTCTGTAATTCCGAAATCCGTCAATCCAGACCGCATTGCTTCCAACGCCAATATTTTTGATTTCAACATTGAGGATGAAGATATGGCGATCATGGATACTTTAAATGAAGATCTCCATACATCCCATGTGCCGGATGATCTGAAGGATGTTATTTTTTAATCTTTTCACTCTTTGTAAATTATTAACTGCCAGAACATTGAGCATACTCTTTCGTTTTTTTGCTCACTGCTCTGGCAGTTTTTTGCGGTTCTATTCTTTCAGTTATATTTTCTGTATTTTATATTTTGCAACAGCTTATTTGCTGAATATAGCATTCACAGTTCCCAGGAAATTTCTCCCTGTTTCTCTCTCTGCATCAGGTCTTTCACAGCTTCAGATGCAGGCTTGTTTTCAAACAGAAGCTTATTTACTTCCATAATGATCGGCATTTCCACATTATATTTCTCAGCCAGCGCTTTGGCTGCCTTTGCGGAATAAACGCCCTCCACAACCATCTGCACTTCATCCATAGCCTGCTTCATGGTGTAACCCTGTCCCATCAGATAGCCGGCGCGTCTGTTTCGGCTGTGCACACTGGCACAGGTAACAATCAGATCACCAATTCCGGAAAGGCCGGCAAAAGTCTCCAATTTAGCGCCCATCTTGACACCAAGCCGCGCCATCTCTGCTATTCCTCTTGTGATCAAAGCAGCCTTTGTATTATCTCCATACCCTAAGCCATCAGCAGTCCCTGCTGCCAGGGCGATTACATTCTTAAGGGCACCGCCAAGCTCTACCCCCAGCATATCCGGTGTCGTATACACCCGGAAAACAGGGCTCATAAAAAGGCCCTGGAGATATTCAGCGGTCTCTTTTTTGCGGGCACTGACTACACACGTAGTAGGGAGTCCGCGGCTTACTTCTTCCGCATGGCTTGGTCCTGAAAGCACACAAACATCTGCCTGAGGAATCTCTTCTTTAATAATATCACACACAGGCATAAGCGTATTTTCTTCTACACCTTTCGCCACATTTACAATAATCTGTCCCCGTCGAATCAATGGGGAAAGTCGTTTGCTGATAGCACGCATATAAGCAGATGGTGAGGCAAATACAACTATATCTGGTGAATCCAAAGCTGTCTTTTCATCACCGGTTATCACAATTCCATCCGGAATTTTAATTCCGGGAAGCTTTTTCGGATCCTCCCGGGTCTGATTCAGACTGGCTGCCTTTTCCGGATGTGCAGACCACAACATAACCTGATGACCATTGTTGTGAAGCAGTATTGCAAGTGCTGTTCCCCAGCTTCCGGTTCCCATTACGCTGATTTTTGCCATTTTATCACCTCATCTTATTTGGCTGCAGTTTTCGCTGCACCAAGCTTATTCTCAGTTCCATTTAAAAGGCGGTAAATATTCGCCCTGTGTCTGTAAATTGCAAGTGCTGTCATAAGTCCCATGATCACATCCATCTCAAATGTATGAGGGAAATCCATGCCATAACTTCCCGCAGCGCCAAACCCAATGAAACAAATCAGCGCACCTACATATGCTGCCATTGACCCCAATGACACATAGCGGGTAATAGCTACCAGCCCAATAAAGATCACCGCGCAGATCAGAAATACTCTCCAGTCCATTGCCAGCAGCATTCCCGCAGAAGCTGCAATTCCCTTGCCGCCCCTGAATCCAAGATAAAACGGAAAATTATGTCCAAGCACGCAGCCTGCTGCCGTGTACATGCCAAGCAATGGAAGAATTTCCTGATACCGATTCTTAAATACTGCATCCACGATCAGAATGGCAATCACACATTTAAGCATATCGCCAATAAGAGTCATTGCCCCCGCTTTTTTTCCAAGAGTACGAAGGGCATTGGTAGTTCCTGCATTGCCGCTTCCATATTGACGGATATCCATGTGATGGATTTTTCCGATAATGTATGACGTCTGAAACATTCCAAACAAATATCCAATAGCCAGACAAATAATACGTTCCATCTTTATTCCTTCTCTCCGCGCTCTCTTACAATAAATTTCAGCGGTGTGCCCCCAAAGTCAAAGGCATCCCGGATTTTATTTTCCAGATATCTGGTGTAGGAAAAATGCATAAGTTCTTTGTCATTGACAAAGATTACGAATGTAGGCGGTTTTACCGCAACCTGTGTCATGTAGAAAATTTTCAGACGGCGGCCCCTGTCAGACGGCGGCTGCTGCATGGCAACTGCTTCTGCAAGGATCTCATTAAGCACACCAGTCTGGATACGCATAGTTTGATTCTCAATTACCGCATCCAGTGTCTCAAACATTCTGGAAATCCGAAGTCCTGTTCGGGCAGAAATAAACACGATTTCTGCATAAGGCATAAAGGAAAGGACCTCCCGAATACGGTTAGTATGTTTGTAAATGGTCTTGTCATTTTTCTCAATAGCATCCCATTTATTCACTGCAATGATCACGCCCTTGCCTTTCTCATGGGCAATTCCGGCAATTTTTGCATCCTGCTCTGTAACGCCTTCTGATGCATCGATCATTACAACTACAACATCTGCACGTTCTACAGCTGTTACAGTACGGATCACACTGAAGCGCTCAATTTCTTCTTTTACTTTTGCTTTCCGGCGAAGTCCGGCTGTATCGATAAAAATATAATCTTTTTCGTTCCAGGTAACCTTCGTATCAACTGCATCACGAGTGGTTCCGGCAACATCCGAAACGATTACACGGTCTTCCCCCAGCAGCTTATTGATCAGAGAGGACTTACCAACATTAGGTTTACCTACAATAGCAATCTTCGGAATATCAGAATCCTCATCCTCTCCCGTATCCTCCGGGAAATGTTTTACGACCTCATCAAGCATATCTCCAAGTCCCTGACGGTTAGCTGCAGAAATGGCAAATGGCTCGCCGATTCCCAGATTATAAAATTCATAAACATCCATCATATATTTCTGAATGCTGTCCACTTTATTCACTGCAAGTACCACTGGTTTGCCGCTGCGGCGAAGCATATCTGCAACTTTCGCATCAGAATCCACAAGTCCCTGATGTACATCTGTAATAAAGATAATGACATCTGCAGTATCAATAGCGATCTGAGCCTGCTCCCTCATCTGAGAAAGAATCACATCGCCACTATCCGGTTCAATACCACCTGTGTCAATAATAGTAAAATCATTATCCAGCCATGATACATCTGCATAAATTCTGTCTCTGGTTACACCTGGCGTATCTTTAACAATGGAAATCTTATCCCCTGCCAGTACATTAAACAATGTGGATTTTCCTACATTAGGCCTGCCCACAATTGCTACTACCGGTTTGCTCATACATTTGTCTCCTTTTCTGTTTCTTATGTTCAATCGGATCAAGGACTGCAGACACAAGGTCTGAACCACCTTCATCCACAATTACAATTTCTACGTTCAGTTTCCTGGAAAGCTCTTCCACAGAGATATCATCCAGAAAAATATCTTCTTCATTTTTCAGCATGTTGCAGGGAAGCAAAAGCTTCTCTCCAAGATCTCTGCCGCTTAATTGTCTGATCAGATCCTGTCCCGTGATCAAACCAGACACCGTAATCGTTTCTCCGAAAAATTCGTTTCTTATGGAGATCACATCCACGTCTACATTTGGAAATTTCTCATGGATCATCTCCATATATTTCTTAATAAATGGTGCCGCCAAAGCTCCTGTAGCACTGACAGCCTTTATCCTTCGGTCATCTCCTGCCCTGCCTGCAACAGCTTCTTTCACTTCTTCGCCAAGGAGCCGAAGCATTCCCACACCGTTTTCCAGCTGAAGATAGCCATCATAGGACTCTTCCATGGGCAGATCCTTCCCTGCCAGAATGTACCATTCATCTGAAGCATGGATAAAATGAATGCCATACTGGTCCATCATTTTCTTCTGCCAGGAATGAATAATCTCCAGAACTTCTAATGCATCTTCCTTCTGAAACTGTTCCATCGGATACAACCCCTCACGAAACTTAGTCAGACCAACCGGAACTACTGAAACGCTCTGAAGTACTGGTGCATAGGCAGACATCTTACGAATACTGTCATCCAGTTCCTTACCGTCATTAACTCCTTTGCACAAAACAATCTGCCCATTCATAGTGATTCCTGCATCATACAGTTTCTGAAGCTTCTTCAATGCATCCCCGGCGAAGCGGTTATGGAGCATTTTACATCTCAGTTCCGGATTCATGGTCTGGATGGAAATATTAATGGGCTCCAGATGGTACCGGATGATCCGGTCTATATCATGATCACTCATATTGGTCAGGGTCACATAATTTCCCTGTATGAAGGACAATCTGGAATCATCATCTTTAAAATAAAGAGTATCTCTCATTCCAGGCGGCATCTGGTCAATAAAACAGAAAATGCAGTGATTGGAACAGGAACGATAATCATCCATCAGATCCTTCTCAAAGGTAATCCCAAGGTCTTCTTCATATTCCTTCTCCACCTCCAGCTCCCAGATCTCTCCGTTTGCCTTTTCCACTTCCAGAACAACGAATTCTTCATTCATCAGATATCGGTAGTCAAATATATCTTCCACAGGCTGACCGTTTACAGTGAGCAGTATATCTCCCGGTACAAGCTCCAGTTCCTGTGCGATACTTCCATCCTGCACAATTGCAATCACGTGTTTATTTTGTTTCTTCACATTTATCTCCATTATAATTCAAATGCGATCTGTCGCGTCAGCTCTGTTCCAGAATCTGTTTGAAAAATCATTTTTCAAATACATTTTTAGATTCAGAGACCCGAATACAACATCACAGATCGTCCATCTCTGGCTCAGCATAATAAAGCCATTATTTTTAATATAACAAGTTTTCCCGAAAAACACAACAAAAACTTTCATTTCCTGCTCACGTCCGGGTAATTTTTCAAGTAAAAATCAATAAATTCCTTGACGACATTTAGGGCAAATGTTATAAATATAAAGAAGAGATCTGCAAAGGTAAAGGACATGTGTCCCCATTTTTTTGCAGATAATCGAATCGATAATTAGCATACTACTTAGGAGGAATATCATGCCGAACATAGAATTGCTTGAGAAATCTATGCCTGTCGCACCTATTCGTATCGCTGCGCTGGAGGGCTGCCGCGAACTTGCAGAGGAGGTAGACAGAAACCTGGTAAAATTCCGTAAGGAACTTGTAGAAAAGAAGGGCCTTGACAATGTTCCACAGGGATACAGCGAAGACTCTTTTATCGTGGAGTGCGAATGTCCGCGTTTCGGTACCGGTGAAGGTAAGGGAATCATTAAGGAATCTGTCCGAGGAACCGACCTTTACATTATGGTAGACGTTACCAACTACAGTTCCACATACACTGTCTGCGGTCACGAGAACCACATGTCTCCGGATAACCATTTTCAGGATCTGAAGAGAATTATTTCCGCAGCTACAGGTAAGGCACATCGTATCAATGTAATCATGCCATTCCTTTATGAAGGCCGTCAGCACAGACGTAAGAAGAGAGAATCTCTTGACTGCGCACTGGCACTTCGTGAATTAAGTGATATGGGCGTATCCAATATCATCACGTTTGATGCTCATGACCCGCGTGTGCAGAACTCCATTCCGTTAAATGGTTTTGACAACTTTTTCCCAACCTATCAGTTCCTGAAAGCTCTGATAAAGAACGTTGACAATTTCCAGGTTGACAATGATCATCTCATGATCATCAGTCCGGATGAGGGTGCTATGTCCAGAGCCGTATATTTTTCCAATATTCTGGGCGTTGATATGGGCATGTTCTATAAGAGACGTGATTATTCCACAGTGGTAAATGGCAAGAACCCCATCGTAGCTCATGAGTTCCTTGGCGACTCTGTAGAAGGTAAAGACGTTGTTATCATCGACGACATGATTTCTTCTGGAGAAAGTATGCTTGACGTTGCCAAACAGATCAAAGAACGTCACGCCAACCGTGTATTCATCTGCACTACTTACGGTCTGTTTACAGAAGGTATGGATAAATTTGACGCTTACTATGAGAAAGGCTGGATTGACAAGGTTATCACAACCAACCTGAACTACCGTATTCCGGAGCTTCTTACCAGACCTTACTATGTGGAAGCAAATATGAGCAAATATCTTGCAAGTATTATGGATATCATCAACCACGATGTTTCTGTTGAGAAGGTTCGTTCCAGCAATGAAAAGATCATGGATCTGATGAAGCGTGTAAATCAGTAATAGACAATAAACAAACAAAGCCCTGTTCCACATTATCTCGTTTGTGGTACAGGGCTTCTTTATATTTACTTATTTACATGGGCAGTAAAACGCATCTGCACTTGTCTGTAACATTATTTTTCCCGACGAATGCCCAGAAAAGCTGCCAGATTTCCTCTCCTTCCATGGGATGCCCTGTGGGAAAAGAGGAATTCCGGATTACAGCAGGTGCAAATTCCAGGCATGGAAATATGCTCTTCTTTTATTCCTGCCTTCAGAAAAATAATGTGGTTTGCTTCCCAAAGATCCAGCTGGTACTTACCATTCTTCTTTTTATAAAAAAGCTTTTCCCAGTATTTCTCTTCAAAAGCTTTCTGAAATTCCAGAATCACATCTTCGCTTACTTCATAGCAGTCCTGACAGATGGAGGGACCAATTGCCGTAAAAATCTCCTCCGGATCTGAGCCAAACTGCTCTGCCATTTTCTCTATAGTCACCTTACCGATTTTCCCAACTGTCCCACGCCATCCGGAATGAGACAAGCCTATGGCTTTGTGAACCGGATCTACGAAATACAGCGGCACACAATCTGCATAAAAGGTGCATAAAACAACACCTGGAACATTGGTGATCATTCCATCCACATCTTTATATGTTCTTGGACGCGTTACACCTTTCCCCCTGTCTCCTGCCCCCACCATCTGCACGTTTGTAGTGTGTGTCTGATCAGATGTGACAATATCTTCCAAGGAAAAGCCCACCGCTGCACTAAGTCTGCGATAATTGTCTTTTACCGCGTTTTCCTCATCACCTCTTGTAAAGCTAAGATTCATAGATGAGAAAATCCCCTGGCTTACACCGCCAAGTCTTGTACTGAAACAATGCACAATATCCGGGAACTGTTCAAAAGAGGGATAAGTAAGATAGGTGACTCCATTATTTTCTTTTACTTGTATATGAAGCTCATTTTCGTTATGCCATTTAATCTTCATCTGATTCTCCTCTTCTTCTGATCTCGCAGTTCTTCTCGAACCTGTTAAGAATTCATTCTCTAGAGCGTGTTTGAAAAAGGCTTTCTGCAAGATGT
This sequence comes from Ruminococcus sp. 1001713B170207_170306_F1, assembly GCF_015668065.1. Lineage (NCBI taxonomy): Bacteria > Bacillati > Bacillota > Clostridia > Eubacteriales > Oscillospiraceae > Ruminococcus > Ruminococcus sp. 1001713B170207_170306_F1. Next base: position 49,504 of record NZ_JADPEX010000005.1, on the reverse strand, counting down.
GCGTCACAATTTGTGGGAGATTTTGTCCGGATAAGGGCGCCGCAGCGAGCTACGTCAACAGAATTCTGGCATAGTATACCGCAAAGTGGGGCATACAGATTGCAGGAATATTTTTTCAAACAGGCTCTGGCTCACTGACAGAAATCAAAGGCATTTTTTATCCAACAAATCTTATCGCCGTTGATTCCCACCACATCAAACCTGCATCTCACATCCATGCTTCTGTAATGATTCTTCAAATATTCCACTGCCACCTTGGAAATCACCAGCTGCTTTCTGCCGTTCACTGCTGCCAGCGGACTTCCTGAGCGTTCCGAACTTCTGTACTTAACCTCCACAAAAATCAACCATCCATCAGCAGTCATTCCGATCAGGTCGATTTCCCCCAGCCAGTTCCTGTAATTTCGCTCCAGAATCATCACGCCCTGGGAAACCAGATAATCTGCAGCGATTTCTTCATAAAAAGCGCCTACTTTTCGCTTGTTTTTCTGCATAAAAACTCCCATATATACTTCTGTGTAGGTATCTTTTGTATTCATAACCGCAAAACATATTCATATCCGGACCATCAGCCTTTTCAAAATTTCACATTATCCTATAAAATTCTTTATAAAAGTTGCCCTGTGAATCGGACTTGGACCATATTTTTTCAAGGCTTCAATATGTGCTGCAGCTCCATACCCCTTATTTGAGGCAAAGCCATATTCCGGCATCACTTTATCGTACTCTACCATCATCCGATCTCTTGTGACCTTAGCTACAATGCTGGCAGCTGCAATGGAAATACTCTTGGCATCCCCTTTTATGATCGGCACCTGAGGTATGGTCACGTCGGGAATGGTTACTGCGTCATTGAGAAGAATCTGCGGCACCGGCTCCAGCTTGCTGACAGCCTCACGCATTGCCTCATAGGTAGCCTGAAGAATATTGATCTCATCAATTCTCCGGGGACTTGCCATTCCGATTCCAACAGCTACCGCATTCTCCATGATCACATCATACAATTCATCCCTTTTTTTAGCGCTCAACTGTTTGGAATCATTCAGATACAGGATTTTGCAGTCTCTTGGCAAAATAACAGCCCCCGCTACAACAGGACCTGCCAGCGGGCCTCTTCCAACTTCATCAATTCCGCACACATAGCCCAAATCTTCGTATTTGCGCTCAAATTCCTTCATCTTTTCTGTGCGCAGAAGTTCCTTCTGGTAAGCCTCTTCTTTCTTATGAAGCTGCTCCAGAAGCTTCCTGACTCCACTTCTTGTATCCTCTTTGTATTTTTCAAAAAGAGTGGCATATTCTCCCGGTTCAGCAGCCTGGATTTCACACTTTATTTCTCCGATTTTCTGCATATTATTTACCTTCTTCCGGCACCCACTCCAAAGTAATTTTTCCAATCTTTCCAGAGCGGAAGTCATCGAACAGAATCAGAGAGGCCTTGGCATAGTCCAGCTCCTCCCCCTTCTTCAGACATCCTCTGGAACGCGCGATTGCTTCTAATATCTGCACAGCTGTGCCTTCCTCCTGGATCTGATAGCGTTTCTCCAATGCACCAGAATATTTTTCCCGAAGGAAATCAATAAGTGTAAGGGAAAGCTCCTCCATATTCAGTATATCGTCCTTGATAGAACCAATATAGGCAAGGCGCATTCCCACTGCCTCATCTTCAAACTTGGGCCAGAGAATCCCCGGAGTATCCAGAAGCTCCACATTCTTATTCAGGCGGATCCACTGTTTGCCCTTGGTTACACCTGGCTTGTTTCCCGTCTTGGCGCATGCTCTTCCAGCAAAAGTATTGATAAAAGTAGACTTACCAACGTTAGGAATTCCTACTACCATAGCACGGATCGGGCGGTTTTTGATTCCTCTTCTTCTGTCCCTCTCCGTTTTCTCCTTGCAGGCTTCCTGAATAGCCGCCTGAATTGCTTTCATACCAGAGCCGCTACGGGAATCTACTTTTACCACATAGAACCCATTCCCCTGAAAATAAGCTTTCCATGCTTCATTCTGGCGTTCATCTCCAAGGTCTGATTTATTCAAAAGAATCAGCCTTGCTTTATTTTTCCCAAGCTCGTCAATATCCGGATTCCGGCTTGCAAGGGGAACTCTGGAGTCCACAAGCTCAATGATCAAGTCGATCAGCTTAATGTCCTCCTGCATCTGTCTTTTCGCTTTGGTCATATGACCAGGATACCATTGTACGTTCATATTTACCTCATTCTTACAGCTGTTCAGCAGATACCGTTCCACAAAGCGTGTAACCGCGAACGTGCTGAACAATCACATATTTTTTATAAAAGTCTCACAGTTTAATTATTCAACGGCCCTATGTCTTTCTTCGGGGATATCTGGAACCAGAGCTTACCAGTTATATATTTCTTATTCACTCGTCCGATATCGCCATAACGGCTGTCTTCGCTGTTATTACGGTTATCGCCCAGGACAAAGTACTCTCCCGCTTCCAGTGTAATGGCATTGGCTGCCATTCCCGGATTGTTGATCGTGGGAAAATCTTTGCCTTCTTTATATGTCTCTCCATTGATCAAAATTCTTCCATTCACGATCTGAATCGTCTCACCTGGAAGTCCGATCACACGGCGGATATGAAGAGCCGCATCATCACTTGCATTTGTGCGGAATACAATAATATCGCCACGTTTCGGCGAGGATGCTTTATAAGCAAGCTTGTTTACAAAATACCGGCTTCCAACTGCCAGAGTAGGCTCCATGGAGCTCTCCTGCATCGTCACAGACTGAAACAGCATCATAGAAGTCAGCACTGCAAAGATCAGTGTAACTGTGATCTCGAATACCCAGATCAAAACTTTTTTCAGTTTACTGTCTTCTAATTTCTCTATGGCACCAGAAAAAGATTTTTTCTCCAGTTTTGCAATTTCCGGCATGTTGAACAACTGCTCTTTTTCTCTTTTATTTCTTCTGTCGCTCATATCTACTCCATTCGTGTCATAATTGCATGTCCTGCGTCTGGTTCCAAAACACTTTTTTCATCTCAGGCCAGATACTTTATTATCTTATCACATATCCCGAAAAAGAAAAAGAAAAAATAATCAAAAAAATGCTGCCCAGACAGTCAGCACGGCCATCTGCGCAGCAAAAGTCACTGTTCGTATTCACTTCGTTCACGAAAGCACTTCGCGGAACATCACCAGTGAACAGCAACCAGCAATTTTCGATTGAAATTATTTAACAAGCTCTTTAACCTTAGCAGCTTTACCTACACGGTCTCTTAAGTAGTTCAGTTTCGCACGGCGAACTTTACCACGACGGATAACTTCTACTTCTTTTACGTGTGGGGAATGAAGCGGCCATGTTTTCTCAACGCCAACGCCGTTGGAAGCTTTTCTTACTGTGAAAGTAGCTCTGGTGCTTCCGCCCTGTTTCTTTAATACAGTTCCCTCAAAGATCTGGATACGCTCACGGTTACCCTCTTTGATCAGTGCGTGTACTCTTACGGTATCACCTACGTTAAACTGCGGTACGTCTTTTTTCAGCTGTTCTGCTTCGATGTTTTTAATAATTTCGTTCATTTTATTCTCTCCTTATTCTCTGGATGTTCTTAATACCCATCACGGTAACAGCGGACCATCTTTTTTCACAACATAAGTGATTATACTATAATTATTTTCTGTTTGCAACCATTATTTTTATAAAAAGCCCATAAAACAAGTCACAAATTTTTTTCAAAGACAACCTTCCAAAACCATTACCAACAGATAACCTCGCAGCCATCCTCTGTTACCAGTACGGTTACTTCCCACTGGGCAGAAGGCATACCGTCCTCAGTGCGTACTGTCCAGTCATCTTCCTCATCTGTATATACTTCATCGCTTCCCATATTTACCATAGGCTCAATGGTAAACATCATTCCCGGCTCCATGATCACGCCGCTGTTCTCTTCGGAAGTATAGCTTACCCAGGGATCCTCATGGAATTCCAGGCCAACGCCATGTCCGCCGATTTCTTTTACAATTGTGTAGCCATTTTCAAGTGCATGCATATGAACAGCGTGACCCATATTTCCAATAGGTTCCCATGGTTTTACCTTGGAAATACCGATTTCCACACATTCTTTGGTTACGCGGACCAGTTTTTCTTTCTCAGGACTTACATTTCCAATACAGAACATACGGGATGAGTCAGAAAAATAGCCATTGTAAATTGTAGAAACGTCTACATTTACTATATCACCGTCCTTCAGGATCTCATCCTCAGATGGAATTCCATGGCATACCACCTCATTCACAGAAGTACACACGCTTTTTGGAAACCCTTCATAATTCAACGGTGCCGGGATTCCTCCATGACGCACAGTTTCCTCATGTACCCAATGATTGATTTCTTCTGTTGATACACCAGCTTTAATATGCTCTGCCACATAATCAAGTACTGCAACATTGATTCGACAGCTCTCTTTAATCTTCTCAATCTGCTCTGGAGTCTTGATCAGTTTATGATCCAGAACCGGATATCCTTTCTGACGCAGGATTTCTACTTTCGCATCAAAAGCCTCATGGCATTTTTTATATTTCTTTCCACTGCCGCACCAGCATGGATCATTACGTCCGATTTTTGTTGACATTTCACTCTCTCCTTTTATCTGTGGCTGCTGCGAATGCTACAGCAGTACTTTTTCTTTTGTAAAACATGATATAAACTCACTCTGTTTCTCATTTTATACTTGAAACAGATAAATTGCAACTAATTTTCTATAGAAGACTCTACCTCCTGCAATTCATGTGTTACTGTTCACTCCGTGACCAGTAACGCGCTTCGCGATGCACAGAAATCATGCATTCGCATGATTTCGCGCCGCAATTCTCGGGTTTTCTGTGAACTTTGTTCACAAAAAACACCTCGCGGAACGTTACCAGCGAACAGTAATTGTTCATATTTTTTCAACTGTTTTCATTTTCCCACGCAAACAGTTAAAAAAGTTTCAAACGCAAAAAGAGTATTTCATTTTCTCTGATCTAAGAATTTGAAATACTCTTTTGCTTTTGAAAATTATATGTAACTAATTAGCTGCTGCATCTGCGCCTGCCTCTGTGGCAGTATCTGCTGCACTCTCTTCACTTCCCGCCATGATCTTACTCAGTTCTTCGATCATCTCGTCATCCTTCAGTCTGAATTTGACCTCAACACGACGGGAAGCCTCTTTATCTACATTTCCATCTGCATCCAGAATCGGATTCGCCATGGAATGTCCGTTTACAGTCAGGTAATCCTGCAGATTCAGGCTCTGGTCCTCAGTCAGAAACTCCCCCTGAATATCAAGAAGATACTGCGCCACTGCAAGTGAACGCTGCTGGGAAAGCTCCAGGTTATACGCATAATCACCATCTGTATCTGTATAACCGTCAATAATGATCTCAGCAAGATAATTCTTATAAGTATCCTCCATCAACACCTTACAGTAAATCGGAAGTACGTTTCGGAGTGCTTCCTTACCAGCATCTGTAAGCTCCGACTCATCAACATCAAACAATACACTGGCATCCAGTGTCAATGCACCAGTCTGGGAATCCAGATTTACATTGATATTATTTTTCTGGAATTCTTTTTGAAGTGCTTCCACAACTTCAGCCTTGACACCAATAATATTATCGATCTTTGTCTGCTGCTCACTAAGCTGCGTGGTCTTCTCATCCAGATCCGTCTGCTGCTGATTCAGAAGAGCCTGCTGCTCTTTTAACTTGGCTTCCTGCTCTGCCAGAGTCTGTGCCAGTGCAGTCAGCTTCTCATCTTTGGTCTTAATAGTTCCTTCCTGTTCTTCAATGGTATTCTGCTTGGCAAGAAGATCAGCCGTATACTCTGCCTGCAGAGCCAGCTTCTCATCTCTCTCCTGAATACTCTCGTCGTAGCTCTTCTGAGCCTGGAAAAGCGTCAATGACATGATCAGTATGAAAAGAAGCAGAACGCCAGCCATAACATCGGAATAAGAGCGCCATACATTAAAGCCTCCATCCCCTGATTTTCTTTTTTTGCGCATGTCTATCTCCTCTTATCTGAATAAGCCAAATTTTCCTTTCTGTGCCGCCTTGGAAAGCTCTTTCATGTTCTTGTTGATTTCCTCAAGAAGAGCCTGCTGTCCCTCATTCTGCTGAGCAATCAGATTGCCCAGCTTCTCTACAGAATCATTTCTTCCGCTTGCGATCAGAGATACATCTCTGGTATTCGCTGCAGTCACCTCACTGAGGAGCTTGCGGACCTGTTCCATTGTTTTATAGGAAAGTCTCTGATACTGGGCAAAATCCTCCATCTGGGCCGTAAACTGCTCTGCCATCTTGCTGTTTGCCTGAATCAGATCTGCACTTGCCTGACCTGTAGCCCCTACTCTCTCAATAGAAGAAGCTGCTGTTTCAACATATTTCTGCATTGCCTGGTTGCAGGCAACCCAGAACTTAGCTGCAGATTTCTCGGCATCCTTCAGATAATCCACAATATGCTGATAATCCTGCTGCTGCATCTTCTGGATCTCCTGATTCTCAGAAAGGATACGATTGGCAGTAGACATGTAGCGGGTCTGCATACCTCCCATCTCCCTTACCATATCTGTAATGGCTTTGTCCTGCTTGTCATAGGTCTCAGAAAGCTTCTGGCTCATAGTCTGGTACATGGCAGAAGTATAAGCTGTATTCTCTTTCTGTGCCTTTTTCAGCTGATCCAGTGCCACGTTGAAATCACGGAACTGCATATGGAAAGAATTGTTCATCTGTTTTAAAAATTCGTCCGATATTTCACGAATAGCATCCTCCTGACATCTGGTTACAGAAGAAACCAGCATATCCAGAGAATCATTCATCTTCTGGAAGGTAGGTGTGATAACCTTCTCAAAGCTGTCTGCCATCTGAACGGAAAACTGCTCTGCCATCTGTTTCATGGCGCTTGTCTGCAGCTTCTGGCTTGCAAGCAGCAGATTTCTGGACTCATTCTCCGCTGTAGGCATTACATAAGAATGAAACTTTTCAAGGAATCCCTGAAGCTCCTCTGTCATGGATGAATACTCTCCCTTCATCCCAAAGGTATAAATAATGGAAAAAGAGATACCATAAATAGAGGTAAGGAATGCTACTTTAATACCTTCCACCAGCGCTTCTACAGAAGAAGTCATGGCGCTGTAATCTGTAGGCTGGAAATCGCGAAGACCCCAGACAAGACCAAGGAAAGTACCTAAAATACCAAGACTGGTAAAGATATCCGGAACCATTTCCAGAAGCTTCTTATGAACATGGATATCCAGCTCATCTTCATTAATAAATTCCTCAATATCCCCAAGACCTTCTTTACTATTGTTAATGCTGTCTGTAAAGCTGTCCATCTTCTGATCCAGATATTTATCATCGAAGAGCTCGCCTAAATATGTAAGATTCCTGGGATCTGTCTTCCCAGGAGTCTTGAACATACTGTTCAGCTCCTCTACTGCTCTGTGGAATGCCGTACTCAGATTATTCATACGGAACATTCCACCAAACATTGCGATCAGATACAGGACTGCGATCACCGCCAGAAATACGAAATTGTAGATCGTAGATGATAAGTTCCCCCTGCCGGCAAATAAAGTCAAAGCAGTGGTTCCTGCAAGAACCGCAACAAACAATACAGAATGTGTGATTTTTTTCTTCATTGTCTGCCTCCCCATTTGTATTTTCACAAAATAGATATGCCGTCTGTCGACGGCATCACCATATATGAATGCCAACTACTCTGCGCTTATAGCATCTGCAGAGCTGTTTAAAAAATCATTCCCGCAATCTGAACGCCCCAGGGCTTTCATCGTAATAAATTGGTGCATTTTGTGAATTTTCCATTAATAATGGTACATTTTTTATCATAATATCACAATTTTCTAATAATAACAAGAAAAAACATACCCCTTGCCTAATGAAAAAACGTTTCCTGTTACTGCTCACGACCTTCACAGTAATCATTTCACACCTTTTTCATACAGCCAGGGGTATTATATCATATTTCATATTTTCAGGCGTAAACCTTATCTTCCTCCAGGAATCTGGCCTTACCATCCTTCACTTCTACCAGGTTAATGCTGCAGTTAGGAGGCACACATCCATGCCAGAAATGCTCAGGATCCTTGTACAGGTTCTGGAGAAGAGCCCGCACTGCACATCCATGGGAAGACACCAAAATCGTCTTGTCTGCCAGAGACGGATCTGAGGTTTTTTCAAGCCAGAATTCTCTGGTACGATCCAGGACATCCTGTATATTCTCTCCGTTTTCCGGACGCGGAAATTTCAGAGGATCCTTAAAAAACAGATCAAATTCTTTGCAGTTGGACTCCATAGTATTTCCAGTTCTCATAATGTGCCCTTCCAGAACCCCGAAATTAATTTCCTGAATCCTTTTATCCGGTATCACAGGAATATCACGGCCACCCAGAACCAACCGGGCAGTCTGTCTCGCACGGGTAAGAGGACTTGTAAAACAGATATCAAACTTTACATCCATCAAAGCCTCGCCTGTTCTTCTGGCAAGATCAATTCCCTCCTGAGCAAGAGGAATGTCTGCTGAACCCTGAGCCTTATGAAGGTGGTTCCAGGGCGTCAGACCGTGTCTTACAATATATAAAAGCATCAGCTTCTCAACTCGATTCCAAGTCCTTCCAGACCATTTAAAATTTTCTTCATTGCCGCAGAAATCTCGCTTTCTTCCAGAGTCTTGTCGTGATCACGGAATACAAGCGCATAAGCCATAGACTTGTAGCCACCCTTGATCTGGCTTCCTTCGTAGATATCAAACAGCTGATAACTCTCCAGGATCTTTCCGCCTCTCTGAGCAAGAATGTCCTCGATCTGACCTGCAAGCACCTGCTTCGGAACCAGCATACTGATGTCACGGGTTACCGCCGGATATTTTGCAATTCCGGTAAACTTGCGGTCAAAATTTGCAAATTCAAGAACGCTCTTGATATCGATCATTGCGATATATGCGCGCTCCCCAATTCCATAATTATCTGCAACCAGCGGATGTACCTCTCCAAGGTAACCTACAACGGTTCCCTCGTATACCATATCGGCCTGTCTTCCAGGATGAAGAAATGGTTTTTCGCTTGCCGGATCATACTCCATTTTCTTCTTCATACCGATTTTTTCGAAGAACTCCTCACAAACGCCCTTCATATCAAAGAAATCACCGTTTCCGTACATTCCAAGTGTAAACATGGTTCTTTCATCTGGAAGCTCGGTAAGTGGAAGTGCCTTCGGAAGATATACATTTCCAAGCTCATAAAGACGAACGTCTTTGTTTCTTCTGTTATAGTTAGTTGCCAGAGAAGAAAGCATTCCATTCAGTGTACTGGTACGCATAATGCTGTAGTCCTCACCAAGAGGATTGCTGATGGTGATCACCTGACGAAGTACATTATCTTCTGGAATTCTCAGTTTGTCAAATACCTTCGGGCTCTCAAATGAGTAAGTCATACCTTCTGAGAATCCGCAGTACTCTGCAATATCTCTTGCGATATTTTCAATGCGAAGCTTGAATGGCATTTTTCCTGTAGTAGCCTCACCGGATGGCAAAGTTGTAGGAATCTTGTCATATCCGTAGAAACGTGCAACTTCTTCTGCAACATCTGCCATGCAGTGGATATCCTGGCGGAAAGTCGGTGCTACGATTTCATTTGTCTCCTCATCATAGGTGAGTTCGATCTTTGCAAGATAGCCAAGCATCTCTTCTTTGGAAAGATTTGTTCCAAGAAGACCGTTGATACGATCTGGTTCAAATTTTACACGGGATGGCTCGCTGACCTTATTGCAGATATCAACCATACCGCCAACAACCTCACCGGCACCAAGCTCTTCCATCAGCTGGCAGGCTCTGTCGATTGCAGCCTTTGCATTATTCGGGTCAAGACCTTTCTCAAACTTACCGGAAGCATCTGTACGAAGTCCGATTCTCTTGGAAGAAAGTCTGATGTTTGTTCCATCAAAGCAGGCTGCCTCAAACAGAACTGTGTGTACGTCATCTGTGATCATGGAGTTCTCGCCACCCATAATACCAGCGATTCCAACAGGTTTCTCACCATCGCAGATCATCAGGACGTTCTCGTCCATAATACGTTCCTGTCCATCCAGTGTGACAAATTTCTCATCTTTACTTGCACAGCGTACAACAATTTCATGTTTTGCAATCGTATCGAGATCGTAAGCATGCATTGGCTGTCCAAACTCTTCCATTACATAGTTGGTGATATCTACCAGATTGTTGATCGGGCGGATTCCATTGGAAGCCAGGCAGCGCTGCATCCATTTCGGAGATGGTCCGATCTTAACATTTTTTACAACTCTTGCACAGTAACGTGGGCAAAGCTCCGGTTTCTCTACAGTTACCTTTACGTAATCAGAAGCTTTTTCAGCATTTCCTGTCTCTTTAACTTCCGGAGGGTAAAATTTCTTACCAAAAGTAGCTGCTGCTTCTCTTGCAATTCCAAGAACACCATAACAGTCAACACGGTTGGACGTAATCTCATATTCAAATACAACGTCATCAAGTCCAAGAGCCTTAATAGCGCTCTCACCTACAACTGCATTTTCCGGGAATATATAAATTCCATATTCCGGGGCTTCCGGATACATATCCCGGTTGCTTCCCAGCTCTTCGATGGAGCACATCATGCCGTTGGACGGTACTCCGCGAAGTTTTCCGGCTTTGATCCTGATTCCGCCAGAAGTCATTTTTCCATCATGTCCTCCTGCTACACGACCTCCGTCAAGAACAACCGGAACCTTGTCTCCCTCTTTTACGTTTGGAGCACCCGTAACGATCTGGATCACCTCAGATCCGATATTCACCTGGCAGATGATCAGCTTATCTGCATCCGGATGTTTCTCAATTTTCTCAATCTGTCCGATTACAATCTTTTCAAGGTCAGCATCAAGCCTGGTGAAGCCTTCTACCTTTGTACCTGACAATGTCATTGCATCTGTATATTCCTGTGCGGTTACGTCAAGATCCGGCACATACATTTTCATCCAAGATAATGAAGTATTCATTTATTTAATCCTCTTCTCACTCTAATATTTATATTATGAAAGGTAACTGCTCAGTACTTTCACAGTTACACGCTTCGCGATGCCCAGAAATCAGAACTGCTTCAGGAAACGGATGTCGTTCTCATAAAGCAGACGCATATCATCAATCTCATATTTCAGAAGCGCAATACGCTCAAGACCTACGCCGAATGCAAAACCAGTGTACTCCTCCGGATCAATTCCACACATGCGAAGTACATTGGGATGAACTGTTCCACAGCCAAGGATTTCAATCCAGCCGGATCCTTTACAGAAACGGCAGCCTTTTCCGCCGCATTTGAAGCAGGAAACATCAACCTCTGCACTTGGCTCTGTAAACGGGAAGTGATGTGGTCTGAATTTTGTTTTGGTTTCTGGTCCGAAAAGTTCTTTTGCAAATACTTCAAGAGTTCCTTTCAGGTCTGCGAACGTAATATTTTTATCTATTACAAGGCCCTCAATCTGATGGAAGGATGGAGAATGAGTTGCATCTACTTCATCCGAACGGAATACTCTTCCAGGTGCGATCATACGGATCGGCAGCTTTCCTTTTTCCATAGCACGTGCCTGAACCGGAGATGTCTGGGAACGAAGAAGTATGGAATCATTGATAAAGAAAGTATCCTGCTCGTCTCTTGCCGGATGATTCTCCGGAATATTCAGCTTGGTAAAGTTGTAATCTGCATATTCAACTTCCGGACCTTCTACAACTTCATAGCCCATTCCAATAAAAATGCGCTCAACCTCTTCCAACGCAATGCTGTTGGGATGACGATGACCGATTCTGGATTTCTTTGCAGGTAGGGTAACATCGATTACTTCTGCTTTCATCTTCTCTTCTCTGACTGCTTCTTCCAGTTTCTGTCTGGACTCTTCAAGAAGACCTTCGATCTTAGCTCTGGTCTCGTTTACAAGCTGGCCAATCTTCGGTCTCTCCTCCGGGGAAACGTCCTTCATTCCCTTTAAGATTGCGGTAAGCTCTCCTTTTTTTCCAAGATATGCCACACGCACATCATTTAATTTATCCAGGCCTTCGGATTCTTCAATCCGTACTCTGGCGTTCTCAGCCAGTTCCTGAAGTCTTTCTTTCATATCCATGGTTCATTTCTCCTTTATTTTTATAATCTGCCAGGTGCGGGAGGGAAAGAAAGGGAAGAAAATATCTACATAGCAGATTTTTTCTTTCGTAAAAGCGGATTGTTCCGCGCTCGCGCGCTCCAAGGACTTTACAATGCGAAAAACCCGCTTTGCGTATTTCCTACATTTTCGCGGCAGTCACCAAGTTCTCACCCAAGCGTGGACTTTGACTCTTGCTCGTGAAAATAAAAAAGCTCCGTCCCCAACAAAAGGGACGAAGCATATTCCGCGGTACCACCCTGATTCCTGTATATACAGGCTCTCCCGCCGCTTAACGCGCAGCTTCACGTCGCTTCCTACTGGAAATTTCAGAAACGCGGCTCCGGTGCGAAACTCAGAAACTATCTGAACTTAAGGAAGCTTACAGCCGGTGGCTTCCTCTCTCTGAAAGAAAATAATTTCCTATAAACACCTTCCTGGCTTTTTCTCTTTTATAACTATGCCACATCAGAGTGAATCTGTCAAGAGGTTAATTTATCTGTTGCTCTTCCTTCTTTTTCTCAGCTGAAACTTTCATCTCAGTCTTTTTCTTTCTTCCATTCTCTTTTTCCAGATATTTTGTCTTCTCTTTATTAAGCTCTTTTTCCGCCTCATCACGCTCGCGGCTGAGTATTTCCCTCATGGATGCCTGGGCCATTCTGAACTGTTTTTCAAAGTAAGCGTTGATCTCTGCTCCATACAGCAGCAGATTCATACAGATATACAGCCACAGCATCACCATGATCAACGCAGTCAGGCTTCCATACATATTGCTGAAGCCTGGAAACATGTCAAAATAAATAGAAAAGAAATAGGAAAACAGGGACCACCCTGCTGCAATCAGAAGAGCTCCCGGCACCTGACTTTTAAAAGTAGCTTTACGGTTTGGAAGCATTTTATACAAAATCAGAAAGATCAGAAACAGTCCGGCAAATACAAGCGCCGTCCTGGCTCCAATGATCTTTCCGATAATTCTCCCAAGGAATGGAACGTACTTTCCTGCCATAATCTGAATCTGATTTCCAAGAACCAGAAGCAGAAGACTTGCAATAATTGCAATGCTGAACAGAAATGTATAAACAACTGCATACATTCTGGTAATCAGCCAGTTACGGGTCTCATGGACGTGATAAATGCTATTCAGTCCGTTCGTAAGGGATTGCATGGCTTTTCCTGCTGACCACAATGCCATGATAGCAGAAATCGGAACTACCGCCGTGCTTCTGCCATATACTTCTGATACAATGGTAAGCACAAAATTCTGTATATTGTGAGGCACAAATGCCCGGATGGTTTCGCTGACCATATTGTATGTTAAAGGTGTATATCGAATTATAGTCGTGAGAAACAGAATAAACGGAATAAAAGACATAATCAGGAAATATGCTGCCTGTGCCGCATAAGCTCCCACATGGTCTCCATTTGCTCTGGCCATAAAGCCGAGCAGGAGCTGGAGAACGCTCTGTTTTTCTTTCTTCTTATCCATATGATTGCTCCTGTTACATTTTCGTAATCATTTTTTGTATCATATCACGAAACATGCTTTCTGTCTACTTTTTCCTGGTGTTACTGTTCTTTCCATGACCAGTAACGGTTACGGTTCACTCCGTTCACAGTAACACGCTTCGCGATGCGCAGAAAGGCGAGCCTTCTTGTGGCAAGCACAAGAAGCAGCGTTTGCTGCGCAAACTTAATTCTCGGGTTTTCTATGAACTTTGTTTACAAAAACACCTTGCAAAATGTCACGCTTCCTGCTTTGACAGGTTATTTCCCACCTCTTCCAACGTAATATCCTTAAAAAAATACTCCAGAATTTCCTGCCAGCCATAACCTTCCCTGGCCATTTCATTTGCCCCGTTCTGGCTCATTCCCACACCGTGGCCATACCCTTTTCCCTGAATCTGTACTACCTTACCGGATTTCACGTTCAGTTCAAAATAGGCACTTGGCAGAAGATTACTGCCGTTCACAATACTTCCATCTTTTTCTGTAATCAAACAACCTGCCGGGGAAAGAAATTGCCGTATTTCATATTCGCCTTCCAGCTGTATACTTTTATTTTCCGTCACAATTTCCATTCCCGTAACTGCACCACTGATATTCTTTTTAATAACCTGAAGCCCTATAAATTCCCCGCTGCCTTCCAGATTTCCCGATCGTTTCTCCAAAGTTTCCCAGGGAATTTCCACGCTCCAGCTGCTCCATGGCATATTCTGGTCAAAATCACATTCTACACTTTTCAGATAAGCTGCTGACCTGTCTGCTCCCCATATCTCATCTGTGCTTGTCCTGCCTGCTGATGTAGAAAAATAATAAGCCGTGATCGGTTCTCCATTCTGGCATAGGATCTGACCTTTTGTATCCTGTACTGCTTTATTTGTTCTTTTATCTGCCCCAAAATTGTTGTAAACCTGATAATTCACGCTGTCATCTACATCCGCCCCATATTTTTCCAGACTGTTTTCCTGTATCTGGCAAACTGCATAGGTTCTGGCACATACTGCCTGGGCCATCAATGCCTGTTCTTCATAGGATGCAGGCATTTCACTTGGGACTACAGCTTCCAGATAAGCTTCCAGGGACAATTCATTAATAATCAGCAGCCCCTGCGCTGTCTTTTTAATTTCCAGAGTTCCATAATAAACAGGAGGATTCTGAGCTCTTTCAATAGAGGGAATCGCAATGCCATCAGTTCCCCCGTCCAGAAGCAGACTATCATTCTGGAGCTCCTGTGAATCCGGGGTGTAGGTATGTTCTTTTCCTTTTTGTTCTATGGTTACTGACTGGTGATAACAGGATTGCCAGGACGAGTCTGTAAGCAGAACGCGAATGGAAGGCTCTCGTTGTTGCACCTTGTTTTCGTCAGTTTCCTTTTTCTTTTCTTTCTGCTCCCTTTTGGCACTTTCTTCACTCCTCTTGTTCATTTCTGCGGCTTTTCCAAACAAAAGCAGCCAGCCCAGCAGTACAATCAGAAAATAATTCAATCCATAAAAAAATCTGGTCTTCTTCATACAAAAGTATATGAAGAAAACCAGACAAAAATATCTGTATTGTAATTATTTTCTTACGTCAAATTTATATGCGGTAAAAGACTGATACTTCTCACCAGCTTCAAGTACTGGTGAATGGAATGCTTCCACATTTACTGCATTTGGTTCAACCTGTGTCTCAAGGCAGAAGCCTTCACGCTTGTTGTAAACATGTCCATTCTTACCCTTCTCATCAATAACAAAATTACCGGCATAGAACTGCACACATGGACAATCCGAAATCACATCCATCGTAATACCAGAGGTCTCATTGTAAGCAACTGCAACCGTTCTCCGACTGCCTTTCGCGTAATTGTCAGTCACATAATTGTGGTCATATCCGCCAGTGTACTTCAGCTGCTGGAAGTCTGCCTCGATTTCCTGGCCAATCTTTTTCGCCTTATTAAAATCCATAGGAGTACCCTCTACTGCTGCATATTCGCCTGTAGGAATAGAGAACTCATCCACCGGATTATAATCTCTGGCATGGATCGTAAGATATGTATCAAGAACCTTGCCGCTTCCCTCCCCTGTAAGGTTGAAGTAGGAATGGTTGGTCATATTTGCCAGTGTCGCCTTGTCACTGATTCCGCTATAGTAAATCTGCAGGGTATTGTCCTCTGTAAATTCATATGTAACAGACACCTGGAATTCTCCCGGGAATCCATTCTCGCCATCCGGGCTGATTCTGGAAAAAGTAATGGCATTTTTGTCAGAATCTGTATTCTTAACAGTCCAAATCTTCTTCTCGAAGCCATTGGGGCCGCTGTGAAGATTATTGTCATTCTCATTCTTGTCAAGCTGGTATTCCTGTCCATAAAGGGAAAATCTGGCACCTGCGATACGGTTTCCGCTTCTTCCTATGATCGCACCAAAGAAGCAGCCATTTACTTCGTACTGCTGAACGTCGTCATAACCAAGCACTACATCTGTAAGCTCCCCATCTTTGTCCGGAACGCAAAGCTTCACAAGAATGGCACCGTAATCCATCACTTCTGCATATGCACCGGATTTATTCTCCAGATGGTATAAAGTAATCTCTTCCCCAGAGGTTAAGTTTCCAAATTTCTTTGCTGTAACACCCATATTACCTGCCTCCCTGTTCTAAAAAATCCCAGAATGCCGTTCCCTTTCTTTTGACGCCTAGCTAACCGCTAGGTGGGTATCCTCAACAGGACTTCTGCCTACCACAACGAGAGGTCTGACATCCGCACTGCGATATTGGATTCCCTTGATGTCAATGTAGGTTCAAAAATAAAAGGGGCCTCGCACATCCCAGGATTCATTTTTCTAAAAATAATTATACTCTAGTATATACTGTTTTTCAACAGAAAATGCACAAATTCTTTTTACTGATTTTTAACTGATTTTTAGAATCTCTTTCACAGTTGCAGGCATATCTTCTGCTTCTACTACCCGGTCATGAAGTACTGGTGCAGTACGGATATCGTTGACTGCCTTCGGAACTGCCACCCCGGAAAGCTTCTCAAGTGCGTCTGCAAGCCCGAAATCATCCAGATTCTCATGTCCCTCGGAGATTGCATCCATAACACTTCTGGTAAACTTGTATGGACTTGCTGTAGAAGCAATAACTGCCGGAATCTTATCTCCGGTATCTTTCACATATTTTTTGTATACGCCAGCAGCAACTGCAGTATGTGTATCAATCACATAATCACTTGTCTTATATACTTCGCGGATAGCTTCCTTCGTCTCTTCTTCGGAACAGTAGTTTCCATAGAAATCCTTCAGCTGGGCTTTCATCTCAGGTGTAATAGTGTATTCACCACCCTTGGAAAGATTTTCCATAAGTTTTGCACACTCCTCAGGATTTCCGCCTGCAATGCGATAGATCAGGCGCTCCAGATTGCTGGAAATCAAAATATCCATAGATGGAGAACTGGTAAGGATAAAGTCTCTCTTTCTATTGTATGTACCTGTGGAGAAGAAATCAAACAGAACCTTGTTCTCATTAGAAGCACAAATCAGCTTGTTCACCGGAAGTCCCATCTGTTTTGCATAAAATGCTGCCAGAATGTTTCCAAAATTTCCTGTAGGAACTACTATATTGATCTCCTGTCCGGCTTCGATCTTGTTCTGGCGCACCAGCGCAGCATATGCATATACATAATAAACGATCTGGGGAACAAGACGTCCAATGTTAATGGAGTTTGCAGAAGAGAACTGGAATCCAGCCTGGGAAAGCTCTGCTGCCAGTTCTTTATCATTGAACATTTTCTTTACAGCTGTCTGGGCATCGTCAAAATTACCTGTGATACCCACAACGTAAGTATTGGCACCTTTCTGGGTTACCATCTGCTTCTCCTGGATCGGGCTTACGCCATGTTTCGGATAGAATACAATAATCCTGGTTCCCGGAACATCGGCAAAACCTGCAAGTGCTGCTTTTCCAGTATCTCCGGAGGTCGCAGTCAGGATAACGATTTCATTTTTTACATTATTCTTTCTTGCTGCAGTCGTCATAAGATATGGCAAAATGGAAAGTGCCATGTCTTTAAATGCAATTGTAGGACCATGGAAAAGTTCCAGATAATATGCCCCGTCAGCTTCCTTAAGAGGTGCGATCACATCTGTGTCAAACTTCTTGTCATATGCTCGGTTGATACAAGTGCGCAGCTCTTCTTCTGTAAAGTCAGTAAGAAGGCGGCTCATTACCTGATAAGCAGTTTCCTGATAAGTCATTCTGGAAAGTTCATCCATAGAAACATCAAGTGCCGGAATCTGTGTTGGTACAAACAGTCCTCCATCTTCAGAAAGTCCCTTTAAAATAGCCTGGGAAGCGGTTACCGGTTCTCCTTTTCCTCTGGTGCTCTGGTACATTACCTGCATTTGTTATTCCTGCCTTTCGCTTATTGTTATGAGGTACACATTCCGGAATCTGTAACCTTCCGACAGTCATCCTCTCTTTGTTATCATGTTTTAACTTTACAGGTATTATACATACTTCACCGTGCTAAATCAACACCCAATTTGAAAAAGCCACCTGGAATTGTAATTTCCTGGCGGCTTATATCTCTTTATTACAGAATGTTACTGTTATTAAAATATTATTTTTTCACCATCTGAACAACATTTGTGTCATCTTCTGAGGTTTCATTCTCAGTGTTCTGTGACTTAGCTTCATCCGGGTAGGTGTAAAACTCGTGAACACCATATTTAAATAATTTTTTTAAATCCTTATCAAACCAGGACACGTTCTTTTTGTCCGCAGCAGAACGCTGAACAAAGAACAGAGCTCCTTCTGAATAGTCAGTTCCCTCTAATGCCTGTTTCACAGCTTCCCTGGTCTCATCTGTTACCGTTACTTCATAAAACTTACCATCGTAAACAGGTGAAAACTGAGGAATTCCATTTCTCTGATCCAGAATAACACCTGTAATGGTATCTGGAAATTCCTCATGGGAAAGGCGGTTCATAATTACATTTGCGATTAGTACACGACCTTTAATGTCCTCTGTACCCGCCTCTGCCTCTACTATATGAAGCAGGTTATCATAATCTGCGTCCGACATGATCTTCGGATTTGCAGACATGGATACTGCAGCTGCATCAAAGCTCGCAACTGTATCAGCCATAGAGTCCCCTACATTCAGCTCATCCACGTTTCCTTTTATCTGCTTCACGCGCTGGCCTACCATGACTCTCTCGCATGAAGTTCCAATTCTTGTTACAGATGTTCCTGCTGAAGGAGTATCTGCAACACTGGTTACCATACCGGCAATTCCGGTAGGCAGATCATACTCTACACTTCCAAGGTCAGTCCAGGCATCCGCGGATCTATTCTCTTTGTCCGAAGCTGCATATACCTGGCTCCGTGGACCAAACTCCGCCACCTTCGTTCCAACTGCCAAAATCATTGCCAACGTGGCGCAGGCGCTAAGAGCTACAAAATTATGTACAAGAGCATTTCCATTCTTTTTTTTCTGGGCATCGCTCTTGCAAGTTGTTACATGTTGTAAACTTTTTTTTAATTTCATATTCTTCTTTCCTTGCACTTCTGTTATGTTTTGATTTCTTTTATTATTTATTCTGTAACATTTCTGTAATTTATAGGAAAATTATATTTAATAAACTCCAAAATGTCAAGTTTTTTTTGCTTTCTATAGCTTTTTTCTCTAAAAACAGGTAAAAAAAGAAAGGCAACAAGAAAGAAATAGGATGATTCATTCAAAAATCATGTAATATTTTTGATAAATTTACCCTGTTTCTATTTGTCCCCTTTTATTCTTAGGTATGGTTATTTCTCCCCTTCTTATGGATTTTATTATAGCTTTTCTTTTTCTGTTCGTCAAACCTTTTTTATCGCCGAATTCTGACAAAAAGCGCCGTTACCTTTCAAAGCAGCAAACCACCGCACAGTCTTTTTTATGAACTGATTTGCGGTGGTTTGTCTTTTTGTTATCAAATATGCTTCTTATTATAAATAAGGTTTAAACAAATCTCTCAGCGGTTATTAATTGCTGTTACAAGTGCATCAATGGAAGCACGGATAATATCCGGGTCTACGCCTGCTCCCCACGCCATAGTTCCGTCAGGTTTCTTGATTCCAACATATGCTATAGCCTTAGAACTGGAGCTGCGCTCTAACGCATGTTCCTGGTATACTTCCAGAGAATACTTCAATTCGTATGCTTTCTTCAGGGCATTGCTCACTGCGTCAAGACGTCCATTTCCTACAGCCTCTGTGGTAATTGTTTTTCCATTAAATGTGGAGGTTACCTTTGTTGTAATTCCCTCGCTCGTCTGCTGGAAATGCACTTCATTAATGCTGTACGGCTGTCCCACATTCTCAAAAGTCTTTTTGAACAGATCAAAGATTTCATCTGGATGAAGCTCTTTATGAAGGTGATCAGAAACACCCTTGGCTGCGTAACCCATTGCCTCACGCATTTTTGGCGGAAGGTTCAGACCGTATTTTGTTTCCAGAATGTAGCCTACGCCGCCTTTGCCAGACTGGCTGTTGATACGGATAACATCTGCATCATAATTACGTCCAACATCTGTGGGATCAATTGGCAGATACGGAACTGTCCAGCGGTTCGGATCTTTTTCCTCGATCCAGCGCATACCTTTGGCAATTGCATCCTGATGGGAACCAGAAAATGCTGCAAAAACAAGTGCTCCACTGTATGGACTTCTCTCTCCAACTGTCATTCCCGTGCAACGCTCATACACCTCGCAGATGTGAGGCATATCGGAGAAGTCAAGCTTCGGATCTACTCCCTGGGAATACATGTTCATTCCAAGTGTTACAATATCAACATTACCAGTACGCTCTCCGTTTCCAAAAAGAGTTCCCTCGATGCGGTCTGCTCCGGCAAGAATTCCCATTTCAGAATCTGCCACACCACAACCTCTGTCATTGTGAGGATGTAAGGATACGATTACATTTTCACGGTGAAGCATATGCTTGCACATATACTCAACCTGACTTGCATATACATGCGGCATGGAATGCTCCACTGTTACCGGAAGGTTGATGATACATTTATTGTCCGGAGTTGGCTGCCATACATCGATAACTGCATTGCAGACCTCAAGGGCATATTCCGGCTCAGTTCCTGTAAAGCTCTCCGGACTATACTCAAACTGGAAGTTTCCTTCTGTCTGTTCAGCCAGTTCTTTTAATAATTTCGCACCTTCTACGGCAATCTTTAAAATCTCTTCTTTGGATTTCTTAAATACCTGTTCACGCTGTGCAACAGATGTGGAATTGTATACGTGAACAATAGCTTTAGGCGCACCTTTTACGGCTTCAAAGGTTTTACGGATAATATGCTCTCTTGCCTGAGTCAGTACCTGGATCGTAACATCTTTAGGAATCAGTTTGCGATCGATCAGGGTACGAAGGAACGTATACTCTGTCTCGGAAGCAGCTGGAAATCCTACTTCAATCTCTTTAAACCCAATCTGTACAAGAAGTTTGAAAAACTCAACCTTCTGTTCCAGGCTCATTGGGATGACAAGTGCCTGGTTTCCGTCACGAAGGTCTACAGAACACCATGCAGGTGCCTTGTCAATATAGTCCTTTTTTGCCCAGTCCATACAGATTTCTGGTGGAAGATAATACTGTTTTTTGTATTTGCTTACATTCATCATTTTTTATTCCTCCATATTGTAAATTTAATTTTTCTCTTTTCTGTGACGGAAGGATTCTTTGTCTGCTGGGTCAGAGCTCAGTCTGATAAAGCAGCTTTATGTGGTATTAAATTCCAATGGAATTACTATCACATAAAAAAAGTCCTCCAGCTCTGCACACATACAGGTGCAAGAGACGGAAGACATACATCTTACGCGGTACCACTCTTATTTCATGAATAGAATCCATACACTTATCGGATACGGGATTACTCCTTATATCCTTTCCCTGTAACGGTGGAATCCGGCTGTGTCTACTCTCGCTTCTTCTAATCATTCGAAGTAATTTCAGACAGCTGCTCCAAGGCGAGTTCTACAGTTTCCTTCCGTCATCTCACACCACCCGATGACTCTCTGCGCTCCGGTACCTGTGTACTACTCCTTATCAAAGCATTTCTCTTATATGTTCTTTGTGGTTATTACCTTAACATTTTTCAAGTCACTTGTCAATGACTAATCGGGGCAACAGGATTTGAACCTGCGACCTCACGGCCCCCAGCCGTGCGCGCTACCAAGCTACGCCATACCCCGCGAACAGTTGATATTGTATCAAATGTTATAATAAAAATCAACAGTTTTTTCAAAAAACAAATTAAAATCGTCTGTAAGTGTTACTGTGAACGGAATAGACGGGTAACCCATGTATAACTCTCCTATCCAATTATAAAAGGACCTTGAACGTAGGTAAAACTGCAATTTTATTGAGAAAAATCACAGAAATCAAGGTTTTCGCCCATATACCAAAAGACCTTGACAGCTGGTTTTCCCAGTCCATCAAGGTCAGTTTTTATGCTTGGACAAATTTCTATTGATTGGGAGTTTTGCCCTTTAACAGGATATTTTACTTTGCCTGTTAACAATTATATTAATGCTGTGCATTAATATAATTAACAAGTCCTTCCGCCTTAATGATCTTCTGCATAAATTCCGGGAAGGCCTGCCCTTTAAATTCAGTTCCTTTGGTGCGATTGTAGATCATACCAGAATCAAAATCCACCTCTACCTCATCCCCCTCATCAATGCCCTTGCTTGCTTCCGGACACTCAATGATCGGAAGACCAATGTTGATTGCATTTCTGTAAAAAATTCTGGCAAATGTCTCTGCGATAACACAGCTGACACCAGCTGCCTTAATAGCGATCGGCGCATGCTCACGGGAAGAACCGCAGCCAAAATTCTTAGTTGCTACAATAATATCACCCTTCTGTACTCTTTTTACAAAAGTATTATCAATATCCTCCATGCAATGAGTTGCCAGTTCTGCCGGGTCTGAAGAATTCAGATAACGTGCCGGAATAATAACATCTGTATCAACATTATCTCCATATTTAAAAGCTCTGCCTTTTGCCTGCATGATAAGTACTCCTCCTTATAATCCTAATTCTTCCGGTGCACAAATATAACCGGTTACTGCACTTGCTGCAGCTACTGCCGGGCTTGCCAGGTAAACTTCAGACTCCACATGTCCCATACGTCCTACAAAGTTGCGGTTAGTAGTAGAAATGCAGCGCTCACCAGCGGCCAGAATACCCATGTATCCACCAAGGCACGGTCCACAGGTAGGTGTACTTACAACTGCTCCAGCCTCAATGAAAATCTTAAGAAGCCCCTCTTCCATTGCCTGCAGATAAATTGCCTGAGTCGCAGGAATCACAATACAGCGAAGCCCTTTCTTAACCTTGCGTCCCTTCAGAATCTGAGCTGCAACACGAAGGTCGTCAATACGGCCATTCGTACAGGATCCGATTACAGACTGGTCTACAACAACCGGTTCTCCAATCTCAGAAATGGTCTTAGTGTTCTCTGGTAAATGAGGGAACGCAACGGTTGGTTCCAATGTGCTAAGATCAATTGTGTACTCAGCTTCATAAACAGCATCCTCATCAGCCTCGTATGCTGTATACGGGCGCTTGGAATGCTCCTTCATATATTCGATTGCAAGATCATCAACCGGGAAAATTCCATTCTTTCCGCCAGCCTCAATTGCCATATTAGCAATAGTAAAACGGTCGTCCATAGACAGGTTTTTAATTCCCTCTCCCACGAACTCCATAGATTTATAAAGAGCTCCGTCCACGCCGATCATTCCAATGATATGTAAGATCACATCCTTACCGCTTACCCATTTTTTCGGTTTGCCAACGATGTTAAATTTAATGGCAGACGGTACCTTAAACCATGCTTTTCCTGTAGCCATGCCAGCTGCCATATCAGTACTTCCGACACCAGTGGAAAAAGCTCCAAGAGCTCCATATGTACAGGTGTGTGAATCAGCTCCGATAATCACATCGCCTGCAACTGTAAGACCCTTTTCCGGAAGGAGCGCATGCTCAATTCCCATCTGTCCTACATCAAAATAATTGGTGATATCGTGGCGACAGGCAAATTCACGAACACATTTACAGTGCTCAGCAGACTTAATATCCTTATTCGGAATAAAGTGATCCATTACCAGTGCAATTTTATCTTTGTCAAATACGGTATCTACTGTCATCTTATCCATCTCATGGATAGCTACCGGAGAAGTGATATCGTTTCCAAGAACAAGGTCAAGCTGTGCCTCTATAAGCTGTCCTGCTTCTACATGATCCAGACCTGCATGCGCTGCCAGGATCTTCTGAGTCATTGTCATTCCCATTTTAGTATTCCTCCTGATTCATTGTATGTTGATATTTTAGCACACTTTCTGTTATAATAAAAATACATATTAATCATAGTTATTATAATTTGTAGTTATATATCACTGTTTACTGGTGCTATTCTGTAAGGTATTATTTTGAGCGTAGTTCACAAAAACCTGAGAAACTTGGCGAAAAATCATTCGAATGCGTGATTTTTGTACATTGTAAGATATGCTGTCATGGACAAGGGTAAGCAATATTGTTATATATTCAGGAGGAATTTATGCAGGAAAATCTGTCTCTTTATCATATATTTTACACAGTCAGCCGCACTGGCAATATCTCAACTGCTGCTAAGGAGCTGTACATCAGCCAGCCTGCCATCAGCCGCGCCATTAAGAAGCTGGAAAGCAATCTGGACACCACTCTTTTCAAGCGCAGTTCCCGAGGCGTAACACTCACTCCTGACGGTCAGATTCTATATGAAAAAGCAAAAGGAGCCTTCGACCTTCTTTCCGAAGGAGAAGATTCCATTCTTCACAATCGCTCCAGAGAAATTCCCAGGCTGCGCATTGGTGCCAGCACCACTTTATGCAAATATGTACTTATGCCCAGGCTGAAAGATTTCATTGCTGCCAATCCGCAAATCCGTATTACAATCTCCTGCCAGTCCACCTACCAGACCCTGAAACTTCTTGAAGAAGACAAAATAGACATCGGCCTGATCGGACGACCGCAGAAACTATCCGGATACGAATTTTTGCCCCTGTTGCAGATCCAGGATACCTTTGTCGCTACACACCAATACCTGGAGAATCAGCACCAGCTTTTTCCATCAGAACCCCTTCAGCACACTGCTACTTTCATGCTTCTTGACGAACAGAATATAACCAGACAGTCCGTCAATACCATGCTTCATGAGCACCAGATGCAGCTTGATCACATTCTGGAAGTCAGCTCCATGGATCTTTTAATCCAGTTTGCGCAGGTAGGCTTGGGAATTGCCTGTGTGATCAAAGAATTTGTGCAAAATGATCTTAATAAAGAAATACTTGTGGAAGCGCCTCTGGGGCTGACTTTCCCATCAAGGGAAATCGGATTTGTATGCAAGAAAGGGAGCGAAAATCAGAAGCTTCTGACACAACTGGCAGAAATCTAGAGAAATTCCGCTTCGCTACACCGAAGTAGCGCAAAAAAATCCGGGTTTCCCCGGATTTTTACGGGTCCCTTCGGCTCCGCTTCGCTACACCGAAGTAGCGCAAAAAAAATCCGGGTTTCCCCGGATTTTTTTTGCTTAGTTATTAATAAGCTTATCTTCGCCGTTCCAGCTGTAGAGTTTACGGATTTCTTCGCCAACTTTCTCAGATGGATGCTCAGAAGCTTTCTTTCTCATAGCTTTGAAATGAACCTGACGTCCAGCTGGGCTCATATCAAGCAGGAAGTCTTTTGCGAAAGTACCATCCTGGATATCGGAAAGGATTTTCTTCATTGCTTTCTTTGTATCTTCTGTAATGATCTTCGGTCCTGTGATGTAGTCACCGTACTCAGCTGTGTTGGAGATAGAATATCTCATTCCAGCGAAGCCTGACTGATAAATCAGGTCTACGATCAGCTTCATTTCGTGGATACACTCGAAGTATGCATTTCTTGGGTCATAACCAGCCTCGCAAAGAGTCTCGAAACCAGCCTGCATAAGTGCACAAACACCACCGCAAAGTACTGCCTGCTCTCCAAAAAGGTCTGTCTCTGTCTCTGTACGGAATGTAGTCTCAAGAAGTCCTGCTCTTGCACCACCAATAGCAAGTCCGTATGCAAGTGCTTTGTCAAGTGCTTTTCCTGTGTAATCCTGCTCAACAGCTACCAGACAAGGAGTTCCTTTGCCAGCCTGATACTCGCTTCTTACTGTATGTCCTGGTGCTTTTGGAGCAATCATGGTAACATCTACATTCTTTGGCGGAACAATACATCCGAAATGAATGTTGAAACCATGAGCAAACATAAGCATATTGCCTTCCTCAAGGTTTGGCTCGATATCTTTCTTATACATATCAGCCTGTTTCTCATCATTAATCAGAATCATGATGATATCAGCCTTCTTTGCAGCCTCAGCTGCTGTATATACTTTAAATCCCTGCTCTTCAGCTCTCTTCCAGGATCTGCTGCCTTCATAAAGACCGATAATGACGTCACATCCGGACTCCTTCAGGTTCAGTGCGTGAGCATGTCCCTGGCTGCCGTAACCGATAATTGCGATTGTTTTTCCATCTAATAAAGAGAGATTACAATCTTCCTGGTAAAAAATTCTTGCTGACATTTTCGTTTCCTCCTACTGTGTTAAAACTTAAAAATATATATCGTTAAGGGAATATATATACATATTCTGTGTATGATTATTCATTCCAGAAATACGCCCCTTAGCAAACCAAATAAATAATCCTGCTTTCAGAATTCTCCGCCTGTGGCGGATTGCCTCCTGCGGCATCTGCCTGATCAGCGCTTCCGCAATTACAAAAATTTCACCCCATGAGAGCCTCTCTCAAGACCCATAACACCGGCACGTGCCAGTTCCAGAATCTCGTAATCTCCCATAAGATTAATAAATGCCTCCAGCTTGGTCTTGCTGCCTGTCATCTCTACAATGAGAGAATCCTTGCTCACATCTACAACCTTGGCACGGAAAATATCCGCAATGGAAACAATTCCCTGTCTCTGCTCCGGTGCGGCTGCAACCTTCACAAGAACAGTCTCACGAACTACGCTGTCAGATGGATCCAGGACTTTAATATCCCTTACATCAACAAGCTTCGCAAGCTGTTTCACAATCTGATCAAGAATTGCGTCATCTCCGCTGCACACTACTGTAATACGGGTATAATTCACATCCGCTGTAACTCCGGCAGTGATACTGTCAATATTATAACCACGACGGCTGAACATTCCGGCGATCCGGCTGAGTACACCTGACGTGTTGTCAACTAGTAAAGATAAAATCTTATTTTGCATAAATATAATCCTGCTTTCGTGCTTCAGATTGATATGGTTATCATTATAACAACATAATTTATTTTGTCAATGCTACACTTCAAAAAAGTTTTAATGTTTTATAGCATTAAAGCATTTTTATTCATATAACACACTTTCATTTCACTATTAACATATTTACACAGTATGAAGTATCTATATTTTACGTAAATATTTTATATCAGATATTTACTCTGCAGGTCTGTCACTGTCTTTTGGTTCAAGTAAAGTCCTCTTCTCAAAAAGCGCTCCACATTTCCATATTCCGCATAAATCGTCCGAAACATTCTGTCCAGATATTCTTCTTTTACCCTGAAAAGCGCTGACACTTTATTTACATTTGCAATACTGTCCAGTCTGTTTGCCTCAAGGTAACGCAGCATATAATCCAGTTCTCCTGCCAGGCACACATTGGAACGTATAAAATCCTCCCGGATCACATCTCTGTGAACTCCAAGAGCACAAAGAAGAAGGGCTGTCACTACCCCTACTCTGTCTTTTCCGAAGCTGCAGTGCCAGAGAGCAGCACCATTTTCGTGATGCAGCAGTACATCCATAAATCTGGCACATTGTTTCACTGAATACTGATCCTTTACAAAATTCTCATACTGCTGCTCGATCAGACTCTCTATATCGCCATCATACTCCAGAACCTTTTTCAACATATCATTTGTCTGCAGTATTCCCAAAACACTTTTCGGAGAATCGCTGATAGTCTCTTCATCGATCATGGGGATGTGATAATATTCCACACCCTTCACCACAATGTCCGGTCTTTCATTTCGTTCCAGCTGGTCTCTGAGATCGATCACAGTCTTCAGCTTGAAGTCCTCCTGCAAAACATGCTGATCAGCCATGGAAGCATGATAAAGATTTCCGCTTCGAATAAGCTTCCTGGGAAGGATATGACGCCCATCCTTTGTGGCGATCGCCCCAAGATCTCTTGTATTGGAAAGACTCTGCATCGTAATCCGTCCGCCCTTGGGAAATCCGGTAGCCATTTCCGGATTGAAAAGTTTCAGAATCCGCAGGCAGTCCTGTGCCTCATGCTCCGTCATCTCAAACTGATATCGCTTCTTTCTCCTGGTAATGATCACCAGATAATTAGAGATCATCTGCTTCACTGCTTCTTCTGCATTTTCGCCTTCCCGATGGATATACGCCCAGACAATATCTCTGCAAGGAAGATTATTCTGTATCATATGTCTGAAAAAGATCAGATTTCCATCTTCTACGCGAATCTTACCGTATCTCATATTTCTCCTCCATTCGTTGCCTTTCATTCTTACGATACCACAGAAAACAAAATTTGACAATTATTGGAAAAAGTTTATAATCAAAAAAGATATGTCGGGGTTACTGTGAACAGAATGAACAGCAACATGTTGACAAACTTAGAAAGGTGAATTTTTTATGGATAATCTGATTTTTTGCCTCAATGCAACCATTCCTATTTTTTTGACCCTTATGCTGGGTTATTTTCTTCGAAAAATTAATCTTTATGATGATTCCTTTGTTGCACAGATGAACAAATTTGTATTCAAGGCAGCCTTACCCGCACTTTTGTTTATGAATGTGGCTGAATCAGATTTTATTAAAGTTTGGGATACAAAGTTTGTTCTCTTTTGTTTTGGCGCTACGTTTTGCAGCATTGCCATTTCTATCGGTCTTTCCTTCCTGCTGAATCCAAGGGACATACAGGGAGAATTTGTCCAGGCCTCTTACCGCAGCAGCGCGGCAATCCTCGGCATTGCTATCATCCAGAACCTTTATGGAGATGCCGGTATGGCACCTCTTATGATCATAGCAAGCGTTCCTCTCTATAATGTAATGGCAGTCATGGTTCTCTCTTTTATGAAGCCTGACAATCAGGGAATGAACAAACAGATGCTCCTAAAAACCTTAAAAGGAATTGCCAGCAACCCTATTATTCTTGGAATCCTGGCAGGTCTTATCTGGTCTGTCCTTCGTCTGCCTCTTCCAACGATCCTTTCCAGTACTGTCAATAACCTCGGAAAAACAGCCACACCTCTTGGACTGATGGCCATGGGTGGTGCCCTTCATTTTGGAAAAGCTTTTTCCAGATTAAAAGCAACTATCGCCTGCACTTTTATGAAGCTGATCGGCTTTTGCACCATTTTTCTTCCAGTTGCTGTCAGACTTGGATTTACCCATGACAAG
The DNA here is from genome assembly GCF_015668065.1 of Ruminococcus sp. 1001713B170207_170306_F1. Lineage (NCBI taxonomy): Bacteria > Bacillati > Bacillota > Clostridia > Eubacteriales > Oscillospiraceae > Ruminococcus > Ruminococcus sp. 1001713B170207_170306_F1. The sequence goes on along the minus strand of NZ_JADPEX010000005.1, from coordinate 20,335 downwards.
CTGGTTGCCATTCTGATCATGCTTGGTTCTGCTACCACAGTAAGCTGTTATATTATGGCAAAAAACATGGGGCACGAAGGGTCTTTTTCCTCCAGTGTCATTATGCTCACTACATTATTCAGTGCTTTTACTCTCACTATCTGGCTGTTCATTTGCAAAAGTTTAGGATTGATTTAATGGATTCTGCTACATATCCCTGTCAATGCCAGACAGTATCTCATACAACGCCTCCAGGCTATATGGCAAAATATCCTCATCAATCTGAAATTTCGGATGATGCAGCGGATAACCCTTATCAGGAATTCCTGCCAGAAATACACTGAACAAGCCCTTTGTATGTAAAAAATACCGATAGGCATTGTCTCCGGACAAAAACAGCTGCTCCTCGCCTTCCAGAAGAAACTGCTCTCCAAATATCTTCCTTCCTGCAGTTTCCGCAATCCTGGTAAGCTCCGGATCATTTGCAAAAGGCAGAACTGCAGGCTTTGGATATTCCAACTCAATCCTTGTTCCCGTCTTTGCTTCTATTTCATTCAAGGTTTCCTTCAGCCGCTTATCCAGCGCCTGGTAATCTTCTTCATAAGCAGCCCGGATATTTCCCCGAAGAGTCACAAGATCTGTAATAATATTAGAGTATTCTCCACCATGAATGGTTCCGATTCCGATCAGGCAGGGACCTTTTCCTTTATACGTTTCATTAAAATCATGAAGGGCTTTTACCACCAGAGAAGCCGCATAAATACTGTCAATTCCTTTATGAGCCTCACACCAGTGGCTGGATTTTCCATGAACACGGATTTCCATGCCATTGATCATAGCCGAAGCCTGTCCCTCATGCACTGCCATTCCAAAAGACTGATCCACTGCGTAATGAAACATGAGAAAAATATCTGGTTCTCCATCAAGGGCACCTGCTGCCAGCATTCGCTTTGCACCTTCACCGATTTCTTCAGCAGGTTCAAAAAGAAACCGCATCCGCACTGGAAAATCCTCTCCCTCTTCCGCCAGAATCCTCGCCAGCACCAACGCCGAAGCCACGATGCCATCATGACCACAGGCATGCATGACTCCGGCATTTTCCGATGCGTAAGACAGTCCGGTTTGTTCCTGTATAGGAAGTGCATCCATCTCTGCACGAAGCACAACCTTCTTTTTGCCGGCAAAAGCTGCCTCATCCTGACAGGGCTGCTCCGCAATGATCCCCGTAGGCTCCACAATCCGAAACCGATAGCCTAATTTTCCCAGATACTCCTGTATAAAAGCAGATGTCTCAAACTCCTGAAGCCCCAGCTCTGGATGCCTGTGGAAATGACGCCGCAATCTGATCAGCTCTTCTTTGTATTTTTCAAATTTACATTGGTAATTTAATCGCTCTGCCATATTTTATCCTTTACCCTTATCTCGGAGTACGCGAATTGTCTGAAATGATCTAAAGTAACAGCTAAATCAATCCCAGGTGCTCCAACCCGTTTTTAATTCCATAATGAAAAATATCCGTTGTCACGTAATCAGCCAGCTTCTTGATTCCAGGCGCCGCATTTCCCATTGCCACCTTCGTCTTTGCATATTCGAACATAGACAGGTCATTATTGCTGTCACCAAATACAATGGTATCCTCATGTGCAATATCAAAAATCCTGCATACAGCCGCAATGCCAACAGCCTTGGAAAAGCCTTTCGGGATCATCTCAATGGTATCCCCGGCAAGACCTTCCCCCATATGGCCAATAAACTCGTAATAGTCCTCAAGCTCCGCACAGGCCTTCTCAGGATCACTTCCCGGCACGATCTTAGAACTGATCTTATTAATATGAAGGTCGTGTTCATACCCCTTAACAGGGCGCCACTTACCCCCCAGAGCCTTTGTGATCAGATCAGCATACCAGTTAATATCTGTATTATACTCATCCTTATCGTAGTACATCCAGTCGGCACCCTCCATCACCGGAATCATGCCGTATTTCCGAAGGACCTCCACCGAATGCCATGCCTCCTCCGTGGTCATCTCCTTGTTAAAAAGCCTTTTGCCATCTTTCTCAATGGTACATCCACAGGCACTGATCATTCCCGTAAAAGGGATCTGTTCCAGATAATCAGGCACAAACGCCCTGCTTCTTCCTGTACACAGCCATGCCTGATGGCCATTCTTCACCAGTTTTGTAATCGCCTCTACAGCACTGGCCGGTGTCCCCTTTTCAATATCACAGATCGTACCATCAGCATCAAAAAACACTGCTTTTTTGTGAATCTGCTGTCCACTTCCTGTAGAAGAAGCACCTTCATAACTTCCCTTGAAAATGTTATCAGGCATAAAATACCCCCGCAAGCTTTACAAAGTCGCAGGTATCTTTCACACCGGCAGTCTCATAAGGAGAATGCATAGCCAGCTGCGGCAGTCCAATATCTACTGTATTTAAAGCCACCTGCGTATTGGAAATATTTCCCAGAGTGGAGCCGCCGGCTACGTCCGAACGATTCACGTAAACCTGACAGGATACCCCTGCCTCTTTACAGAGTTCCTTAAACATCGCTGCCGAAATACCATCTGTGCAGTACTTCTGGTTCGCATTATACTTCACCGCAATTCCGGCATTAATATGCGGTCGGTTCACCGGATCCGCCTTCTCAGGGTAGTTCGGATGAATCGCATGTGCATTATCCGCAGAGATCATAAAGCTCTTTGCCAGAGAGATCAGATAATCCTCGTAGCTTCTTCCAAGCCCCAGATTAATGCGAAGGAGGGTATCCCGAAGGAAAGTAGATGCAGCCCCCTGCCTGGTGCCGCTTCCCACCTCTTCATTATCCATTACCATATGTACACAGATGCTCTTCTCATTTTTTCCAGCAATCAGTCCTTCCATAGAGGAAAAAGCGCACTGCAGATCATCCAGTCTTGGCGCAGAGACAAATTCCTCCTCACTGCCCCAAACCGTACCAGGCATGCGGTTATAAAGGAACAGATCATGTCCCAGAATGTCCTCTTCTTTCACCCCTGCTGCCTCTGCCACAGTTTTAAAGAAAGATCCTTTAGCGCTCTCCAGGCCATAAAGAGGAAGCATATCCTTCTGCACATTATACTTATAACCGCTGTTCGCCTCACGATTCATATGGATAGCCAGATTCGGGATCATCAACATATCCTTGTCCACAGTCACAAGCTTCTCACAAATCTGTTCATCCTCCTTCACGATCAGACGTCCAGCCACAGAAAGGGGGCGGTCAAACCAGGGAGCCAGAAGCGCACCACCATAAAGTTCCACATTCAGCTTCACATACCCATTTTCCACCATCTCTGGATTCTCCTTGATCTTCAAAGACGGGGAATCACTGTGGCTTGCAATAATATGGAACACGTCGCTGGAAACCTCCGGCACGGTAAATGCAATGATTGCCGAATGATTCCGGATCACAAAATACTTCCCACCGTTTTTTATCTCCCAGTGCTCATCTTCCTTTAACTCTGTAAATCCATTCTCCGTAAATCTTGTTTTCATCATCTCCACTGCCTGAAATGCAGTAGGGCTCTCTTTGATAAATGTAAGTAATTTCTCTGCTGTATGATTCATTTCTAAACTCCTAAATATTTTTCTATACTTTTCCCTTTGCCACACCCCCGCAATCGTTTTGCGAGCCCCGCTCGCCAAAGTGATAAGTCATACCACATTTGAACCAGTTCCAACCGATACACAGGGGAGGTGGCAGCGGGTACTGCTTGTGGGGCTTGGGGATTTTCGGCAGGTTTGCGAGCATAGCAACACTCTCAATCTTTAATAATCAACGCCATAAACACCAGATCCGTATTCCCCGTATTCGCCAGTCCATGACCTCTTCCATCTGGTGTAAAGGTAATATCGCCTGCTTTCACATGTCTCCAGGAAGTCCCATTGTCATTATATTCCCCTTCCCCGGTCAGAATATAATAGGTCTCACTCTCCCCATAATGCATATGAAAACCAAGAGAACATCCCGGTTCCAGAGTCACCTCTGCATAAAGCCCACACTTCCCATTTAACTGCTGCTCATCCAGCAGCTCCTTGATAATCACATGTCCATTCCCCTCACACATATGCTCAATACGATTGATCTTCATATCCAGACTCCTCCTTCGTAAAAGGGCACATCCCCAGCTTTCGCCAGAGATGCGCCCTGTTTTTCAGCTTTCTTCAATTATAATTACAAACTCTTGATCCTGTCAATGGCTTTCAGAGTATTCTCATAAGTTCCAAACGCGGTCAGACGGAAATAGCCCTCTCCATGAGAACCAAAACCAGAACCTGGCGTACCAACCACATTTGCATTTTTAAGGAGATAATCAAAGAACTCCCAGGAAGTCATTTTATCCGGTGTTTCCAGCCAGATATAAGGCGCGTTCACACCACCGGAAACAGAGAAGCCAGCTTTTGCCAGCTCATCATGGATCAGCTTTGCATTTCTCATATAATAGCCAACCTGATCCTTCAGCTGAGCCTTACCTGCCTCAGAATAGACAGCCTCTCCTGCCTTCTGTACAATATAAGGAGCACCGTTAAACTTGGTGCCGTGACGTCTTGCCCACAGACTGTGAAGTGATACCCCATCTCGTACCAGTTCCTTCGGAATAACCGTAAATCCAAGACGAACACCAGTAAATCCGGCATTCTTGGAAAAGCTTCGAAGTTCAATCGCGCATGTTCTCGCACCCTCGCACTCATAAATACTGTGCGGTACATTTTCCTCAGAGATATAAGCCTCATAAGCTGCATCATAAATAATCACACAGCCATTTTTGTTGGCATAATCCACCCATTTCTGCAATTCATCCTTTGTAATAGCAGAACCGGTCGGATTATTTGGAAAGCAAAGATAGATCAGATCCGGCACTTCTGATGGAAATTCCGGCAAAAATCCATTCTCCTTGCGGCATGGCATATAGATCACACCGTCAAAATTCTCATGAACCGTATTATACTCTCCGGTACGGCCCGCCATAACATTGGTATCCACATAAACCGGATAAACCGGGTCACACACAGCAACCTTATTGTCTGTTCCAAAAATCTCCTGAATATTACCAGAATCACTTTTCGCACCATCAGAAACAAAAATCTCATCTGCTGCAATATTGCATCCTCTGTCCTGGTAATCGTTCTTTGCGATTGCCCTTCTCAGAAATTCATACCCAAGATCTGGCGCATAACCGTGAAAAGTCTCTGCGTGAGCCATCTCCTCGACTGCCCCGTGAAGAGCATCAATAATAGCCGGAACCAGCGGCTGTGTCACATCACCAATACCAAGGCTGATCACCTCTTTATCCGGATTCTCTTCTTTATAGGCACGCACTTTTTTTCCAATTGTAGAAAAAAGATAGCTTCCTGGCAGTTTTAAATAATTATGATTAACGGTAACCATCTGATTATCCTCCTGTAAATCTACTTTCTCTTCTCAACCTCAGCCAGCAGCGCCTCTCTCACGCTTGCCGGGTTTGCCTTGCCCTTCATTTCCTTCATGATCTGACCGACAAAGAAGCCCATAACCTTCTCTTTACCTCCAAGAAGCTCAGACAGCGGTCCAGGGTTCTCATCCAGAATCCTGCTGATGGTGCTGCTAAGAAGCCCGGTATCCTCCACGATCTTTAAGCCATGCTCTTCCACATAAGCTACCGGATCAACATCCTCATCAAATACCTTTTCAAATACCTTCTTGGCATTCTGTGGGCTTACCTCCTTCTTATCGACCATTGTGAGAAGATCTGCAAGATGCTGCGGTGTAAATCTTAACTTCTCAGCCTCAATGCCTTTTTCCTTCATAAGACGAAGCACTTCCACCATAAACCAGTTTGCCGCCTTTTTCGGATTGCCGCTCAGCGTAGCCACATCTTCAAACAAAGCAGCCAGATGTCTGGACTCTGTAAGAATCTGGGAATCATACTCCGGAAGACCAAACTCACTCTGATAACGGGCAGCCTTCTCCTCCCGGAACTCTGGCATCTCACTTCTGATTTTTGCGATCCACTCATCAGAAATATGGATCGGCGGAAGATCCGGATCCGGGAAATAGCGGTAATCCTTTGCATCCTCCTTAGAACGCATCGCATGAGAAGACTCTTTATTGTCATCCCATCTTCTGGTCTCCTGGATGACACTTTTACCCATCTCCAGAAGCTCGATCTGACGCTCTCTTTCACCCTCAATAGCATGTGCAATGGCCTTAAAAGAGTTCAGGTTCTTCATCTCTGTTCTGGTTCCAAGTGTATCACTTCCTGCCACTCTCACAGAAAGGTTCACATCAGCACGCATGGAACCCTCCTGAAGCTTACAATCGGAAACACCCAGATACTGCATGGTACAACGAAGCTTCTCCAGATAAGCGATAACCTCATCTGCACTTCTCATATCCGGCTCAGAAACGATCTCGATCAGAGGAACACCGCTTCGGTTGCAATCTACCAAAGAGCAGTCCTCCCACTCATCATGGATCAGCTTACCTGCGTCCTCCTCCATATGCATCTCATGGATCCGGACTTTTTTCTTACCAGCTTCTGTCTCGATCTCCACAAATCCATCATGGCAGATTGGCAGATACAGCTGGGAAATCTGGTAGTTCTGCGGATTATCCGGATAAAAATAGTTCTTACGGTCAAATTTGCAATACTGATTGATGCTGCAGTTTGTGGCAAGTCCTGCGCGCAGGGCAAATTCTACCACCTTTTTGTTTAATACCGGAAGAGAACCTGGCATACCAGTACACACCGGACAGGTGTGGGTATTGGGTGCCCCTCCAAATGCTGTGGAGCAGCCGCAGAAAATCTTTGTTCTGGTGGCAAGTTCTACATGAACCTCAAGTCCGATAATAGTCTCATACTGTTTCATGCTCTCTTACCTCCTTCCTCTGGTGTTCCAAAATTCCCTCTTACGCTTTCATAGGCATGGGCAGCACGAAGGATCTTCCTTTCCATAAAACAGTCTCCGATCATCTGGATTCCGATTGGAAGTCCGGCACTGTCTTTTCCGCAGGGAACTGTAATTCCTGGAAGTCCGCAAAGATTTACGGCAACTGTATAAATATCCCCAAGGTACATTGCCATAGGGTCTTTTAAGCTTTCTCCGATTTTCGGCGCTGTATAAGGAGCTGCCGGGGCAAGAAGCACGTCGTATTTTTCGAAAGCCTGATCAAACTCTTTTTTAATAAGTGCTTTGGTGCGCAGGGCTTTCAGATAATAAGCATCGTAATAACCAGAGCTTAAAACAAAGGAACCAAGCATGATACGACGTTTTACTTCTTCTCCAAAGCCCTCCGTTCTAGTACGTTTATACATATCATGAAGACCGTCATATTCTTTTGCACGATAGCCATATTTTACGCCATCAAAGCGCTCCAGGTTGGAGCTTGCTTCTGCGCTGGCAATAATATAGTATGCCGGAATCATATATTCCATAGTTTTGACAGAGAAAAATTCTACAATTGCTCCCATCTGGGTCAGCACTTTCAGGGTTTCCATAAAGGCATCTTTTACCTCTGGCGAAATTCCCTCTGACAGATATTCCTTCGGAACACCAAATTTCATTCCTGTAATCTTATCTGTCATCTCACTGGAAAAATCCAGGTCTTTTCGGTCAATGGAAGTACTGTCTTTCGGATCATGGCCAGCGATCACTTCCAGAAGTGCTGCGCAATCTGCCACATCTTTTCCAATCGGTCCGATCTGATCCAGAGAAGAGGCATATGCAACCAGCCCATAACGGGAAACCGTACCATAAGTAGGCTTCATTCCTGTTACACCACAATAAGAGCTTGGCTGGCGGATGGAACCTCCTGTATCAGAGCCCAGTGCCAGATAAGCCTCTCCTGCTGCTACAGCTGCACAGGAGCCACCTGATGAGCCGCCTGGAACATGCTCTGTATTCCATGGATTTCTGGTAATGCCATAGGCAGAAGTTTCCGTTGTACTTCCCATGGCAAACTCATCCATATTTGTTTTTCCGATAATGATCATTCCTGCTTTTTCAAGCCGGCTGATCACCTCTGCCTGATACTGGGGAACAAATCCTTCCAGAATTTTTGACGCACAGGTAGTAGGTTTTCCCTGTACACAAATGTTATCTTTGATGGCAATGGGAACACCGGCAAGAGGACCGGTATAAGTTCCGTCCTCAATGCCTTTTTCCACCTCTTTTGCTCTTGCATACGCTTCTTTTTTATAAGTGTCCAGATATGCGTGGATTCTGTTATCTTTTTCCTCTATTTTAGAAAAGACATCCTTGACGCCGTCCAGAACACTGACCTCATGTTTTTTAATCTTATCAGCCAGTTGTAAGGCTGTTAATTTTTCTAATTCCATGTGAATGTCTCCTATCCTATGGTCTTTGGAACCTGATACTGTCCTTCTTTGGCTTTTGGCGCATTTGCAAGCATTGCCTCGCTGTTGTCACCATTTGTAACTTCATCCTCACGAAATACATTCTGGTCGCCAAAAATATGGGACATTGGTTCAACACTGGATGTATCCAGTTCATCCAGCTTATCTACATAATCAAGCATTTCCTGCATATCTTTTTTTGCCTTTTCCTTCTCTTCTTCTGTAAGGGAAAGTTTTGCAAGAATGCAGACATTTTCCATGGTTTCATCGTCAATCTGTTTTGCCATTTTCTCATCCTCCTGCACAGAAATTATTACGCTCCACTCTGGATCCATACCAAAATCTTTTCTGGATATCCAGCTTTTTTATGGCTCCAGTCTGTTCAGGTCTCTTGGGAACAGGCATGCCTCACGGACATTTTCCTCCCCGAGAAGCTGCATGGTAAGACGCTCCAGACCGATTCCAAGACCACCATGAGGAGGCATACCGTATTTAAATGTATCCAGATACTGTTCCATTCCTTCTGTCTCCATACCTCTGTCCTCTATCTTTTTCAGAAGGGCATTGTAATCGTGAATTCTCTGTCCTCCTGTTGTGATCTCAAGGCCATGGAAAAGCAGGTCAAAGCTTAACGTAAATCTGGTATCATCTGGATCATCCATTGCGTAGAACGGACGCTTCTTAGATGGATAATGGGTAACAAAAACAAAATCCGCATTATATTCTTCTTTAAAATACTGACCAATCAGGGCTTCCTCCTCCGGCTCCAGATCAAATGGATTACGGATCTGACGGTTGTATTTCTTCGCAACCAGCTCTTTTGCCACATCAAAACGAACTGCCGGAATCCTGGAAGCATCTGGAAGCTCAACCTTCAGGATCTCCAGTTCTTTTGCATAATCCTCTTTTAAAAGCTTCATTGCATACTGCAAAAAGCCAGTCTCCATAGCCATGATCTCTTCAAAGCTATCAATATAGCCCATCTCAAAATCAAGGCTCGTATATTCATTTAAATGTCTCTTGGTGTTATGTTTCTCTGCACGGAAAACAGGTCCGGTCTCAAATACTCTGTCAAAAACTCCCACCATCATCTGTTTGTAAAACTGTGGGCTCTGAGCCAGAACAGCCGGTTTATGGAAATAGCTGAGTTTAAACAGGTTCGCGCCTCCCTCAGCACCTCTGGCTCCGATCTTCGGCGTATGGATTTCCGTAAATCCATTTTCATAGAGATAATCACGAAAAGCCCTTGTCAAAGCTTCCTGGATTTTAAATCTTGCGCGCTCCTGAATATTGCGGAGGGAAAGGGAACGGTAATTTAATTTGGCTTCCAGAGAAGTATTCAGCTTCCATTTATCGATTGCAAGAGGAAGAGGTTCAGCCGGAGAAGACAGCACCTGAATTTCACGAATGTGAAGCTCTCTGCCATGAGGCGCTCTCTCTTCTTTATTTACAACACCTTTTACTCTTACTGTCATGCCTTCTTTCAGATCATGAATGGAAAAATCAACATCCTCATTTACTAAAACGGTCTGAAACAGACCCTCTCTTCTTCTGATAATTACAAATGCAACATCTCCCATGTTGCGGATACTGTGAATGGCGCCCTCCAGGATGGCTTCCTGATTCAGAAGTTCTTCTCCCATCAGTGCATCCCAGCTGCTCACTTCTTTTTTCCAGCTTCCATCCAAAAACTCCATTTCCTCATCCTCCATTTCCTAAAATCATAAAAATATATCTTATAAAAACCCCAGCCAGAATTTCTGAAAAATCCTATACAACAGGATTAGAATTCTGCCTTAGACTATACCTCATCATATAACAGCATCAGAACCATCTGAGCTGTCTCTACCATATTTGTCCCGGAATCCATACTGCATTTCTGAATGTACCGGTATGCATCTTCTTCGCTTAAATGGTTTCGCTCCATAAGAAGAAACTTTGCGTTGGAAATGTAATTCTGCTCTTTCCAGGAACGCGTTTTCGGTTTCTTCTTCTCTTTTTTTAGCCGCCGCTCGATCTGGGACAACATCATATCCACCGTGTTTACCAGGTCGCTGACTTTCATTGGCATTTCCACAGTAAGGACGGATGTAGGCGCTTCCGCAATCACTCTTCCAGATGCCAGCAACAGCATTTCAAAATATGAAGGAATATCTTCCAGCACATCCCGGTAATACCGGTCCGTCAGCTTATAACCACAGATCAGAATACCTCCGTCCAACTCACTCATGCTGGCAAGTGCTGTTGAAGCAGTTGAACATACCGCAGCTACAGAAAAACCGTGCCGGTTCAATATGGTACGTATTTTCTTTGCGTCATCGATTTTCGGTAATGCAATTACAATGCTGCTGTTCATACCATGCTACTCTCTTATCTTAAATCTTGTATAAATACTGGCTGATTTCCCACTCGCTTACCTGTCTCATATAATTCAGCCATTCTTCCTTCTTGGCAGCTGCATATTCCTCACAGAACTTTTTACCAAGTACACTCTGGATCCAGGTGCTATTCTCGAAATGTGTAAGGGCATCATCCAGGTTCAGCGGAAGATTTCCAATATTCATAGCTTTCTGGTCAGATTCGGAAAAAGAACGATCCGATGCCTTGGTAGGATATAATTTCTGCTGAATTCCATCCAGACCGGCTGCAATACAAACAGCAAACACAAGGTAAGGATTTGCAGATGCATCCGGGCTTCGAAGCTCGATTGCCAGGCTGTCTGATCTTAAATTGGAAATACGGATCAGAGAGTTCTGGTTATTCTTTGTCCAGGTCAGTTCTGTAGGAGCATCATAGCCAGGTACAAGTCTCTTGTAGGAATTCACAAGCGGATTAGTAATGGCGGCCATCTCTTCACTATGTGCAAGAAGACCACCGATAAAATGATAAGCATCCTCGCTGAGACCATTTACATCATCAGGATCAGCAAATATATTTTTTCCATCTTTATACAATGCAAAATGAATGTGCATACCGGAACCATTCACCTCAGCTCTCGGCTTTGGCATAAAGGTTGCATGAAGTCCATGCCGTTTTGCAATGGTGCGGACTGCCATTTTGAAAGTCATCACACAGTCAGCCATTTCATTTGCACCGGAAAATTTAAAATCAATCTCATGCTGTGCCGGAGCGGTTTCATGATGGGAAGATTCAATTTCATATCCCATATCTTCCAGATTCAGAACCATATCACGTCTTGCATTTTCTCCCAGATCCAGCGGGCTGATATCCAGATATCCAGCTTTTTCATGAGTCAGTGTAGTGGGAACTCCGTTATCATCTGTGTGAAATAAGAAAAACTCACATTCCGGATCCACTTCACAAACATAGCCTTCCTTAGCAGCCATCTCTACCACCTGTTTCAGAATATATCTCGGGCTTTTCTCAAGCGGCGTTCCATCTGAGCGGTAGATATCACAGAGCAGTCTGGCTACCTTTCCCTGCTGCGGACGCCACGGAAGAATGGTGAAAGTATTATAGTCCGGATGTAAATACATATCCGGCTCTTTCTCCCCTGCTATTCCGGCAATGTAGGAGCTGTCTACTACATATTCATTATCCAGTGCCCGGGGGAGCTCCCGAGCTGTAATCGCAATATTTTTCAAAGTACCGAACATATCGGTAAACTGAAGACGAATGAATTCTACATCCTCGTCTTCTGCCATCTGTAACACTTCTTCTCTGGTGTAATTCCCCATGGTGTTCTCTCCTTCTTTCACTCTCATGCCCTCATCCATCCATTACGCATGACTTATTTAAACAAAAAAGGCGCACTTCAAAAAGATACCCTTCTGAAGAACGCCCTTGTTCATGGAGGTAATTATAGCAATGAGGTCATGCTTTGTCAACTTATTTTTTACCACTTTACCATATCAGCGTTGTATAAAATGATGTACAAAATAATTATTTTGTATCAGAACGGAAAATCGGGAGCAAATTTAGTTTGCCCCCGACCATACTTTTTATATACTCTCTTTTTTATTTTCCCGACAGCGATTCAGCAGGTATTATTCCACAAAGCATTTTTTTGCCAACTTACAGATAAGAATATCCCATCAGGGATTCATCCACTGCCTTTGCGGCTTCTCTTCCTTCACGGATTGCCCATACTACCAGAGACTGGCCTCTGTGCATATCTCCTGCTGTGAAAACCCGCGGTACGCTGGTCTCATAGGCTTCCGGTTTTGTCTCAACGTTGGTTCTTGCAGTTGTTGCAACCTTAAATGCATCAGTCACATATTTCTGGCTTCCAAGGAAACCAGCTGCAATCAGTACCAGGTCTGCAGGGATCACTTCTTCCGTCCCCTCTACCGGAACCATCATCATACGGCCTGTTTTGGCATCTTTCTCGCTTTTCAGCTTTACGATCCGGGCCTGGCAGACATTTCCGTTTTTATCTTTGATAAAATCAGTAACGGTTGTCTGGTAAACCCGGGGGTCATGTCCAAACACTGCAATTGCTTCTTCCTGGCCATAGTCTGTTTTTAAGACCTTTGGCCATTCCGGCCATGGATTGGAAGCAGCACGCTCTGTCGGCGGCATTGGCATCATTTCCAGCTGTGTTACAGATTTGGCGCCGAGACGTACGGAAGTACCCACACAGTCATTTCCGGTATCACCACCGCCAATTACCAGCACATGTTTGCCTCTTGCCTCTTCATAGGGAGCTTTGGTGAAATCGCTGTCCAGAAGAGTTTTGGTAACTTTTTTCAAGAAGTCTACTGCAAAATAAATTCCCTTTGCATCTCTTCCCGGCACTTTAATATCACGGGGATTGGAAGCTCCGCAACAAAGGATTACACGGTCATATTTCTTCAAAAGTTCCTCTGCTGTAATATCCACTCCAACATTTGTATTTGTCACAAATTTCACACCCTCAGCTTCCATCAGCTTCAGTCTTCTGTCGATCACAGATTTCTCCAGCTTCATATTTGGAATGCCGTAACGAAGAAGTCCGCCGATCCGGTCACTTCTTTCGAATACAGTTACATTGTGACCTCTTCTGTTTAACTGCTGTGCTGCTGCAAGTCCGGAAGGACCGCTTCCGATAACTGCTATGGTCTTTCCTGTACGAACCTTCGGAGGCTGTGGAACAACCCAGCCTTCTGCATATGCAGTCTCAATGATGGCACGTTCATTTTCCTTAGTGGAAACAGGCTCTCCATTTAAGTTGCAGGTACAGGCTGCCTCGCAAAGTGCAGGGCACACACGGGAGGTAAATTCCGGGAAGCTGTGTGTCTTGTTCAGACGAAGAAACGCCTGTTTCCAGTTTCCGGTAAATACCAGATCATTTGTCTCCGGCACCAGGTTGTGAAGCGGACATCCGGAAGCCATGCCGCCGATCATCATGCCTGCCTGGCAGAAGGGAACGCCGCAAGCCATGCAGCGTGCTCCCTGAAGTTTTTGTTTCTCTTTATTAAGAGGAGTACGGAACTCCTTGAAATTGGCAATTCTTACTTTTGGCGGCAGAACCTTTGCCGTCTCTCTGTTATATTCTAAAAATCCAGTCGGTTTTCCCACGATCTTCTGCCTCCTTAATGCTTAACTCCTATGCTTTCGTAGAATGCTTCCATCTGCGCCTGCTCACTGTTCAGACCTTTTTCCTCAAGCTTTGCACTTAATGTGATCATCTTCTTGTACTCATTTGGAATGAGTTTTTTGAAGTGAGGCAGATACATGTCAAACTGATCCAGAACCTTCTGTCCAAGCTCCGATCCCGTTGCAGCTACATGTGCTTCGATCAGATTTTTCAGTTCTTTTTTGTCATATTTATTATCTACTTTTTCAATAGAAATCATCGTTTTATTTAAGTTCTTATAAAGAACATTTTCCACATCCAAAACATAAGCGATACCGCCGCTCATACCTGCTGCAAAGTTTTTACCGGTTCTTCCAAGAACTACCACACGACCACCGGTCATGTACTCACAGCCGTGCTCTCCCACTCCTTCCACAACTGCATTGGCACCAGAGTTACGAACTGCAAAACGCTCACCTGCCATACCGTTGATAAAGGCAGTTCCACTAGTTGCACCATAAAGAGCAACGTTGCCGACAATAATGTTATCTTCTGCTTTGTAACCGGCATTTTCCGGAGTCTTCAGGATCAGCTTGCCACCGGAAAGACCCTTTCCGAAGTAGTCGTTGCAGTCGCCGGTAAGCTTCAGAGTAAGACCTTTCGGGATAAAGGCACCAAAGCTCTGTCCTCCGGCTCCTGTACAATCAATCTCTACCGTGTCTTCCGGCAGTCCGTTTTTATTATTTCTGGTAATCTCCGCACCAAGGATTGTTCCAAATGCACGGTCTGTGTTCTTTACTTCTACCGAAAATCTGGTCTTCTCACCGCCATGAATTGCGCGACTGCATTTCTTCACAAGAACTTTCTCATCCAGAGTCTTCTCCAGCTGGAAATTGTACTCTGCTTTCGGATCAAAGGTTACCTCGCTGCCAGCTTTTGCATATGGATTGTTCAAGATTGCACTAAGGTCTACTTTACCTTTGTGCGGCTCATCAACTGCATCTGTAGCAACCAGGAGATCCGTACGTCCTACCATCTCTTTCAGGCTTCTCACACCCAGTTTTGCCATATATTCGCGAAGCTCCTGGGCAATAAATTTCATAAAGTTCTCAACATATTCCGGTTTGCCTTTGAATCTCTTTCTCAGCTCCGGATTCTGGGTAGCTACACCAACCGGGCAGGTGTCCAGATTGCAGACTCTCATCATTACACAGCCCATAGTTACAAGAGGTGCTGTAGCAAAACCGAATTCCTCTGCACCAAGAAGTGCTGCAATTGCAACATCACGACCGCTCATCAGTTTACCGTCTGTCTCAATGCGGACACGATTACGAAGTCCGTTCATAAGCAGTGTCTGATGGGTTTCAGCAAGTCCAAGCTCCCATGGAAGTCCTGCATTGTGAATGGAGCTTCTGGGTGCTGCACCAGTACCTCCATCATATCCGGAAATCAGGATTACCTGTGCACCAGCCTTTGCAACTCCGGCTGCAACCGTACCAACGCCAGCCTCAGAAACCAGCTTTACAGAAATATCTGCATATTTATTTGCATTTTTCAGGTCATAAATCAGCTCTGCCAGGTCCTCGATGGAATAGATATCGTGATGCGGCGGCGGGGAGATCAGAGAAACACCAGGTGTGGAGTGACGGGTTTTCGCAACCCATGGATAAACCTTCTTCGCCGGAAGATGTCCACCTTCACCAGGTTTTGCGCCCTGTGCCATTTTGATCTGGATTTCTCTTGCAGATACCAGATAACGGCTGGTAACACCGAAACGACCACTGGCTACCTGTTTGATCGCAGAACATCTGTCATCCTTTGTTCCTGCTGAATCCAGTCTTTCATTGCTTTCACCGCCCTCACCGGTATTTGATTTTCCATGAAGATGGTTCATTGCAATAGCAAGTGTCTCATGTGCTTCCTGAGAAATGGAACCATAGGACATGGCACCAGTCTTAAAATGCTTTACGATTTCATCAACACTCTCCACCTCTTCAAGAGGGATAGGATTTTCTGCATACTTAAAGTCCATAAGCGCACGAAGATTGCCGTGATTTTCCTTATCCACAAGATCTGTATACTGTTTGAACATCTCATAGCTGCCTGTTCTTGTAGACTGCTGAAGGAGATGAATGGTTGCCGGATTGTAACGGTGCTCTTCTCCCTGGCTTCTCATTTTGTGGGCACCCACACTATCCAGAGTAAGGTCTGTGGTAAGTCCTAACGGGTCAAATGCTTCTGAATGAAGCTTTTCTACATTCTCCTCAATATCTTCCAGTGTAATGCCTCCAACACGGCTTACAGTACCTGTGAAATATTTATCGATAACATCCTGAGATACACCAATTGCCTCGAAAATCTGAGATCCCTGATAAGACTGGATTGTAGAAATACCCATCTTGGAAGCGATCTTAACAATACCGCTGATAACTGCATGATTATAATCGTCTACAGCTGCATAATAGTCCTTGTCCAGCATATGGGTATCGATCAGCTCATGGATTGTCTCCAATGCCAGATATGGGTTGACTGCACTTGCGCCATAGCCCAGAAGAGTAGCAAAATGATGAACCTCTCTCGGCTCGCCGGATTCCAGGATAATAGCAAGAGAAGTACTCTTTTTCGTCTTTACAAGGTGCTGATGTACTGCAGAAACAGCCAGCAGAGACGGAATCGGCATATGGTTTTCATCCACGCCTCTGTCGGAAAGCACCAGAATGTTGGCACCATCCCTGTATGCTTTATCAACTTCTACAAACAGACGGTCAATAGCACGCTCAAGCTTTGTGCTCTTGTAATAAAGAGTGGAGACAACAGCCACCTTAAAGCCTTCGTGATGCATTTCCTTAATTTTCAGCATATCTGTATTGGTAAGGATCGGATTGTTAATCTTTAATACCTTGCAGTTCTCCGGAATCTGCTCCAGAAGGTTTCCGTCTTTTCCAACATAAACGCTTGTGCTGGTGACAATCTCCTCACGGATCGCATCAATCGGCGGATTGGTTACCTGTGCAAAAAGCTGTTTGAAGTAGTCAAAAAGCGGTCTGTTCTGTTTGGAAAATACTGCCAACGGTGTATCCACACCCATTGCGCCAATGCTCTCAGCACCGTTTAACGCCATGTTTCGGATAGAAGTACGATACTGCTCATAAGTGTATCCGAAAGCCTTCTGAAGACGGGAACGCTGTTCCTCTGTATATTCTTCCATTCTTTCGTTTGGAATCTTAATATCTTTTAAATGTACCAGATTGCTGTCCAGCCATTCGCCGTATGGCTGTTTCTTCGCATACATCTCTTTTAATTCGTTATCGTCAATGATCTTGCCCTGAACCGTATCTACCAGAAGCATTTTTCCAGGATGAAGACGCTCTTTTAATATGATTTTCTCTTCCGGTACCGGCAATACTCCAACCTCAGAAGAAAGGATCATGCAGCCATCGGATGTTACGTAATATCTGGACGGACGAAGACCGTTACGGTCAAGCACTGCACCCATCACATCTCCATCTGAGAAAAGAATAGATGCAGGTCCATCCCATGGCTCCATCATAGTGGCATAATACTGATAGAAGTCACGTTTTTCCTGGGAAATGGTATCGTTATTTGCCCATGGCTCCGGAATGGTGATCATCACTGCAAGAGGAAGATCCATGCCGCTCATGGTAAGGAATTCCAGCGTATTATCGAGCATTGCAGAATCGGAACCATTTCGGTTGACTACCGGAAGGATTTTCTGCATTTCCCCTTCTAAGTATGGGGACTCCATATTTTCCTCTCTTGCCAGCATCTTATCTGCGTTTCCCCGGATAGTGTTGATCTCACCATTGTGCACGATCAGACGGTTTGGATGTGCTCTCTCCCAGCTTGGATTTGTGTTGGTACTGAAACGGGAATGTACCAATGCAATCGCAGATTCATAATCAAGGCTTTGAAGATCAGAGAAAAATGTACGAAGCTGTCCAACCAGAAACATACCTTTATAAACAATCGTACGGCTGCTCATAGAACATACGTAAGTGTTGTCATTACTCTGTTCAAACTCACGGCGGGCAATATACAGTTTACGGTCAAATGCGATGCCTTTTTCCAGATCATCCGGCTTTTTGATAAATGCCTGCATAATGCATGGCATGCACTCTCTTGCCTTATGTCCAAGAACCTCCGGAACTACCGGAACTTCTCTCCAGCCAAGGAACTCCAGTCCCTCTTTTTCCACAATGATCTCAAACATTTTTTTTGCCTGGGCACGTTTGATCTCGTGCTGTGGGAAAAAGAACTGGCCAATACCATATTCTCTTTCCTGGCCGATTTCGATTCCCTCTTTTTTACATGCTTTCTTAAAAAATTTATGGGAAATCTGAAGGAGGATACCAACGCCATCACCTGTTTTGCCTTCTGCATCTTTTCCGGCACGATGATCCAGATTCTCTACAATCCGCAATGCGTTGGCAACTGTATCATGGGATTTTTTGCCTTTGATATTGACAACTGCACCGATACCGCAGTTATCATGTTCAAATTCCTGACGGTAAAGTCCCTGCCTTTCCTTTATCACTTCTTTCATTTTCCTCATCCTTTCTATTGTTGATTAAGAGTTTCCTCTTTGTTTACTTTATCTACAGCTGCCTGGATAAATCCACGGAACAGCGGGTGAGCATGGTTCGGTCTTGATTTGAACTCCGGATGTCCCTGGGTTCCTACAAAGAATGGGTTTGCCGGAATCTCGATCATTTCCACAATGTGACCATCAGGAGAAGTTCCTGCTATGGTCATGCCTTTTTCTGCCAGTTCTTTGCGATATGCATTGTTAACTTCATAACGATGTCTGTGACGTTCCTGAATTTCTTTCTGTCCGAAAAGTTCCAGGGATAAAGAACCATCCGCAAGCACACATGGATAACTTCCAAGGCGCAGGGTTCCTCCAAGATCTTCCACATCTTCCTGGTCTGGCATAAGGGCAATTACCGGATTGGTGGTTTCTGGTGCAAGTTCAATGCTGTTTGCATCTTCATAACCAAGTACATGACGGGCAAATTCTACGATTGCCATCTGCATTCCAAGACAGATTCCAAGGTATGGGATCTTATGTACACGGGCATACTGGGCTGCCAGGATCATTCCTTCTGTTCCTCTTCCGCCGAAACCACCTGGAACCAGGATTCCATCTACCTGGTAAAGTCTCTGATCCAGGTTCTTCTCGTTTAACTCTTCGGAATCGATCCAAGTAATCTCTACTTTCGCTTTACATGCGATTCCACCATGTTTCAGAGCTTCCACCACACTGAGGTATGCATCATGAAGCTGGGTATATTTTCCTACCATGGCAATGTTTACAGTTTTATCCGGATGGCGGAGATTTTCTACCATAGCCTCCCAGTCCGTAAGGTCTGGTTTTCTTTTTTCAAGTCCCAATGACTGCATGACCACATCTGCCAGTTTTTCACGTTCCATCGCAAGTGGGGCTTCATACAGATACTCTACATCCAGATTCTGAAGTACATGGCTTACCGGCACGTTACAGAACAGGGCAATTTTGGCTCTCAGATCGTCGGTCAGCGGATATTCACTTCTGCATACCAGAACATCCGGCTGGATTCCCATTGCCTGAAGCTCCTTGACACTGGCCTGGGTTGGTTTTGTTTTCATTTCTCCTGAAGCTTTCAGGTATGGAATCAAGGTTACATGAATAAGGATTGCATTTTCATGTCCCACATCATGCTGAAACTGTCTGATGGATTCCAGAAATGGCTGGCTTTCAATATCTCCTACTGTTCCGCCGACTTCGATAATGGCAATCCTGTTTTCATCCGGGGATTTTGCGCGATAGAAGCGGCTTTTGATTTCATTTGTAATATGAGGGATTACCTGTACGGTTCCTCCTCCAAAGTCTCCATGGCGTTCTTTTTGTAAAACGGACCAATAAATTTTTCCGGTAGTTACATTGGAATTTTTATCCAGGCTTTCATCAATGAATCGTTCATAATGGCCAAGATCCAGGTCGGTCTCAGTTCCATCGTCTGTTACGAAGACTTCTCCATGCTGAATAGGGTTCATGGTTCCGGGATCAATGTTGATGTAAGGGTCAAATTTCTGCATTGTGACCTGAAAACCTCTTGCCTTTAAAAGTCGCCCAAGTGAAGCTGCTGTGATTCCCTTTCCCAGTCCTGACACAACACCGCCAGTGACAAAAACGTATTTTACTGCCATCTTTCGATTTCCTCCTCCAATTGCTTTTAATGTGTTCTAATATGTAAAAAAGGCGTCAAAGAGGAGGATTAGGGGGCACTTAACCTATCCATTTCTCTTTGACGCCTTTGTCAAAACAAATTCTTATTCAAAAATATGGTATATAATATATCATTTTTTTGGCTTTGTCAATCCACTTTTTTTGCTATTTAATGTGTTTATGAACCATTTATGATAATGTCCTAATATACCATAAAGGAAAATGTCCCAATGTAGTATAATGCTTCCATCAACAG
>NZ_JADPEX010000059.1:0-2565 GCF_015668065.1 Ruminococcus sp. 1001713B170207_170306_F1 | reverse complement strand
AGTTGAACAAAATCGCTGCGCGATGGCCTGCCAAGGCTATGGCGCAGTTTTTCTTTACACTTTAATAAAAAGCAGTGGAAACCAAGTCCTACAAGTAGTATTGTTAAGTCACCACAACCAACAATCAAACAGGATCGACATCCCCACTGCCTATGATAAGAATACCATTGAGCTGCCTTTCTGGCAAGCAGTTTTATTATGCTAATGCTCCTCCATGTAAGCAGTGTTTATACATTTACGATTTACTTTACATGGAGGATTTTATTATGTACGAAGAAATTTTTAATCAGATTAGATCTGCTGCGAATAAACGGAATCTCAAGGATTCCACAATTCATGCATACTGTACCAGTGTTGCTCATTTTTTGAACCACACAGCCAAGGATATAGATGCATTAACAACTGACGATGTTGATACATTCCTAACTGAAAAGAAACTTTCCGGGATTTCACCAGAAACATACAATCACTACCATTCAGGAATCCGCTTCTTTTACAAAAAAGTATTGAAGATGAATTGGGATGATGATGACATACCTCGTATGAAAAGGGACAGAAAGTTACCAGCGGTGCTTACAAAAGCAGAAATATCAGCTATTCTTGATGCTACACCAAATCTGAAGCATAAAGCTATGATCGCTACTATGTATTCAGGTGGACTTCGTGTTTCAGAAGTCACACACCTTCATTATGATGATATTTCACGCACGAACAAAACCATACACATCCGCGATGGAAAAAGCCGATCTGACCGTTATACTTTGCTTGCAGACCGGACGCTTGAAATATTGACAGAATACTGGTTTCAATGTGGCAGGCCAAGAGGGATTCTGTTCCCAAGTTCATGGACAGGGGATTATCTTACAAAAGATAGTGTCATTCAGTTTTTTCGTGAAAGCGCCGAAAGAGCAGGCATTCAAAAACACGTCTCCACACATTGTTTGCATCATAGTTTTGCAAGTCATCTGTTTGAATCAGGCTGCGATATAAAATATATTCAGGCTCTTTTGGGACATCGTGATCCAAAATCAACAGAGATTTATCTGCATGTAAGCAATAAAACTCTGCTTGGTATTAAAAGCCCATTTGATGAGATGGGTGGTGAATGATTATGGATAAATCATGTACGATACAGGATGTATTTGAACGGTTCTATCCTTCCTATGAAAAGAGGAGTAACCCTCCTGCTCATCACAGAAAAACGGCTTATCACATCAGAAACTGTAAAACAGGAGTTTTTGGTGTAAACATCAGTGTTTGTGAGGACTGCGGATGTATCAGTGTTCACAACAACTCCTGCAGAAGCAGATGCTGTCCCATGTGCCAGGAGTTTCCGAAAGAGAAATGGATTGATGCACAAAAAGAGAACGTATTGGATGCACCCTATTATCATGTAGTATTCACAGTTCCTGAGGAATTGAATTCCATTATTTACAGCAACCAGAAGCTGTTATATGATGCACTGTATCATGCTGCTTCAGCCACATTGAATGAATTGTCAAAAGATGCAAAGTATCTGGGAGCTGATATAGGGTATATCTGCATTCTTCATACCTGGGGCTCTGCAATGAATTATCATCCTCATATTCATACCATTGTTCTTGGAGGTGGGCTTGATGATGAAAATAAATGGAAAGACACAGGTGGAAATTTTTTTCTCCCATATGGTGTCATCTCAAAAGTGTTCCGTGGAAAATATCTGGATGAGTTAAAAAGCCTGTGGAATGATTCTAAGCTTAAATTTCATGGTACAGCAGAGAAATATCAGAACAGCTATCGTTTTAAAGAACTTCTTGATAAGTGTTATGAAAAGAACTGGGTCACTTACTGTAAAGAAACTTTCAATGGTGCACAGTCGGTTATCAATTATCTTGGAAAATATACCCACAGGATAGCAATCAGTAATCATCGAATCAAATCCATGACGGATACGACAGTTACATATGCAGTAAAAGACTATAAAAACGAAGGCCACTGGAAAGAGAAAACAATTTCAGGAGAAGAATTCATCCGTCGATTCATGATGCATGTTCCACCCAAACGATTTGTCAGAATCCGGCACTATGGTCTGCTATCATGTAGAAACAAGAGAAAAAAGATAACTCTCTGCAGAAACCTGCTTGGATGCAAGAAATACATTTCTACATTAAAAAATCTAAATGCAGTAGAAATGATAAAGGTTTTGTATCACATTGATGTATGCAAATGTTCTTCTTGCGGAGGGAATATGGTATCACCCCGCAAAGATAAATACAGTTCTTCTTTTCATGCACATATGATATGTTAAAATCTACAATTGCATAGAATAAATGACTTCCGCATAGGAGGTTTGTTTGTCATGCCTAAAATTGATTTCTTGAATAAAAAAACTTTTACCAAAACACCCAGTATGATAAACTTAAGGAAAAGAGCAACGATTGAATCCCCATAGCTATCGGCTAAAGGGACGCGACTTTGTTCACCAAGGTAAAATCGAAATTGATGTAAACGAAAGGGCAGTTTTTATCAGAACTCAAGGCTGCTTTTTCGTTTACACCAACTCCGATTGTTTCCTTAACAGTTTGT
>NZ_JADPEX010000058.1:0-2898 GCF_015668065.1 Ruminococcus sp. 1001713B170207_170306_F1 | reverse complement strand
AAGATCAACAATGAGAATCAAAAGACCGCATCACCTACGCTAGGGTGATGAGCGAAAGGTCAAGCAATAAGGGCACAGGGCGGATGCCTTGGCACTAAGAGCCGAAGAAAGACGTGATAAGCTGCGATAAGCTTCGGGGAGGAGCAAATATCCTTTGATCCGGAGATCTCTGAATGGGGAAACCCGGCAGAGCACACCTCTGTCATCCATACGCCAATCCATAACGTATGGAAGGGAACCCGGGGAACTGAAACATCTAAGTACCCGGAGGAAAAGAAAGAAAACTCGATTCTGCAAGTAGCGGCGAGCGAACGCGGAAGAGCCTAAACCGGAATGCGTGCATTCCGGGGTTACGGACTGCATTTAAGATTCTCGGAAGCTAACAGAACGGTTTTGGGAAAGCCGGCCGAAGAGGGTGAAAGCCCCGTATGTGAAAGCAGATGAGACTGAGCAGGATCCAGAGTACCACGAGACACGAGAAACCTTGTGGGAAGTCAGGGGGACCACCCCCTAAGGCTAAATACTACTTAGTGACCGATAGCGCATAGTACTGTGAAGGAAAGGTGAAAAGGACCCCGGGAGGGGAGTGAAAGAGAACCTGAAACCCTGTGTCTACAAGCTGTGGGAGCACCTTATGCGTGCAACCGCGTACTTTTTGTAGAACGGTCCGGCGAGTTACGCTTACTGGCAAGGTTAAGTCCTTAAGGGACGGAGCCGTAGGGAAACCAAGTCTTAACAGGGCCTTAAGTCAGTAGGAGTAGACCCGAAACCGGGTGATCTACCCATGTCCAGGATGAAGCTGCCGTAAGAGGCAGTGGAGGTCCGGACCCACATCCGTTGAAAAGGGTGGGGATGAGGTGTGGGTAGGGGAGAAATTCCAATCGAACCCGGAGATAGCTGGTTCTCCTCGAAATAGCTTTAGGGCTAGCCTCGGTCATGAGTCTTGTGGAGGTAGAGCACTGAATTTCCTAGGGGGCGTCAAAGCCTACCGAAGAATATCAAACTCCGAATGCCATGTAGACAGGACCGGGAGTCAGACTGCACGAGATAAGTTGGGCAGTCAAAAGGGAAAGAGCCCAGACCTTCAGTTAAGGTCCCAAAGTGTACGTTAAGTGGAAAAGGATGTGGGGTCTCGAAGACAACCAGGATGTTGGCTCAGAAGCAGCCATTCATTCAAAGAGTGCGTAATAGCTCACTGGTCGAGAGGCCCTGCGCCGAAAATGTCCGGGGCTGAAACGTACCACCGAAACTAAGGGATCCGCAAGGATCGGTAGAGGAGCATTGCATGCGGAACGAAGCAGTACCGTAAGGAGCTGTGGACTGCATGGAAGAGAGAATGCCGGAATGAGTAGCGAGATAAAGGTGAGAATCCTTTAGGCCGAATATCCAAGGTTTCCAGGGTAAAGCTGATCTGCCCTGGGTAAGTCGGGGCCTAAGGCGAGGACGAGAGTCGTAGCCGATGGACAACAGGTGGAGATTCCTGTACTGCGGTATGACAGAACTGTGGGGACACGTAAGGAAAGCGGAAGCCGGGAATGGAAAGCCCGGTGCAAGCAGGGTACCAGACACTCAGGCAAATCCGGGTGTCAATGGGAAGCTGTGATGCGGAGCGAAATACAAGTAGCGAAGTCCGTGAGCCATGCGTCAAGAAAAGCCGCTATTGTTTATACCGTACCCGTACCGTAAACCGACACAGGTGGATGAGGAGAGAATCCTAAGGCCGGCGGAAGAAGCATTGTCAAGGAACTCGGCAAAATGACCCCGTAACTTCGGGAGAAGGGGTGCCACTGAGAAGTGGCCGCAGAGAATAGGCTCAAGCAACTGTTTAGCAAAAACACAGGTCTATGCGAAACCGAAAGGTGAGGTATATGGGCTGACGCCTGCCCGGTGCTGGAAGGTTAAGAGGAGAGGTTAGCGGAAACGCGAAGCTTTGAATTTAAGCCCCAGTAAACGGCGGCCGTAACTATAACGGTCCTAAGGTAGCGAAATTCCTTGTCGGGTAAGTTCCGACCCGCACGAAAGGCGTAATGATTTGAGCGCTGTCTCGACAATGCATCCGGTGAAATTGAAGTACCAGTGAAGATGCTGGTTACCTGCGCCAGGACGGAAAGACCCCATGGAGCTTTACTCCAGTTTGGTACTGGGGTCCGGTATTGCATGTACAGGATAGGTGGGAGGCTAGGAAGCAGTAACGCCAGTTGCTGCGGAGCCGCTGTTGGGATACCACCCTTGCAGTACTGGGCTTCTAACCAGCCGCCGTGAACCGGCGGTGGGACAATGCCAGACGGGGAGTTTGACTGGGGCGGTCGCCTCCGAAAGGGTATCGGAGGCGCCCAAAGGTTCCCTCAGAATGGACGGAAACCATTCGAAGAGTGCAAAGGCAGAAGGGAGCTTGACTGCGACACCGACGGGTGGAGCAGGTACGAAAGTAGGGCTTAGTGATCCGGTGGTATTAAGTGGGAATGCCATCGCTCAACGGATAAAAGCTACCCTGGGGATAACAGGCTTATCACTCCCAAGAGTTCACATCGACGGAGTGGTTTGGCACCTCGATGTCGGCTCATCGCATCCTGGGGCTGTAGTAGGTCCCAAGGGTTGGGCTGTTCGCCCATTAAAGCGGTACGCGAGCTGGGTTCAGAACGTCGTGAGACAGTTCGGTCCCTATCCGGCGTGGGCGTAGGATATCTGAGAGGAGCTGTCCTTAGTACGAGAGGACCGGGATGGACGGACCGCTGGTGTACCGGTTAGACTGCCAAGTCTACGGCCGGGTAGCCAAGTCCGGAAGGGATAAACGCTGAAGGCATCTAAGCGTGAAGCCCCCCTCAAGATGAGATGTCCCATTCGAAAGAAGTAAACCCCCTTGAAGACGACGAGGTAGATAGGGCAGGGGTGGAAGTG
>NZ_JADPEX010000057.1:0-3330 GCF_015668065.1 Ruminococcus sp. 1001713B170207_170306_F1 | reverse complement strand
CAACATCTATCGGCAGTTCAAACCAGTATGATATTGTTTCTTCGCCAGTTGTTCCTCTCGTTTCCACCAGCACCCTTGTTTCCTGCATTGTTCCTCACGTCCTTTCTGTTGTTTCATCACATCTTTTATGGTCTGGTACGGCATACCAAACACATACTTTGAAAAATCTTCTAACTGTCTTTCTTCATAG
The DNA here is from genome assembly GCF_015668065.1 of Ruminococcus sp. 1001713B170207_170306_F1. Lineage (NCBI taxonomy): Bacteria > Bacillati > Bacillota > Clostridia > Eubacteriales > Oscillospiraceae > Ruminococcus > Ruminococcus sp. 1001713B170207_170306_F1. The sequence goes on along the minus strand of NZ_JADPEX010000057.1, from coordinate 3,140 downwards.
TCGGCAGGGTTCAGTCGTTTCATTTCATGCCATACCTTACGCTTGTAAGAGGGCAGGTCAGAAATATAATCACAGCCGACTTTTGACTGCATATCCTTAAAAATATCGCTCATTTCATCACTCCAATCTGAAATTTTGGTAAGAAAAAAGCAGTCAATCCTAAGACTAACTGCTTTGTGTGTATGGATATGAAATTGTCAAACTGGGATTTACGAAAATCTTTTTTGAATCTTATACAGCCATATACTACAAATAACAGCTATAAATAATATAAATATAACTGCAATAGAAATAGCATAATCTTTCGGTAATATAACTGCAATCACTCCAGAGAACAAAAGACAAATTCCTATCAATAAAACAGGCTTTCCTAATGCTTTTGCATATCCTTTTCTGTCGTTTGTGGTTTCAAATACTTTGCCATGAACAGAAGAATAATTTCCTTTTAATAGAGAAAAACTAACAAATATGAGAAGAGCAGAACAGAACCACATCATTATACTAAAGCCTATCATAATATATCCCTCCATCAATTCTAATTTTCTTAGTTCTATAAACTGAAATTTTGTTATTTCATTTTTTCTTGACACTCGCTACATTCTTTATCGTGAATAGAAATAATGCCACCGCATTTAGGACAAGTATATTTTATTTTCTGCTGTTCCATGAAATGTTCCAAACCATGTCCTTGAACAAAACGGCTATTTTCTATAAGACTTGCTTGATACCGTTTATTATAGCTTTTTTCAAGATTTTTAATCAACTTACATGGATATTCAGCACATTCAAAACAATAGGATAACGATTTTCCTTTGATGCAATCCTTTATTTTGCATTTACGACAATGTTCTGGTTTCCCTTTATCACTATTCAAGCACCCAGAACAAGGTTTTTTATTGTAACAGTGCTTATAACAAACCTTACAATTCATTCCGCATGGGGCAAACATGCTTATATCAATTTTTTCTTTTGACATTTTCATAGTTGTTTACTCCTTTCAACAAATTTTAATTTGCCGTTTTCTTCATATCCATATTATACCATTCTCATACCAACACCACAATAAAATTTTATGCACCGATAATCTTATTGAACAGCTCTAACAGTACATCTTTCACACCGCCAGCATTGAATACCAAACCGACAGCAATCAAGGCAACTACCAAGAAGCCGATAAGTTTGGAAAACTCACGCTTGAAACCTAAGTAGATACCGATAACTACAATCGCCATAAGCACTAAGCTCTGTGCGTTGCTTAAAAACCATTGATACAAATTTTGCCCGAAATTCATGTTATTTGTCCTCGCTTTCTTTTAATTGTTTCATTTCATAGTCAGCTTCTTTGCCGACATTCAAAATACACATCAAGACTACGCCGATACCCATTCCCATAGATACCAGCAGGAAGTCTTTTAATAATACCCACATTTTTATCACTCCTAACTTTCCACCAAATCTTTTGCAGGGGTCGTCTGCTGTTTGATTATCATTTCATGCTTTTCTGTGAGCTTTGCCTGCTGTTCGATTGTTTCCATGTAGTCTGTACCGTTTCCCTTATCAATCTTTTTCAGCATTTTTAAGGTCGGTGCTACCTGCCTTTGTACCCAACGCAATGTACGGTCTAAGGTGTAAGGCTCTGGCTTTGTCGTCAGCTTCAAGCTCTGTCTGTTATCGCCGATAAACCAAGCCCAGCGGTCATTGAGTTTCCAGTCATTTTTTCGCTTGTCGGGTTCTTCATCAACAAATCGTACATACTGATTGATGATAGAAAAGGCGGTCTGTTCTGCGTCATAATACGTCAGCAAATCTCGTACTGCATAATAGGCACGTTCATTGCGAAGCCGTATCTCAAAACGATTGATAATGTCGGCTTCTTCCAGAGGTGTCCCCAGCTTGACGTACTGCTCATAGTCCTTTTCATAGATACAGAAATATACATCAGATTTCAGCGAACCAAGATAAAGGGTACGCCCCATATATTCTCTGTCGTCCTCTCTGTGCTTGATAAGCTCGCCCGACTGGTAAAACTTATAACTTCTGGACTTTCCGATATATTCCCGTTTCCTGCATTTTTCCGCAAGCTCTGGAATATCCAAAATTCCCGTATGGTCGTTGATAGCAAGGTCGATACGCTTCATCACGCCACCGTCTATAAGTGCGTCCATGAGAAAGTCATACCAGCTTCTTTGCTGTGCCAGCAGGTAACTTTCAAACTGTCTGCAACCACGCCCCTTTAACTCTAAAAGGACACCTTTTTCTTCGTCAGCCGACGTATAGATAAAGATGTCCCCTAAAGAGTAATGCTCCGTATAACTGTAATGTCCGTAATCTTCATGGAGCATATAGTTGATATTCAGTTTTAATATGTCTTTGATGATATGCTGTATATCCAGCGTGGGAAAACGAATTTTCACATAATCAAACAGCATGGTAAGCGGTGCTTCTGGATTGAACCTTGCCAGTTCTTTATGCAGAGTTTCCAAAAGCTCCTTTGACGGCTTCATTTTTCCGCTTTCTATCTTATTGAGATATTCTCTTGTGATACCAGAAGCCACCGCCAGCCTGCCTTGTGAGATGCCGTAAACAATTCGTTTCTCCCGTAATTCTTTTATCCATTGTTCTTCATTCAGAACCATACCCCCAATCTGTCAAGTGTGAAGTTTTTTAAGGCGACTTCACAACTGAATTTTGCTAGGAAATCATGCCAGAAGCCTTATGTTTCCTATGTTTTTCGTCTATTGTCTATTTGCAAACGTACCCCTCTGTTAGATACCGAGGGGTTTTACCTGCTGGCGTGGCTAACGCCACACCAGCAACGGCTAGTCCGTGCCGTCGCCTTTCGCTTCGCACGTCGCCGTCCCGTCCTGCCTTGCTTGTGCAAGAGAGCCGATAGTCTGCAAAAAATCATGTCCTTTCGGGACTAAAGGCGTGTAAAACTCACTTATAACGCTTGTTCCCACATCACAATATCCACGCCCCTTGATACGCTTCTGAAAAAACTGCTTTTTCACATCTGAACCAAACAGCATACCGTAACCTAATTCGCTGATACGCCCAAGTCCCACACGGAAATTGAAGTTATCTCTGATACCGTCCGAGAAATACTTTGCGTCTGGACGCTGGCAGGCAACGATAAGGAA
>NZ_JADPEX010000056.1:0-3450 GCF_015668065.1 Ruminococcus sp. 1001713B170207_170306_F1 | reverse complement strand
CCTTATGACGAGATAAACGTTATGACGAGTTAACGCTGATTATCTGCGTAAATACGGGATTTCTTTAAATTTATCTCGGCATAATACAAGCAAAAATGCTACACTTTGTTATTCTGTAATCATAAAAAAAGAAAGGAGTCAGAAACTCATGAATTTTGAAATGATTACAGAAGGACTAAAACAACTGTTGCAGGAAAACAACTATTCTTCTGCAACTATCCGCTTTTATGAAGGTGAATGGAATAAGATCCAGTGCTTTCTTACGGAAGAATACGGAAATACCGAATACGATATGGAACGGGGACTTAAATATCTCGAAAAACAATACGGCTTCATTACGAAATATAATAATGGAACGCTTTCCCAACAGAGAGTCCAATTGCTCCGTGTTGTGCATATGCTGGAAGATTACCGTTTGCATCAGGTGCTTACCAGAAGATACTATGCCGCAAAAAATCCTATTACGCTGAATGCGTACTATTTAAATTTATATACGGATTATTTAGATTTCCTGAATTCTACGGAACTGTCAGCAAGTACAATCGGACATTATAAAGGGATTTCCAGGGCTTTTATGGACTATCTTCAGCAGAGGAAGATTGGAACTACAGAAAATATCACTATGGATGTTTGCAATTCTTATCTGAAAACGCTGGCAGGGTATAGTTTTAAGACCATAGAACAGAATGTTTGCGGGATCAGACATTTTCTGCGTTTTATTTATTCTATCGGGATACTCTCCGCTGATTATGCTGAAAAGATCCATATGCCTGCTGTTTCCAAAAGTGCCAAAATACCTTCTGCATGGAAACTTGATGAACTGAAAGCAATGCTTTCGGTCATTGACCGGAACAGCCCTATCGGAAAACGTGACTATGCAATGATCCTTCTTGCATGTGTTCTTGGTCTTCGGATTGGAGATATCAAAAACCTGCGTTTCCAAAACTTTAACTGGGAAGATAAAAAACTGTCCCTCATACAGCATAAAACACATAAACCATTAACTCTGCCAATACCTGATGCTGTAGGCTGGGCGGTGATCGATTATATCAAAAATGGGCGACCTCAGTACTACGAATCGGATCAGGTGTTCCTGAAACATATGCCGCCATTTGATCCTATCGGCAATGAAAACCATATGCATCAACAGCTTGTAAGATACATGAGGAAAGCAGGTATCGACCAGCGTACAAAAAAGCACTCCGGCTTTCATTCCTTAAGACATTCTGCCGGCTCCATGCTGCTGGAAATGGAGACACCGCTTCCGGTCATTACAGATATCCTTGGGCACTCTAACTCTGATGTAACGGCTGTTTATCTGAAGACAGACCTACAGAAACTGGCCGAATGTGTGCTTTCACCGGAGGGATTTCGCCATGGATAAAGAGATTTATAACAGCATTTTTCAAGAGGAGATCCATGATCTTATAGCATTAAAACGCGCACTTGGATTCTCTTATAGAGCAGAGGCAGGTTCTCTGCGACGCATTGACACCTTTTTATGCGAAAACAATCTTTCCGAAAAGCGTATCTCTAAAGAACTTTGTGATCTATGGTGCAGAAAAAGAACTTATGAGACAGTCACAAATCAGGCAAGCCGTATCAGTGTCATGCGGGTTTTCTGCAGATATCTCAACGATATCGGGATTCCTGCATATATTCCACCGAAAGGAATCACCCGGAAAAGGAGCAGATACGATGCACATATTTACACAGATGAAGAACTTCAAAGTTTTTTTGATGCAGTTGACAAAAGTCAGTCGGTGCCGGATTCCTGCCCGTATCGTGCTGATGTGATGCCGGTCTTTTTCCGTATCCTGTACACCAGTGGGATGCGTGTTTCGGAGCTGCGCCTTGCCAGAATCCGTGATATTAACTTCGGAGAAGGGTATATCACTGTTCACGAGGCCAAAAATCATAAAGAGCGGTATGTCCCGATCCATCCTTTACTTATGGATAAGTGTAAGGAATTAAAAGAAAAGATCCATGTCCATTCATCCGATGATGAATATTTCTTTATGCTGCTTCCGGGAAGACCGATGACTTTAGGAAATGTATATAAAAATTTCAGGCGCTATCTGGAACAGGCTGGGATCTCTCACACTGGAAAAGGTCCCCGTATCCATGACTTCCGCCATACTTATTGCGTAAATCTTCTCCGCAAATGGAGCGATGAAGGAAAAGACCTGATTGCGTATCTTCCATATATGCGTACAATGCTTGGACATGAAAGTTTTGAGGAAACAGCGTATTATCTAAAACTTACGGCGGAACGTTTTCCATATATAAAAGAACGGATGATGGAATCTTTTCCTGATCTGATCAGGGAGGCAGTTATCAATGAACACGAATTCTACTGATTTTGCCTGTCTGGTCACAGGATTTTTAACGGACTATCTGCCGCATCATAGATGTTATTCCAGGAATACCATTCTCAGTTACAGAGACACTTTGAAACTGTTCCTTCGGTTTTTAAAAGAAGAAAAAGAAACCTCTCCGAATTCTTTTTATATCAGGGACTTCAAACGTGAACTGGTGATTGAATTCCTGGAATGGTACCGGAACAACGGGGCTGGTATAACTGCAGCAAATCAACGGCTGGCTGCATTGAAAGCATTCAGTGATTATGCACAGCTGGAACATATCGAGTACATTGCCCCTTTACAGAATGTCTCCGGGATCAGGGCAAAAAAGGCTGCACCGAAAGAAGTATCTTTCCTGACTGTGGAACAGATGTCATCACTTATAAACAGTCCGGATGTTAATTCCCATACCGGTTTCCGACACAGGGTGATCCTGACACTTTTGTATGACAGTGGGTGCAGAGTTCAGGAATTATGCGATATTACGATAGCCGATATATCGTTAGGTTCTGTTGCAACCGTAAGATTACACGGAAAAGGCAACAAATATCGTACAGTCGTGATAGCAGACGCAACAGCAAAACTTGTCGAAAACTATCTTAGCCGGTACCGTTCATACGCTGTAGGAACCGATTTTTTGATCACTAACCGTTATCATCGAAAGATTGACCGCGATGGTATCTCTTATATCATAAAAAAATATGTAGATGCGATCCGCAAAAAAGATGCAACATTCCCAGAACATGTACATTGTCATATGTTCCGTCATTCAAAAGCAATGCATATGTTGGAAGCCGGTATCAATATCGTCTATATCAGAGATTTCCTCGGACATGAGGATATTTCTACGACGATGGTTTACGTGAGAGCTGATAATCGTCTGAAAAATGATGCGGTAAATGCACTTGCTCCAAAAGTTACTGAGGAAAGAGATTTTCCTGACTGGAACAAAGATAAAGATCTTTTACAGTTTTTAAATTCCTTAAAGTAGAGAATTATTATGCCGAGTTACGCAAATAGAAACACTGGAAAAATCTAAGAATACTGAACGTATCTCGGCATAACATCTATCTCGTCATAAGGTGGA
>NZ_JADPEX010000055.1:0-3967 GCF_015668065.1 Ruminococcus sp. 1001713B170207_170306_F1 | reverse complement strand
CTGTGGCTTATTCACTGAGATATGAAAGGTTGAAAAACCTTGAATTTTCAATAAAAAACACTTGATTATATGAGGAGAGTATAGTACCACTCTATAATTCAGAAACGGAGGAAGCGAAAATGTGGCATTTTTGGCTCTTTTTCTTGGCCTTGCTGGCAGTGGTTATTGTACTAATGTATTGCTGCCTTGTTAGAGCTGAAAAAATGGACGATGAGATGGATGAGGCATTTAGAAAACTAAATGAAAAAAGAAAGGATGAGACAAAGCTGTGGCAAGGGGAAGATCAGGAGTAATTTCAAAGGAGTATAAGGGGGAAGATAATACCGCATATCATGATGTAATAAAGTTATTTAAGATATACCGGGTGGTAAACTGGCAAATGCAAATTAAAATCAGCCAGGTAAAAAGAAGATTCCATATGGAGTATGGCACAGATGTGGATGAATTCTTAGACACCATTTATCAGGCTGGAATGGATGTGGAAAGAGATTTAGCATCCGAGAAAGAACGGGTAGAGGCAATCAGCCGATCAAACCAGTATCTACGTTTAATTGATGAAGCAGTCGATCTTATGCGAAGGTATCATCCGCAAGGCGAGCGATACTATTGGGTGCTCTATTACAGCTATCTATCCTCAACAAAACTGGAAAATGTAGAAGAAATATTAGATAAATTGGAGCCTCATTTTCCGCAATATACCAGAATCCATAGAACTACATACTTCCGTTGGAGAGAACAGGCTTTTGAAGCTGTTGGAAGCATATTATGGGGCTATGAAGGGGAAAGCGAGCGCATATTAAAACTGATATGCAAAGATTATGAAGAAAAATAACTATTTCAGAAATCCTATTGACACAGATTTTCCAAAATCACTATAGTGAAATTGCAGAGACGCATACAAGGCGTATAGTAATTTTACATTTGGTTTTGAAGGGAGAAAAAACAAATGATTATTTCAGTTGATACCGGTAATAAGCAGATGAAAACAGAAAACTGTGAATTCAATTCTGGAGTAGAAATTTTAGATACACTGCCAGGGGAATTGGAAGAAGTGATTGAGTATGAAGGAAAATATTATAGGACAACTAATAGAAGAATTTCGTATATGGAGCTTCCTGTATAATAAAAAACGTGGATGTTGAAAATTAAAAATACCTCAGAGTACAATAAGACTACTGACTGGCAGGTTAGTAAAAATCTTATTATACAGAGAGGTATTTACAATGAAGTCTAACACACAGAACGCAAAAATTGAAGCTATTACAGAAAAAACTTTGGTACTCGGAATTGATGTCGGAAGTGAAACGCACTATGCCAGAGCTTTTGATTACAGAGGAATCGAGTATTCGAAGAAGCCATTTAAGTTTAGCAACACAGAGGCTGGATTTGTGACATTTAAGGAATGGATCCTGGACATCAAAGAAAGACATGAGAAGGATAAGGTGGTTCTAGGTATGGAACCGACCGGGCACTACTGGTTCAATCTTGGAAAGTTTCTACAGGATAATGAAATGAAACCGGTTCTTGTAAATCCTCACCATGTGAAAAAATCAAAAGAACTCGACGACAATAATCCAACTAAAAATGACCGTAAGGATCCGAAAGTTATAGCAGGATTAGTTAGAGAGGGACGTTACATGATCCCATACCTGCCGGATGGTGTTTACGCTGATCTTAGAACAGCATCAAACATAAGATTCCAGTTACAGGCGGAACTTACAAGAATTCAAAACAGGATCAGTCGTTGGTTCAATATATATTTTCCTGAATATAAGACGGTATATGGAAAGCCGGATGCCAAGAGCGGAATACTCATCCTTAAAACAGCACCACTCCCTGAAGATATCCTGACGTTAGGTATCGATGGAGTGAACCAGATCTGGCGTGATGCGAAGTTAAGAGCAGTTGGAAAAGCGAGGGCAAAGACCCTGATAGAAGCTGCAGAGCACAGCGTTGGAAGCAAAGAAGGTGCGGTGTCTGCAAGAATGGAAATCCGAATGCTTCTGGAGGACTATGAATCCAGAAATACGCGTCTACAAGAAGTTATGGTTCTAATTGAAGAACTGGTAAGAAAGATTCCGATGGCTGAAAAGCTGTTAGAGATCAAAGGAGTGGGAATCAGGACAGTGTCAGGGTTCCTTGCAGAAGTAGGTGATATCAGCCGCTTCAATAATCCGAAGGAACTGCAGAAGCTTGCAGGATTGGCATTGGTTGAAAATAGTTCGGGAAAGCACAAAGGCGAGACAACAATAAGCAGACGAGGTCGAAAGAGACTCAGATATCTGCTCTTTGAGGTTGCAATGTCACTTGTGTCGAAGAACCAGGAGTTCAGGGAACTCCATAATTATTACACAACCAGAAGGCTGAATCCGTTGAAAAAAATGCAGTCACTTATGGCGATTGCAGCCAAGTTGATACGTGTCTTTTATGCGATGCTGACTAAAGGTGTGGATTATGATCCGAAAAAAATGGTCAGTGACATCAAGAGACCGGCAGTTTATCTACAGGCTGCGTAAGAAAGACAAGTAACTATAGTGGAGGCTGTCATGTGGACAGCCACTGAATCAAGCAGAATGTAACAGATAACGTCCACTGCTCACAGTGCTGGTACAGGAAGCAAGTCAGTAATCAACAATACAAAGAATGAGCCAGTAGTCGGCAGAAATAGTCACCATGGGGCACATGACCCCGTTAAGGAGCATAGCTGACACCCTGGTTATGGGCAGGCAGGACGAAGGGTACGCCCAGAAGGGCATACAGATTAATGAGTGGAAATCTCATCCAGTAAGGTGTAGCCGCACCACTGGTAGCGAGTTTTGGGGATACAGAGGTAACGATGTATTCTAAGTGTAAACAGTTAGGAAATAGGGCTGAAAGTGATTGAGCTCCGAAATCTACGTAACCCGTAGGTCGACGTTTTCTTTCGGGCGGAAGACAATACGTATGTTTCTGTTTGGGTTAGGAAGCATATGCTACGGCGGAGTCTGAGAGCCAGCCATGTTTTACAATGTCTGTATGTTACCTGGGGAGAACCTATACTTTCCTGTGTTAACAGGTATGACGTACGAATGAGAAAAGGAAATCAAATGGAGTATAGGTAGTCGGATGGCCGAATAGTACTAATGAAGGTGGGTAATGCCACTGGAGGGAAGTCGAGAACGGATAACATATATCCAGCCACACGACATCATATCAAAAGGGAAACATTATCTACACTCAGAGGTAGGACAAATAATGACAACAAAACTTGAGAGAATCTCAGAATTATCAAAACAACATCCAGAAATGAAATTTAATTCTATTGGGCATTTGATTAACATTGAGATGCTTAAAGAATGCCACTACAAAATGGATGGCAGAAAAGCGGTCGGGATTGATGGCATTTCAAAAGAAGAATATAACTCAAATCTTGATAACAATCTAAAACAGCTAGTGGAGAAGCTTAAGAATAAAAGTTATCGACCTAAACCAGCACGTAAAGTGGAAATACCAAAAGAGAATGGTAAAACCAGACCTCTTAGTATCTATTCATATGAAGATAAACTGGTTCAGGAAGCACTTAGGAAAGTTTTGGAATCGGTCTTTGAGCCCCATTTCTACAGCAATATGTGCGGCTTCAGACCAAACCGCAACTGCCATGGAGCTATAAGAAAACTAAATGACATGATTGAAGGACATAAGACGAATTATATACTGGATGCCGATATAAAAGGCTTCTTTGATAATTTGAATCATGACTGGATAATGAAATTTATTTCATCACGAATTACAGATAACAGTGTGCTCCGACTGGTAGAAAAGATGCTCAAAGCAGGTATTCTTAAGAATGGAGAATTTTATGTTAACGAATTCGGTGCCGGACAGGGCGGTTTATGCCGAGCTCGGCATAATCCACCTTATGACGAGATAGATGTTATGCCGAGATACGTTCAGTATTCTTAGATTTTTCCAGTGTTTCTATTTGCGT
>NZ_JADPEX010000054.1:0-4140 GCF_015668065.1 Ruminococcus sp. 1001713B170207_170306_F1 | reverse complement strand
CAGCGATTTTGCAATGTATATTCGCAAGCCGCGCATTTCAGGAGCGGTTTTAGTGGAGGCGAGATCCATGACTTACGAAGACTTAGGCGCGAAGGTTCTCCTGAGCGTCTTAGTCGTAGTTAGTCATTAGCTTGCCAGAACGTTGCGACGCGCGGCGGTGAATATACATTGTGAAATCGCGTCCGGGATAACGACCAACCAATTAAATAGCAAGTATGATTAATAAATAGTTTAACACAAGTTCAAGCCCCGGTAAACACCCGTTCGTGTTTTAGAGAAAAAACCTGCATACCATATTTTGGGTATTCCAATATGGTATGCAGGTTTTATTATTTTCCAATAAAGGGTGTATCAGATTCCATTATTTCTTGTAGATGCGTTTGTCCTTAATCTCAATCTTCCCTTCTTTCAGAAGGTGTCCCACAGCACGTTTAAAGGCATTCTTGCTGAGACCGAATTCGCGTTTGATCACTTCTGGTGAGGCTTTGTCATCGAAGGGGAGGACGCCGGCGAATTCTTCGATTATGCTAAGGACGCTCTCGGCATCTTCGTTAATCTGGATGTAGGCTTTCTGACGGTCTGTGACGTTCATCTTGCCATCCTCTTTCACCTCAGAAACGCGAAGGTCGAGGACTTCGCCCGGGCGGTATTTGCCGCTGGCTTCTCTGGCTGGGATCAGGGCGGAATATTTGTCATCAACAGCTACAAAAACACCGAAACGATCGCTGATCTCGTAGACACGCCCTTTTACGGAATCACCTGTTACATATGGGGTTCTGGTAGAAAGGTAATGGTATACCTTCATGGTGGCGCAGAGACGGCTGCTCTTATCTACATAAAGGGCTACCAGGCACTCCTGTCCTTCCCGCACACGGCTGGTCTGCTCATGGTATGGAAGGAGCAGGTCTTTCTCTAAGCCCCAATCCAGGAATGCACCGATCTTGGTTACCTGAAGCACTTTCAGAACAGCAGTCTGTCCAACCTGAAGAAGTGGTTCTCTGGTGGTTGCAATAAGACGGTCCCTGGAATCCTTGTAAATAAATACATCCAGTGCATCGCCCTCTCTGGTTCCTTCCGGAACCTGTTTGGCTGGAAGAAGTACTCTGTCTTCCTGGCCTGCATTTTTATCTTCTGCAAGGTAAACACCGAAATCTACGGTCTTTGCCACAATAAGCTTCTGTTTTTTTCCTATTTCAATCATGGATTCTCCTTAATTCAATTACGGTTAAATATAAAATTTCTCAGTAGCTTCCCAATCTATTGTCCAGTATAGCACACATTTACCGCCACTGTGAACATTAACTTATTGAAGTAAGGATAAAAAATGCAGAATCCCCATCTGCAAAGCGACTTTCCGGCTCATGCATTGCGGAAGCGGCTCAGGAAATCTTTTGTCAGCGGGTCTTTCGAATTCTCAAACAGTTCCTTCGGCGGTCTGTCTTCTACGATAACGCCATTTGCCATGAAGATTACACGCTTGGAAACGTCACGGGCAAATGCCATCTCATGGGTGACGATGATCATGGTCAGGCCTTCGTGTGCAAGGTCTCTCATAACCTCCAGAACCTCGCCTACCATCTGGGGATCCAGCGCGGAGGTTGGCTCGTCGAAAAGAAGAATTTCCGGCTCCATGGCAAGGGCTCTTGCGATTGCCACACGCTGTTTCTGACCTCCGGAAAGCTGTTTGGGTTTGGCGTTGATGTACGGCGCCATACCTACTTTTTCCAGATAATACAAAGCTTTTTTCTCTGCCTCTTCTTTGCTCTTTTTCAAAACCTTTACCTGACCTACGGTGCAGTTTTTCAGAGCAGTCATGTTGTTAAAAAGGTTAAAATTCTGGAACACCATACCTACCTTTGAACGGTATTCCGAAACGTTTACGTTCTTACTGGTGATGTCAGTTCCATGATAATTGATTTCTCCGGTGGATGGAGTTTCCAGCATATTCAGGCAGCGAAGAAGCGTGGATTTACCAGAACCGGACGGTCCGATAATACACGTCACATCTCCCGGGCTTACGGAAAAATCAATATCTCTCAGTACCTGATTGCTGCCAAATGCTTTTCCCAGATGCTTGACTTCAAGGATTTTTTCACTCATGATCATTTCTCCTCCTTCTTCTTAGGGTAGGAATACAGACCACTTGTGTGAGCCAGTGTATCCGTTGTGGCAAGGTCATAATTCTGCGGACCTTCCATCTTGTGTTCCAGCAAGCGGAGCAGTCTGGAGCATACAAAAGTAAGGATAAAGTACATTACCATAGCGATGGTAAAGGATTCAAAGTAAGTATAATAGGCTCCGGCTACGCCTTTTGTTGTGTAGAAAAGTTCTACAATTCCAATAATGGAAAGAACGCAGGTATCCTTGATATTGATGATCAGGTTGTTGCCAATCTGAGGCATGATGTTGCGCAATGCCTGTGGAAGGATTACGTTCATCATAGTCTGTACATGCGTCATTCCGATTGCTTTTGCAGCTTCTGTCTGACCTTCGTCAACAGAAAGGATTCCGCCTCGGACGGTTTCTGCCATGTAGGCTCCGGTATTGATAGATACTACGAAAAATGCCGCAAACCACATGGACATGTTGATATTGAACAGGTAAGCACTTCCGTAATAGATAAACATGGCCTGTACCATCATTGGGGTGCCACGGAAAAATTCCACGTAGCATGCCATAATAAATTTGAGAAATCCAACCAGTGTCTTTTTAACGGCGGAGTCCCGTTTATCTACAGGAATTGTTTGAATAATTCCAACTATAAAGCCAATAAGGCACCCTAAAAAGGTGCCTACAATGGCTATGATCATTGTATTTCCGGCTCCTGATAAAAAGGAGGCGCCGTATTGCTGGAGCAGATACTGGATCCGGCCCCAGAAGGTTTCAGGAAGCATAGTTTTTATCTCCTATCTTACATATGTACATGTCTGTTCGGAATTCTTCACACATATCTTTTTATTAAATTCATACCCGGACATGTATTTTATACTTTATGTTTCACAGGTCGAGCAGTTTCATCACTCAGACAGTGGCTGTACGGAAATTGCCTCGTCCATCATTTCGGTGTAATCGTCCTCTGTCATTTTATCCAGCACGCTGTTTAAGGCATCCAGAAGCTCAGTGTTGCCTTTCTGTACGGAAATACCGATGTTAATATCTTCGTCGGATACTTCAAAATCACCGTCTGTGCCGGAGAAATCAAGAAGCTTGAAATCCGGATAAGCTACGCATGCAGCCATTCCGGTAGGCATATCCGTTACAACGGCGTCACATTTTCCGGATTCCAGGGCAACCAGCATGGCCGGTGCACTTTCCTGTGCAGGAAGGATGTTTGCGTCTTCAATCTGCGGCAGGCAGGAATCATACCAGATAGTGTTCTGCTGGGAAGTACAGGTAACACCCTTCAGATCTGCCACACTTTTTGCATCTGCATAATCGCCGTCACTTTTTACCAGGGTAATAATGGATGCATAGTAATATGGCTCTGTGAAATCTACCATCTGCTGACGTTCGGATGTAATGGACTGACCTGCGATTACACAGTCAACCTTTCCAGACTGAACAGCTGGTACCAGGGAATCCCAGTCAAGCTTTACGATCTCCAGATCGTAGCCCAGCTCGTCGCAGATTTTCTTTGCCATCATAACATCGTAGCCATATGCGTAATCAGAGCTTCCGGAAATCGGAACTGCTCCGTTGGAATCATCGGGCTGTGTCCAGTTGTATGGTGCATAGCTGCACTCCATTGCTACCTTTAATGTTTTCTTCTCTTCTGCCTGTACCATTGTAAGTCCAAGTCCCGGCATTGCAGTTACAGTAACGGCTGCTGCCATAAGACCACTTGTCATTTTTCTCCATAAACAACTCTTTTTCATGTTTGTTTCCTCCTCTTGGTTAATCTCATTAATCACTGCACATCCAGCTTTTGCCTATGTGTTTCCTCATTTTGAGGTAAAAAAAAATGCAATAGCGGCGTTATCACACTAACGCGCCATTGCGTTGTAGTTCATATTACTCTTGTTTGTAGCGGATGTCAAGAGGGGGAAAAGGGAAATTATAAAGTTATGAACCATTTATGATAATGTCCTAATATACCATAAAGGAAAATGTCCCAATGTAGTATAATGCTTCCATCAACAG
>NZ_JADPEX010000053.1:0-4482 GCF_015668065.1 Ruminococcus sp. 1001713B170207_170306_F1 | reverse complement strand
GACTTTCTGTCGAACAGATTGAAGCTTTGCAACAGGAGTGGGTTACGGCAAATGCGCATAAGGATGAGGCTGAGCAGTTAACCCTGAATTTATAAAATAACTTCGGAAAGGACAAATTAGATGGAAAAACGAAAGCTAAAAAAAATGAAGGTATTGGAACCATCGGAAGAGATGCTTCTGGCGGCAGAAAGTGATATTCCAGTTATCGGAAATATGGATTATGAGAGAATGAAATATCCAATTGGTTTGTTCATTCAGGCAGAAATGGACGAAAATATCTTAAAAATTGTTTTTTTTGTTACAGATATTTTGAATGCTGGCGGAAAAAGACCTTTATATACCCTGTTCATTGATAAGGAAAAAGATTGCTTCATAGGGTATGATTACCGGCTGAAGAAATGGACTAATAAAATGCTGGATAAAATTGAACTGCCCAAAGGTGTAAAGGGAGATCATGCCTGGTGTGATCTGAACAGCCGCAGTCAAATATGGAAAACCCTGGGTGAGGAATATAAAAAAGATAATGTATGTTATGGCCTTTTTCATTTTGAAGAACAGGTACGGGAAAGGCAAAAGATACAGAAACATTTAAAACGAACAACCGCCTGGGATCAGATTATGAAATATGTCAGGGAAACTCCGAAGGACTGGGAGAAATGGCTGAAAAAAGTGGGAATTACACAGAATTACATTTTTTATGAATACTCCCGGAAGAAAAATATCACAGGCTACTGTACATGGTGCGAAAAGAATGTGGTGGTAAATGGCGTAAAACACAACAGGATGGGAAAATGTCCTAACTGCAGGCATAAGATCCAATATAAGGCAGTTGGAAGACAGCGCATGGTAAAGTCAAAAGAAGAAACTGCATATCTTTTGCAGACGTGTGGTGATAATTTTGTTATTCGTGAATTCAGGGCAGATGTGAAATATGACATGGTTGCTTATACAAAACCAGTTTATAACTGGAGAGAGCAGCGACGATATGTATTTGATAAAGACCTTAACGAAAAAGAATTTTACTGGGGCTATTATCATGGGACAGAAGAGAACAGATGGATCCATGGGTCATTGAATACATATAACCCTTATTGCTGGGGAAATTGGGGATATGAACCCCGCTATCCGGGACATATCTACAAAAAGTCACTCCATGGAATAAAAAATAACCAGCTTAAAAGAAGCGGATTCTATGAACTGGTCAGAAAAAGTGAATCAGTAGAGCCGGTAGCCTATTTTCATCGGTTAAAGCAATATCCTTATCTGGAGCAATTGATAAAAGCCGGGCTGAATGAGCTTGCAAAGGAAATCATAGGAAACAGCACTTCTGTTTTTTATAAGGAAGCAGATTCGCTTGGACATGCTCTTGGGATTGATAAGTTCCGCCTGAACCGCCTTCGCAATAATCATGGTGGAAAAGTATTTCTGCAATGGTTGATTTATGAAAAAGAATTGGGAAAAGTGATGAAAGATAACGTGATTTCCTGGTACTCGAAATGGCAGATCTGTCCGGAAGAACTTTTGTTTGTACTGGATCGGATGAGCCCGGAGCAGATGAAAAATTATTTGGAAAAACAGGCAGAAGAAAGTGAAAAAAAACCAAAGGAGCTCATTGGTACCTGGAAAGACTATCTTGGCATGGCGTCAAAGCTTGGTATGGACGTGAAGGATCCAATTATATACCGTGTGAGAAAACTGGAAAAACGGCATAACGAACTGGTTCAATTGATGATAGAGAAGAAACTGGATATAAAAGCCGAAGAGATTACAGAAAAATTTCCTGGTATAGAAAATGTCTGTGAAAATCTGAGAAAATATGAATATAGCGATCATACTTTCAAAATTTTGGCCCCGCGGAATATCAAGGATATTCTGGAAGAAGGAGAAGAACTGCAGCACTGCATCATCGGAAAAGATACTTATTTTGCGCGTATGGCAAAACAGGAGTCTTATCTTTTGTTCCTGAGAAAAAAGAATGCACCCCAAAAGCCATATTATACATTGGAAGTAGAACCAGACGGGACGGTACGCCAGAAACGGACATATTTTGACAGGCAGAACCCGGATATTAAGCAGGCTGAGAAATTTTTATTGCGCTGGCAGAAACAGCTTTCGCGCAAACTTAATAAGGAAGATAAGATACTTGCACTAAAAAGCCGTGATCTTCGAAAGAGAGAAATTGAGGATCTGCGGGAAAAGAAAGTAAAGGTGAACGGATTTGGCTTTACTGGAAAGCTGCTTGCGGATATTCTGGAGGAAGATTTAATGGAAAATGCTGCATAAATGGTATTGTTCCTATATTGTTGGCTCATACGAGTCTTAGAAAATAATTTTGTAAATTATCATGGTGATGAAATTAAAATACTACGTATATGGAACTACAGTGAAATTGACACAAAACTACAGAATGGTATAATAAAAATGGCATTTGGCAGCAGATACTGCAGATATTTTATCTTGATGGAGATCAAGATGTTAAGAGCTTAATATAGTGTGATTAGTACACCCTAAAATCATAAGGATAATGGTTTTAGGGTGTTTTTTATATTACTTCTGCTAATGCCGTGAATAAAATAACGAAAGGGGGAATATTGCCTGTTTTGTGTCAATTCGGAATCAAGGAAAGGATCATGTTCAAATGCATAAACCGAAACGAAAATCGAAATATTGGGAACAATTTAGTTATGAATATGATGGTGTTACATATTCGGGAAAAAAGAATTGCTGCGAAAAACTTGGGTTAAGATATTTGGGAGTATTGCAGCATGCACACGACTATAACTGTACGTTTGAGGAAGCTATAAGCCAGATGTTAGAGAATAAACAGAAAAAGGAGTTTGTTTTTCGTAATAGGAAATGGCTTAGCTTAGATACCTGTTGCGATTTTTATAAAATAAACAAATATAGCGTTCAGCAATTACAGTATCAATGCGGGTATACAGTTCAGGAAGCTCTTGAGCGCTCAATTAATCATGCAAATCTTTTGCGCTTCAAGTATAAAGGCAAAAACTATGCATCATTTCGTGAGTGTTGTAAAGAGCTGGGAATACCTGAATGCACTGTGAGACGTTGTATGAGAGAAACAGGAAGATCAAAAACTGTAGCACTAAATTATTGTTTGAAAAAAGCTGAAAACAGGGCCGGAAATCAACGAGTATATAATCCTTCTCCTTTTTTTTACAAAGGAAAAAAATACGATTCATTTGTGAAGTGCTGTTGGAATTACAATTTAGAAGCAGACAAAGTACGCCAAAAATGTATTGCAGAGGATATTTCATTAGCTGAAGCTCTTAACTATTACCTCATACAGCATCCTGTAAGAAGAAAAAATGATTATGATAGCACCATTTGCCATAAGTCCATTGCAGAACAGTGCAGACAGTACGGAATAAAGTATTATGATGTTTACAATTATTCTTCAAGATATAATTGTTCAAAAGAGGAAGCCATCAAACACTGCTTAGAACTTAAGCAAAAACTAGGAACAGATGTTATAGAATTTGATGGAGTAAAATATGCGGATCTGCATGAATGTTGTAGGATGTTGAAATTTCCATATAGACGAGTTTTGGCAAAAATTATGAACAGTGATTGCAGTGTGCAGGAAACGTTACAAAACCTAAAGCAAAAAAAAGAAAGGCTTTTTGGCACCGGAGATATTGAAAACATAACATTGGAAAATGGTAAATGCTATGAAAATATAAAGGAATTATGTTCTGATCTGCGAATCCGAGAAGGAACTCTTTATGGATATGCACTTCGCAATGAATGCTCGATTACGGAAGCTGCCGATTATTATGCCAAAAGAGAAGAAGTGTTTCAAAATGTGGCACTGAAAGTCGGTGATCAATTTTATAATGATCTTCGCCAGTGCTGTGAAGAACAGGGGATACGGTATAAGGATGTTTATAGAAGAATGGTAGAAAAAATGGTTTCTGCCGAAGATGCTGTGGAATACTTTTTAAAAAGAAAGGATCGGAAAGCAAAAGAAAAGCAATTTAAAAGACAGACGAATTTTGAACCGGGAGTCCCTAAAAAAGTCGTTATAATGGGAAAAGAATATCCTTCTAAAACCAGTTGCTACGATGATTTAAAAATACAAAAAAAATTGGTACTTAAGCGCATGAGAGATACTAACTGTTCTTTTGAAGAGGCTGTTATTGCTACTTATCAAGCGCGGATAGAAAAAGAATTCCATTTCCATGGAGAAGTGTACAGAAGCTTTGTGGCTTGCTGTAAAGCATATGGTGTAGCACAAGAGTATATTGCAATAAAAGCCAAAAGAGAAGGCATAACAAGACAGGAAGCAATAGAAAAAATATTGGCATTACGGGAGAAAGGTACATTGTAGTAGTTGAATTTGATATGTGAAAGGAAATGTAGGTATGAGAAAAAAGAACGATACAAAGGAGGAAAATGGGAAACTTCTTCTTTCAGTAAAAGAAACCTGTGAATTAACTGGGTTATCTGAAAAAACAGTTC
>NZ_JADPEX010000052.1:0-4563 GCF_015668065.1 Ruminococcus sp. 1001713B170207_170306_F1 | reverse complement strand
AACGAAAGGGCAGTTAATGAAAAGTCTCAATACTGCTTTTTCGTTTGCACCACCTTCGATTCTTTCCTTAACGATTTGCACTTCAAATCGTTTTCTTTATTCTATCATAGCATCCATTATTCCGCCATCAGTCTTTCGAACCAGGTATCCATGACAATGATAAACTGGCCTGCTCCTGGCAATTCTTGTAGCATTTCGTCAAGAGTTTTCTGTTTCACATATTTCTGCACATACACCCAACAGGCAATGCTACTGGCTTCTGATACAATGTCAGCTATGGTTTTGCGCATAAGCTCTTCAAATTCAGTAATTTCTTCTTTTGGGACAACATCATACAGTGTTGGTGCCTGATGACTTAATTTTACGCCATTTTCATTTGCATCTTTAAGCAGATTCTTAACTTTTTCTCTTGAATCCTCCGGTACTTTTATGTACTCCCACATAAATGCTACCACATCGGACGGTGTGTCTTTTTTAAGTGGTGGTAACTGAATATAATCATTGTTTTCGCTCATTTTCATATTCTCCTCACGATATAATAAAATCAATAATGCGTTCTCTTGTCATGTCCAGTACAGTATCTACGAACACTCCTGCAAAAAGGATCAGATACAGAATTACACTCAGCGAAAACAGAAATGCAACCTGTACCCAGTCATGGTAACAGTATGCAGTCGCTATAATCAACAAAGTGAATATAAACCCAAGGATCCCTCTGACAACCGCATAAGTCTGTACTGTCATCTTTACTGCCAGTCCGATCACAAAAAGGATCAGCCATACCGGCAGTAATAATATTTTCCCAGCAAGTTTTAAAATAAACATGTGCACCTCCTATCTTACCAGTCCTGGCATATCATGGTTCACCTCTGCCTGATAATACCCGTTCATCGTAGACGGTGCATTAAACAGGGATGCTAATAAATATTTCTTGATGTTCTTCACTTTGGTGGTGTTACCACGCATACAGTGTAAGACATACTCGATATGTGAATAGGTCAGCATCAGAAATTTTTTCTTCACCAGTGATGCCGGATACCAGTTGCTGGCAATCAATATCTTGTCATTTTTACACATCACAGTTTCTACGATCAGGTTCACGATTTCATCTACCTGTCGCATATCGTCATGATGGGTTACTTCCAGTGATTCATAATCAATGGTCTCTTTGACAAGGTTTTCATAAGCCTGATAATCCTCAGAGCGGTTATCGCTATCAAATCTTTTCTCATCCACAGATATGATAGGATTAGATTTATTATCATTCATTTCAGTATAACTAAGATTAGTATTATTAGGGTTTGAAATGTAAACTTCTTGAAGTTTGTTTTCGGGACTTCTAGAAGTTTGATTTTGGGACTTCATGAAGTTTAAATTGTAAACTTCTGCAGGCTCTTCATTTTCCACAGAAGTTTGTTTTTTAAACTTCTCTAATTCCTCTCCAAATTTTTTCTCATCTGTTTTCTCAGGCATAAAGGTTTTTACGTAGATAACATTCACCTTTCCAAATCCCTGCCTGCGTTTCTCAATCAGACCAATTCCTGTTTCGTCATCCAGCTCTCTCATGGATTTGATGGCTTTATTTCTGCCACAGTTCAGTAATTCCATGATATCTTCGATGGAAAAGTAGATATATGCTCTGTTTTTGTCGTCAAACCACTGATTTTTGATGGAAAGAGACATTCGATCCAACATCAGTCCATATAAAATTTTAGCATCGCTTGATAAATCTTTAAAATAGCTGTCTGTAAATAATGCTTTTGGTATGCGGTAGAAGCTGAACTGATCAGCTTCGGTACCGTAAAAATAATTAAATGTCATTTTTTTCTCCATAATTTCCTCCTTTCATTTTCTGCTAAGAAGTCCTCTTTTTAAACTTCTTTGACATTGTTTTCTTAGCTTTTTCTCTCCTTAACAGGACTGTTCCTGCATCCACTTTTCTAATAATGATTCAATCACCTGCTCCATATCTTTGGCTGTATAATCATCCGGAAAATACTTTGTCAGTTTCTTTTCTGAGAAAGTAAGAGACCGGGATACTTTCTTTGCCATCACACAGTTATTGAAAATCGATAACATCTGAATCTGATTGATTGGTCCATCATTCAGCTGATTTCTGAGTGCTGCAATCTGTTTTGGTTTGATGAATCCGGTGTCGTTGATATATTCGTAGATCCATCCCTGTACTTCCTTATCGATGTAGGAGATATTGACAGCAACCGTAAACTGAAGCTTCTTGTTATCTACCAGATCAAGAAGTTCCGGAATAAGTTCTGTTAATCGTACAAATCTTTGAACCTGAGCTCTACTTTCCCCAACTTGCTTGCTCAAGACTTCATCAGATCTCAACTTCGTCTCATTTTGAGACAAAGTTAAATCTGTTCTAACTCCCTGTCTTTTCATTGCCTCTAGTTTCATCTTATAAGCAAATGCTTTCTCACTCGGCAACAATTCCTCTCGCTGAATGTTAGCATCCACCATAGCCACAATGGCATCATCATCCGATAATTCTCTTACGATTGCCGGAATAGTTGTAAGTCCTGCAAGCTGTGCTGCATGCATTCTTCTGTGACCGGATACCATTTCATATTCTTCATTATCATCCATTCGAAGCAGTACCGGTGTCAGTACTCCATTGATCCTTACACTTTCAACCAGATCCTGCATCTTTTCATCATCCAGCACCTTGAACGGATGATTTTTAAACGGATGGATCTTACTAATCTCTATCTCCATTGCAGATTCTTCATTTACCACACCAAGCAGTTCATCAATGCTTGCCAGTTTAATCTTTTCGCCACTTCTATTTTTCATTTTTCAAAACCTCCTGTGTTAAGTTCTTATATGCTTCGGCAACTTTTCCTTTCGGGCAGTGCATGTAGATGCTTTTTCCCTCTGCACTGGTCTCAGCTGCTTTTACAGACATCGGAATCACATTTTCAAATACTTCTATCTGGCTTCCGTATGTTGTATGTACTCTCGATGCAATGTCCCTTGCGTAATTGGTTCTGAAATCAACCATAGTCAACAGAATGCCCTCAATCGCCAGTTTCCGGTTCAGCCTTTTCTTTACTGTAAGAATGGTCTTGATCAGCTGCTGAAGTCCTTTCACCGGCAGATATGCGGCCTGTACAGGTATCAGCACGGAATCGGAAGAGACCAGTGCATTGATTGTCATCATACCAAGACTTGGCATACAGTCGATCAGGATATAATCGTATCGGCCTCTTATCGCATCGATATATTCCTTCATGATCATTTCTCTGCTCATAACATTTCCCATCGTTACTTCCAGGGCAGAAAGCTCAATATTTGCCGGAAGTAGATCTACATTTTCCTGGTGATGTAAGATACCATCTTCCAGAGAGATTTCTTCTTCGTTAATGACATCCATCATAATCGTTGCCAGTGTGATGCGAAGATCATCCGGTTCCTCATATCCAAGACTTGCGGTTAAACTTCCCTGTGGATCCGCGTCGATCAGCAACACTTTCTTACCTTCTCTTGCCAGTCCAATGCCTACATTTACGGTTGTGGTGGTCTTTCCGACGCCACCTTTCTGGTTTACTACGGATATAACTTTACACATGATTTCTTCCTCCTTTAACTATCCCATGATTCTTTTTTCCATAATTTCAACAGTGCCAGTATTTCCCGTTTCATCATTGCCGGTGTATAAGAATTTGGAAAATACTTGTGCAACTGCTCGTTTGTGAATGCCACTCTTGTGATCTCACCCTTTTTCACTTCACACATGATCTCTTCCATCTTTTCCAGTGACAACTGTTTTTCTTTACTCAGTTGCCGGATCCTCTGGGCCTGTGAGAGTGATGGGATTGCCTGTGCATACTCCATTGCTACAAGCAGTTCTCTTTGTTCTTTTTCACTTAATGCAGCTATCTCTACAGCCGGACAAAAAGAAATGATCTCATCATCCAGTTTCTGCAACATTTCCGGTATCAGTTTTGTCAGTGAGATATAACGCTGCACTTGTTTTGGGCTATCACCACAATCTTCACTGATGATTTCTATTGCCCGCTTTCTTGGTGTTTTGTGGTCAACTTGGCTCTTTTTTCGACCACTTTTTCTTTTTAATACGTCATTCTTCAGTTTGTAAGCAAAAGCTTTTTCACTGTAGCTGATCCGTTCTCTGTGAAGATTGGAATCTACCATGCTCAAGATGGAATCATCTTCACTTAATACCCGGATGATTACCGGTACTTTACGGTATCCCAGTTTCTCCGCAGCATGTTTTCTTCTGTGGCCGGATATGATCTCATAGTATCCATCCGGTACCGGTCTGACGATCAGCGGATTTAATATTCCATACTTTTCAATGCTTTCCTGCAGAAGAAACATTTCCTTATCATCCTTCACCTGAAACGGATGCTCTTTGAACGGTCGAAGACGCTCAATCTCAATTTCTATGATTCTTTCTTCGTTTTCTTCTGATTGTCTGTTTGGTTCAGTCATCTTGACTCCTTTCCTCCAGGATTCAGGAAATAAAAAATGCCTGCCTGGAACTTTTATAGATAGTAAAGTTCCAAACAGACATTGCTGTTT
>NZ_JADPEX010000051.1:0-8008 GCF_015668065.1 Ruminococcus sp. 1001713B170207_170306_F1 | reverse complement strand
CACTGCTTTTTATTAAAGTGTAAAGAAAAACTGCGCCATAGCCTTGGC
Source organism: Ruminococcus sp. 1001713B170207_170306_F1 (assembly GCF_015668065.1). NCBI lineage: Bacteria > Bacillati > Bacillota > Clostridia > Eubacteriales > Oscillospiraceae > Ruminococcus > Ruminococcus sp. 1001713B170207_170306_F1. Next base: position 7,960 of record NZ_JADPEX010000051.1, on the reverse strand, counting down.
AGGCCATCGCGCAGCGATTTTGTTCAACTGGAAGTTGTCACCATGTTCATCACTTATTTATACACGTTTGTAAATAATGGGATCATCGTATCCAAAAGTCCGCTTTCCGTTAACTTCCATAATTTCAGATACTTCCAAACAACTATCAGAAAACTTTTCCCAAAGCTTAAATGTCATTACTGGTGAAAACTGACTTGTGCTACCTCCCTCCCAGATGCCATCATTTTCATGATAAAGTGCCGGAGTAAACTTTTTAGATTTTTTCAGTTCACTATAATCAACATTTTTCATAGAATCATATGAAAATGTATTTTTGTCTTCTCCTTCCGGAATCTCATAGGAGGAAAGTAAAATTCCATCTTCATTTTCTGTAATAAGGAAAAGGTGCGGTGATGCATGACGTTTACCATTGGTCTCATAGTAACTTTCTTCAACAACAAATTTCCCATTGAAATCTTGAGGAATATTATTTATTTTGTCATTACAGACTGTATTTACATGCTTAGCATAAGGATATATTTTTCCTGTTGCCTGCATCATATTAAACTGCTCTTTGTTATCAAAATGTCCCGTCATCATACCAATAAAATTATCAAGTTTCATCATTTTATTTTACCTCCATAAATACCGATTGAACAAAATCGCTGCGCGATGACCCACCAAGGTTGTGGCGCAGTTTTATTTTTATTAAAAAAGCAGTGGAATTACTTTTCATAATCCGTTATTGTTAAGTTACCACACGAAACAACTGAACTAAGAAAGCTCCACTGCCTATGATAAGAATAACATTTTCCAGGCTCTTCCGCAATCGGAATTATGATGCCAATGCACCTCCGAATAGGTAGATGTAATTATTAACACTACTTATTCTGGAGGTTTTATTATGTATAAAGATATTTTTGAGTCCATCCGCAATGAAGCGGAAAAACGTAACCTGCTTCTTCCTAATTTTCATCTTTCCAGATCACACACTTATCAATTCCAACAGCACGCGATACACTTCTGTATTTTCTTTTACTACCACAGCCAGTTCTTCTTTTGCAAGATTCAATCTGTGGAATAGAAGTCTTACCTCGGATTCTCCATTTACACCACGATTTCTGGATCTCAGATATCTGTCTGCATCATAATAATAGCGTGTATCCAGACACACTACCAGGCGATTCACCTCACTGCTTGAAGAATTTATAACTTCTTCACTGCTTTCTCCCCTGTCATGCTGATATCCCATACTGCCAAAGCAGACAATCAGCTTCTTTGCTTCGACATCATCATTTGCGTAAACAACCGACACATGTGGATAACCTTTCTGGCTCCTTCCGGTAAAATGCATCATGTTCTGAACAAAGGAAGACAATTCCGCATTCGTCCGTATGCGGTTAGTCAGACGAAAATTCATAACCTGAGGCAGTTTTTCGATTATCTGTATCGTACTTCGGTCAAGTTCTTCCGGCGAAATCATCTCTTCACGGTCACTGGAAAAAATCATCGGTTTTCTTTTTCCAAATTCTAATAACCGCTGTAACCTTTCTGGTGAAAGTAAATGAGCTTCATCCACAAGAATACTCTCATACTTATCCATACAGATTTGCTCTGTCAGTTCTCCTTCGAGCTGACTGTCTGAGACAAAATCAATCCGCAAAAGTCTGTCATGAAGCACTTTCCATTTTTTTCCAACTTCCCCGCAATGGATCATACAGACATTCTTGCGTCTGCTCGACAGCTTCATTGCTATATCATAAAGCAGCATCGTCTTACCGGTTCCGGGAAGTCCTGTAAATCCAAAATACCCTGTATGCTTTGCCCTGATTTTTTTCAATATCTGACGCTCAATATCTCTTTGCTGTGAGGTCAGAAAATACTCTTTTTTCAGAAAACGGTCTGGATCTGCAAGCGGAGATATCAAATATAATTCTGCCTGAAATAATTCTTCAATATTCCCCTTATACTCAAGGCTTTCTTCCTCAAGATCCTTACATAATTCTTCCCATTTTGCTTCCACAATATGGTCATGATTATTTAGCCGCACCAGTCGATCCAGACTGCTTACATACGTATAGGAACGAATGTTTCTCCCAAGCACGGATAAATAATATCGATTCTGGAGCAGCTGTTTCCGAATTGCTTCATCCGATACCGCCCCACTTTTAAGTTCAATATTGACGATCTGTTTTTCCTTAATCTGCAGAAGATCAAATTCTTTCCCAAGTCTTGGGATCTGAAATGAGTAGAAAATTTGAAGAAGATGCACATTCTCCATATGCCGTTCCAACTGCTCAACCAGAGCTTTCATACTGCTTAGCTCCCATTCTCTCATTTTCAGAAAGTAGGATCTGTCAGACAGCTGCCTCTCCATTTTCTGCAGACAATTCATGTCCTGTTCTCTTGTTAATGCATAGATAGATATTGCTTTCATATGACCGACTCCTGCAACTTACAGTTCAAAAAGATCTCTTCCCGTATTCAGATAACTTCCCATACTTTCAGTACCTCCATTTTTCTATGCTGCTGATCGTTCTCTGTCTTTCTATCTTATCATGATTTTCTATATTAATATATATTCCATCTGTCTTTCTTTTGCCTTCATTCTCATTTTTTCATAGAACTTTTCTGCTGAAGCATTTCCTGCCCAGACATTCAATGTTACTTCATAGCAGTTCATTCGTTTTGCTTCATTTTTTACATATTCAAACAAACTTTCTCCGATATGCTGTCCTCGCGCCTGTTGATCGACACACAGATCGTCTATAAAAAGCGACTTAAACTGCACCATATTGTTTGAAAAAGGCTGCTCCTGCAATTGACAAAATGCATATCCCACACAAACATCTGCTTCGTTCGCTGCGATGTATATCGGCTTTTCTTTATTTTTCAAAAGTTCTTTCAATTCGTCTGCCGTATATTTTGTCGTGCCCGGAATAAAAATGTCAGGTCTTATATCTGCATGAATTTGCAGTACTTGCCCTAACAGCTCCATAATTCTCGGAATATCTCTTTCTTCTGCTTTTCTGATCATCATTTCACCTATTCTTAATACAGAACTCTCTATCTTTTGCTTTTTCTAATGACATTTACTTTACACCTTCTTCATTTGTTCATAAATTCTCCAAGATTCCATAGGTTTTATCATACCATGAAGTTGTATACTTTTGCAAGATAACGCGGTAAATCATATTGCAAACTTGCATCAAAAAATATTATACTGAAAGACAAGGTGTTACTCTTATATGGTAATCTTCTTTTATAAAATCAACTATACCTGCAATGTAAAATATTGTTTCATTGTGCATGCTTGTTGTTCATTCGTCATTCGAGTATAATCTCTGCATCGGATATCTTTTCAGGAATGTATCAATCCACTTCTGATTCACCCCATTTAGTACACCAAGCCCGGATAATAGCTGCACACAGTCAAGATATCCCTGCACATAACTGAAAAGCTCCGTCTGATATCCCCAATGCTCGTAGGCATTATAATGCTCCTCAAACAGATCTGCCATTTCAGCATTCACATTCCGGAGGGCTTCCACTGCCTCATCAAACTTCTTTTCCAGTTCGCCGCATACACTTCTGCCTTCCTCAAACACCGGATTCTGCTCCCGCAGCCTTGTTCTGGTCGGCTCCATCAATTCCATTGCACTCTGCATCAAAAGTTCCATCATCTCTTCATTCATTTTTCAGATACCTCTCTTTGCTTTTTCATTTGCCGTTGGCATAAATAAAGCATAGCAAATATCTGCTTTTCTGAAAACGATGTGACATTTCCTACGATGATAGATTATAGTTCCTATATGGAATCACTTTTCCCGTAATTATATCATCCTTTTATTTCTTCCACATTTCTCCGAAATCCAATATACGTCACAACAAAATGAACAAGGTAGATCCCCAGAAACAAAAGAATGGATTCTCTAAAATATAGAGCAGGTGCGGACGGCACGCCTGTTTCTCTGACAAAAAGCCTGCTCAGATACAACGGTGACTGCTGGGGTTCCTATTGGAAATACTCAGACTGCCTTCATGCTATCTGCCGCGCCCATTTACTGCGTGAACTGAATGGCATAGAAGAAAACCATCCGGAACAAACCTGGGTAAAGGAGTTCAAAAACCTTCTTCTTGAAATGAAGAAAGTGAAGGATAAAGCTGTAGCACAGGAAAAAGAAGCTGTCAGCTATTATTATCTTCATAAATTTGATAAACGGTATGATGAAATCATCCAACAAGCTTATGAAGAGAATCCATTACCGGAATCCACAAGCTTTTTTATCTGACGTAATACATAATCCTAATCTTAAAACAATACAAGTAAAAAATGTAGGGTGTTGCAAAATCCACATAGATTTTGCAACACCCTTTTTGTCAAACCAATTTATCGAACTAACCGCCTAACAACAGCACTCTTTAGTCCTATTTTTATGAATGCTTATTTTAATGGAACACAATAATAATTATCTTCTGTTGGTATTTCTCCTACATTGATGGTATCTTTTGTAAAAAGGACGCTTTCTATCTCATTGACATCAATCACCTGATTGAAGGCATAGCTAGCCACATAAGTATTTGTAGTATCATCTACAAAACCGCTGGTTCCCGGGCCTCCGTACAACATTGTCAATAATGTCCCATCTTTCAGCTTCACACCTTGCGGCCACGGTGCTTCCTTATATTCTGTAGATGTCTCTGTTGTTCCATCTGCCAAAGTAAATTCTTTGGTAATCTCTGTCCTTGGAAATTCGTAAGTAATGTGACACGATACTGGGGAAATTTCAATTTCTTTTACTGTTGCTCCGGTATCGCCTAATGATTCGTTCATTTCATATACTTTTGCAGTATCTGTACCGCCTAATGTCCAATCCAATACCCATGTTCCATCCAAAACCGGAAAATGCTCTGCCTTTCCTGCAGTTCCAAGGTTTTTAAATTCTACATGAATTGGTTTACCCACAAAAGATCCTTTTTCTCCACTATTTTCTAATACCATGTGATATTCCAAACTTCCATCATCTCTTTCATAATGCCCAAGTATCGGCTGGTCATAATCAATAGGAGAACCATCTGCATAAACAGCTCGTCCATCTGGGCCACAGATCAATCCGCCATAAAATGAACCACCCCAGGAAAATTCATTACTGCCGTCTACCGTTACTGAAACATTTTCAATACTTGGTTCTTTTCCTTCTTCCAACTCATAACCTTCGAATTTAAAAGAAAGATAAGTATAATAATTATCTGTAATACTCTGCTGTGCAGTCACCGTCACCCCGGCATCTGTGCAGGATACTTCTGAAAAAGCAGCCATACCAGTATCTTCCAGCATTTTCTGTTTTTCTTCATCGATTCGAAGTTCCTCTGACAGACCGTTGCTCCAGTTATAATATGCAGCAGCGCCAACCGTTAATGTACCGAATACAATTACTGCTGCTACCGTTATTGCCATGAAAGATTTTTTCCGCTTTTTATTTGCCATATTTTCTACCTCCAATGATATTTGTTCGGAGGATGCCAATACATCAAACGCCTTTTTATACTTCTCTTTATTCGTCATCTGCCCATTCCTCCTTTAACACATTCTTTAAGAGTGTACGTCCTCTGGATAACCGTACTTTCACATTACTTACACTTGTATGCAGTATTTCAGATATTTCCCGAATATTCCAGTCCTCATAGTAAAACAGATGTATTACGATTCGATATTTTCAGGAAGATGCATAACTACTTCAAACAGATTACTATCCTCTTTCGTTTCGAACGGTAATGACTCTATATAATCTTCCAGTGGCATTTTATTTCTGTGCCAGAAAGACTTCTTTACATCTTTTGCTTTATTAACTGTAATTCGGAAAAGCCAGGCTCGTATATGCTGCTCATCATTATACTGTAAATCGGATGTATAATAGGCGATAAAGGTATCCTGCACAACATCTTTTGCATCTTCAACATTTTTACAAACCTGAAACGCTGTCACAAACAGATTCATTTGATACTCCTCTATCAGCCACTCTACTGGTAATCTCATGAGTAATTCCCCATTTTCTTTGTTCTTTGTAAAGATCCTTACACTAATATATCGATTCAAACCCTTAAAAGGTTACAATTTTTTGATTATTATTACCTGAATCCGTGAAGTTCACGGATTCAGGATATATTGTTTCCTCATTATAGAATCGTAGATGTTGCAGATGCGTTAGGGCTTAGTACTGCTACTGTCTCAAAAGTAATTCACGGGAAAACAGAAAAGATTTCAGATGAGACGGTAAAACGTGTCCAGCAGGAACTTGAAAGGTCGGGATATATCCCGAATATGGCTGGCATTTTACTTGCGAGAAATAACTCAAGAATCATCGGAGTAGTAGTGAATGACCATGAAAAGTATGAGGGCAGGGTTTTAGAGGATGGATTTGTGATGTTATCGCTGAATGCTCTTTCCCATGAGGTGAATGAAAAAGGATATTTTCTGATGATAAAAACGACATCTGATATCAAGGAGATTCCGGTATTTGCATCCATGTGGAATATGGATGGACTAATTCTGATTGGATTTTGTGAAGCTGATTATGAAAGCCTTAGAAATCAAATGAGGATATCGTTTGTAGTGTATGATGGCTATTTTCAAAAATGCTCAAAGGTAGTAAATCTGGTCATCGATCATTATGACGGTGGCTATCAGGCTGGGAAATATTTAAAGGAGTTAGGACATAAAAAAGCATTATGCATAGCAGATAATTTCATCTGCATGGATAAAGAGCGCATCAAGGGATTTCGCAAAGCCTTTGAACAAGGAGAAACATATAGATGGAAGATACCCAAGACAGAAAAGGAAAGAATGTGCTTTTATGAGGATAATTATATGCAACTATTAAAAAACAGTGTTACCGCTGTTTTTGCGGTGTCCGATTTTTATGCACTTGAATTTATGAGGTTTTTGCAAGGAAAGAACTTGCGAATTCCAGAAGATATCCAGATCATAGGCTTTGATGATAACATGGCAAGCAGGGAAAGTAATCCTTCCCTCACAACGATTCATCAGGAAGCAGACTTAAGGGCAAAAGCAGCAATTGAATGTCTGGAGGCAATGCGCGATGGAGCAGAATGTAAGACAGAAATTGTGTTACCGGTTGATTTAATAAAAAGAGGAAGTACGAGGAAATTATGATGTCAAAGTTTATGAAATCGTTGTGTAAAATAGCAATTCCTGTCACATTGCAAAGTATGCTGCAGGCATCATTTTCAATTGTTGACCAGATTATGATCGGACAGTTAGGCGAGACAAATATATCTGCAGTTGGATTATGCGGGAACTTTTCACTGATTTTTTCAGTGGTGATCGGTGCGGTAAGCACGGTTGCCGGGATATTAATTGCTCAGTTTATTGGTGCACAAGAAACAAAAGAGGCATGGTGCAGTTTTGATGTAAGTCTCATCTGCGGAATTGTGATATCAGCATTGTTCCTGCTTGCTGCCGGAGTTTTTCCGTCGCAGATTCTTGGACTGTATACGAAAGATATGAGTATTATAAATGCTGGTACGGTTTATTTTAGAATCGTAGCGTTTTCTTATATTCCAATGGCTGTCAGCAATATTTTATCCTCCTGGCTGCGCTGTAAAGAACATACCACGATACCTTTTCTGGCAAGCTTTGGAGCAGTTGTTGTAAACACAGGACTGAACTATCTGCTGATATTTGGAAAATTTGGATTTTCATGTATGGGAATAAAGGGAGCTGCCATTGCTACACTTATTTCGCAGTTGTTTAACCTGGTATTTATTGTTATCGGATTTATCTTATGTATCAGAAAAGATGGAGATAAACCGATATTGTCTCTACATTTTAAAAAAATCACAATCAGGGATTATCGGCGATAGTTTCATGGTTTGCGCTGAAACCCTTAATTTATGCGGGTTTGAAGCACCTGAAATAGTAGTTTGACCCCCATTTGACCCCCGGTTAGTATTTTGTATG
>NZ_JADPEX010000050.1:0-9675 GCF_015668065.1 Ruminococcus sp. 1001713B170207_170306_F1 | reverse complement strand
ATTGTGGACAGGTTATGTTCCTGGCATAAAGTGTCGCTGAGATTTCGTATTTTCCAGTAATTCTTTTTACAGTCATGGTAATGAGAAAAAGTGATGTTATCTGCAGAACAGAAAATTAAATGGTTATGTACATGACCTTTATCAGTGTGTGTTGTCAGAACATAGGAGTATTTTCCCTCCAGTAAGCGATCCGCAAGTTCTTTGCCAATTTGATGGGCTTCTTCATAGGAAACTTCACCAGGGGAAAATGCCTGAATCAGATGAAATGCCTTATTTGCATTATGTGCATCTCGGCAGTCATGTGTGTGATCCAAAGTGTATTTAAAGTCAAGAACTGCTGTTTCAGGAGAGCAGGCAAAGGAAGAAATATATAGTTTCTGGTCTGTTTTATCTGGATTGCAGATGTATTCTATTGCTTTATCAACGGTTGTTTTGATACCATGGATTTTTGTAACTGCCATATTTTTTCCATTAACTCCTTTATATCGTCCAGATCCTTTTGGTAAACTGCATTGGTGCTGTTTATACGACGGGTGATCTGATTTAAATTACTGCTGATATTTCCCAGCAGGGTATTCATTTTTCGGATATGAGAGTAGTCTACTTCATATACAAATCCATCTGATTGATATGATTCCACATTATAAAGAAAGTCCATTGGTACAGAAAGCAATCAACGATATGGAAAAATATCTGAACGAGAAACATGAAAAGGTGCAGGAAACAAAACAGACTGTGGAAGTGAAACAGGAAGTTCCAGAAGCACCAGTCAAGAAAGAATCCGGATCAGTGGAACCGAACCGGGCACAAAAGAAAGAGCCGGCAAAGGGCGAAAAAGGGGAACTGAAAAAATCTGTGCTGCAGTCGTTGAAAAAGTTTCAGGCAAGGGCAAAAGCACAGGAACAGAAAAATAAAGAAGCAGAAAAAACCAAAGCACATAAGAAGGGGGATGTAGAATTATGATGGATCTGACAATGAACTTTGATACAGACGAATGTTTAGTAACCGCAATGTTTGATAAAGGAAACAGAAATGACACAATGGAAGCAATCGACCATATCATTCCATTTCTAAAAGGGGATGCGGATATGATTAGGCTTGTCTGCAATACCCTAAGAAAGCTGTTATGCATGAGTGATGAAGGCTATGAGACTTTTCTTATGGACTTGGAAGATTATAAATCGGAACTGGAAGAGAGGGAATGAATTCAAGCCAGAGTGCAGTATAGCAGGTGAAAGATGAGAAGCGAAGGAAAAAGTGTCAGCATTGAGAAGTGTTAACAGGTATATATTGGAAGAATTCAGCCAGGGGAACTCTGGCTGATATAAAACACATCTGCAGAAATAGTGACTGAAGAAATTTTGAGTAGTGGAATTGGGAAGAAGTATTTAGATACTATAATAAAGAGATTAGCTGGCTTGTATACTAACAGAGAGGACATAGTAAACAGATTTGCGTTATTATCAGGGATTGTAGGGAGATTCCGAAGAGCTTTTGTTCAGATGATGAAACAATAGGATTGGTACAGGAAATATATGGAACAAAAGTTAATAAAGGGATTTGTTGCGTTTTCTGCTATAATAATCTGCCAGCAAAGAATGTGTTGTCTGAATATGTTTGTGATTATAAGAAACGAGCAGGGTTATTTCAAAGATCAGCAGATTTAGAGTAGTTCTTTTTTTTTCTGAGAGAAAATTAAAAATCGTTTTTGGTTCTTCTGGAGAGTGATTATAGCGTTTGGGAAACATCCGGAGAAACTATTACCTCAGAGTGTCGTAAAGTTCTTTATCAAAGAAGGCTTTGAGATGCCCTTTCTTTTTTATGCAAATCTTTTCTCTTGTCTACATATATAAACCTAAGAAAAAGCTTGACGTTTAAATATTACAAGTGTAATATTTAAGAAAATATGAAAAAAGGAGAAATAAAACTATATGAGAAAAAAGAAAAGAAAAAAACACACGAAGATTATTACAAAAATAGTTTTATTTAGCGGTATATTGATTGGTGGTGGAATCGGTATTGTAACAATAATGAATTGTAATGTTCCTGAAAAAAGACTAATGGAATATATGAAATATATTGAAAAAGGGGAATATGAGCAAATGTATGCCATGCTGGATCAGAAAAAAAGCAGCATGAACAGTAAGGAAGAATTTATAGAACGAAATTCTAAAATATATGAAGGCATTGAGATGTCTGATCTGTCCATAACCGATATTACAGTAAAAAGACAAGAAAACGGAAATGCGGCAGTTTCCTATACAACAAATATGCAGACTGCTGCAGGAAATGTAGAATTTACCAACGATGCGGTATTTTCACATGATTGGACAGGATATCATTTAATCTGGCAGGATCAGTTGATTTTTCCAGAGTTATCTGCAACGGATAAAGTTCAGGTAACGTCAGAAGAGGCAAAGAGAGGAGATATTTTAGACAGAAATGGTCGTCAGTTGGCTGGAGAGGGAACTGCATCTTCGGTAGGAATTGTTCCGGGCAGGATGGAGAACAGAGAAGATACAATAAAAAAACTGGCAGAGTATCTTGGAATTGGAGCAGACGAAATTGAGGATAAGTTAAAAGCCGGTTGGGTAAAAGCAGATTCTTTTGTACCAGTAGCAACAATTCCTAAAATACAAGAGGTCGATCTTTTGACAGTGAATCCGGATAAAACTGTTCTGGAAGAAAAAGAAAAGCAGGACACATTATTGAAGATTCCAGGTATTATGTTATCTGATGTAAAAGTACGAACTTATTATCTAAAAGAAGCTGCCTCTCATCTGGTAGGGTATGTACAGGCGGTTACAGCCGAAGATTTGCAGGAACATAAAGGGGAAGGGTATCGTACAAACAGTGTGATTGGAAAGACTGGACTGGAAACGCTTTATGAAAAAGAACTAAAAGGAACAGATGGGTGTGAAATCTGTATTGTAGATGCAAATGGAAATAAAAAAAGTGTTATTGCATATGAGCCTAGAAAAGATGGAGAAGATATCCATACTACGATTGATGGTGATCTTCAAAGTACTCTTTATGAACAATTTAAAGAAGACAGAGGATGTTCTGTAGCTTTGAATCCTTATACAGGGGAAGTATTGGCGTTGGTAAGTACGCCATCTTATGATAATAATGATTTTGTACGTGGAATGGACAACAGCCAGTGGAGTGCATTAAATGAAAATGAAGACAGGCCTTTATACAACCGCTTTCGCCAGACATGGTGTCCTGGCTCAACTTTTAAACCTGTAATTGCTGCAATTGGATTAAAAGTGGGGGCATTTACTGCAAATGACGATTTTGGAAATGAGGGTCTGGCGTGGCAGAAAGATTCCTCGTGGGGAGATTATACAGTGACTACACTTCATGATTATGAACCTGTGATCTTGAAAAATGCGCTTATTTATTCAGATAATATTTATTTTGCAAAAGCAGCATTAAAAATTGGTGCGGATCAACTGATGCAGTCTCTAAATCAAATAGGATTTAATCAGGAACTTCCATTTGATATTAAAATGTCAGAGTCCAAATATTCTAATATGGACAAGATAGAAACAGAAATCCAGCTTGCTGACAGTGGGTATGGACAGGGACAGATTCTGGTAAATCCTTTGCATCTTGCAAGCATTTATACGGCTTTTCTAAATGATGGAAATATGATAAAGCCATATCTTCACGCGGATGATGGAAGCACTTCCAGTGAAATCTGGATAAAAGATGCTTTTTCACCACAAATTGTTTCGGAGGTTATGGAGGGGTTAGAGGGTGTAGTGAATAACCCGGAAGGAACTGGTTATGGAGCATGCCGGGAAGACATTAGATTAGCAGGAAAAACCGGAACAGCGGAACTGAAAGCTACAAAAGAAGATACATCTGGAACAGAAATTGGCTGGTTTACAGTTTTTACTACAGATAGAGATACAAAGAATCCTATTTTGCTCATCAGTATGGTAGAGAATGTGAAAGATATTGGAGGAAGCGGTTATGTGGTGGAAAAGGATAAGGCGATACTGGATGAATATCTTGGTAATGAATAATTTTTACCTTTAAATATTACAAATGTAAGAGGAAAATGATATGAAAAAAATTTGGAAAATATTTGTGGGAGTTATTTTTCTTGCTGTCTGTAGTGGATGTGGCATAAAGAAAGAGCAGAAAAAGACAATTGAAGATACGAAAGAAAAAATTTACAGAGAGTGTGAAATGCTAGCAGAAGGCTATCGGAACATATATGAGAATGCTGTGAAAGAAAATGCACTATATGAGCTGAGTACAATACAAAAAAGTATGGATTATTTTGGAAAATATGGATATGCAGTAATTGATTCCTACAATCAGCTGGATATGGTTCAAAGTATTAAAGTAGATGATTTTTTGAAAAAAGCAGAAAAAGAGAAGAATGGAAAAACTACTATATTTCAAGTTATAGCAGGGGATCATTTTATCCGGTATGATCTGAAAACCAAACAGGGGAAAATAGACGTTGAAGTAAGCTCTTTTAAATGGAAAGAGGACACTTGGCAGGAAACATATTATCATGAGTTTAGAGCTAATTCATGGAAATATACAGAAAACGGGCATTTCTTTATAGAAGAATATCATCCGGCAGGATATGATGGACCGTCTGGATATCGGGACTTTCGGGTAGCACCGTTAAATAAAAAATGTCGGGAGTTGAATCGAAAATATATACTTCCTTTTGGATATACACTTAATAAATTGTTTACTTCTAATTGGAGTGAAAAAAATTATGATGGAATAAATTTTTATGATGTTTTTGATCGTTTACTTTCAATGGAAGAAAAAACTGATGAATTTAAGGAAGGAAAGACTTATGAAATCCCAAAAGAATCATTTGAAACGATATTTCAAAAATATTTTAATATAAGCGCAGAGATACTGCAGACAGGAACGGTATTTCACACAGAAATACAGACATATCGGTATCGAACCAGAGGAATCGTATATGATTTTGCTCCCACACCATATATTCCATATCCGGAAGTTGTTTCCTACATAGAAAATCAAGATGGAACAATAACACTGGAAGTAAATGCGGTATGGCCACAAAAAGAATTAGATCAGGCGTTTTGTCATAGCGTAACCATTCGGCTGTTAGATAAAGATAGATTTCAATATGTATCCAATTATGTATCAAGGTCAGAAATAGAGGTTACCTGGTATACGGAAAGATTATCAGACGAAAAGTGGGAGGAATGTTATGGAGATAATTGATATGAGTACAAAAAGAAAACTGAAAAAGATGGTGAGTGTTTTATTCATTTTGGGATGCTTTTTCATAGGAAATACAAAATGTAAAGGGGCTGATTTAGAATATATTTCACAGGAAACTGCGAATTATGCTGTACAAGAAAGAGGATATGATTTGCCAGTAGATGAAGTCGTGAAAGAAGAAGCTATTGAAGATTGTAAGAATGTTATGAATCAGATGAAAGCCATTTATCAAAAGGCGGATAAAGGAACTTCATCGAATGTAGTAGTTTCTGAGACAGTAATGGAAGAAATGCAGGAAGTATTAAAGGAAAAAAATGTCCCTGTTATTACATCAGCGCCGTATTCAAATATGGCTAATTATTCTAAAATGGAAGAATTTCTTTTCAAGGCAGAACAGGATCTGCCAGGAGATATCGTCTTATATAGGATTAACAGGGATGGTGGGATAGAAAGACTCAAATTCAATTATGATGGGACAGATATGTATTTGTTGGCTGTGAAAGTTGTTTGGGGTATGAACGACAATCCATCTATTGTATATGTTTCGTATACAAGGATAGAAGAATGGAAATATACAGAAAAAGGCTGGTTTGGTTATACGCTATGTGTTCCAAAATATCCGGAAGTATCAGAAGCGGTTGATGGCAGTTCTATGATAAGAATTAAACCTTTAAGTGATGAATGCAGGGAAGTTTCAAAGAGGTGTGTGTATTTGCTTGGATATCAGGGGAATAATCTTTTATGTTCTGATTGGGATAGATCTGATATGGAAGGGTTAGATTATAATGGTTTATATGAATATTTATATCGAATGAAATACGGGGAGAGATATGAGTTTTCAGGTAACTCAAGTGGAATTCCGGCAGAAGAGTTTGAAAATCTGATAATGGAGTTTTTGCCGATAACAGCGGAGCAAATTAAAAAATGGGCAGTATTTGATTCGGAACATCAAACTTATGACTGGGAACGATTAGGTTGTTTAAATTATAGCCCTACTTATTTTGGAACATCTTTACCGGAGGTCGTTGAAATAAGAGATAGCGGAGAGGGAAACAATGTGCTGGTTGTTGATGCTGTATGTGATACATTTATATGTAATGATGCCGTTATTACAAGTGAGCTGACTGTTAAGTTCAACGATGATAAGAGTTTTAAATATATGGGGAATAAAATTCTGAATAATGGTACGAAAGAAGTTCCCAAATATCAATATAGAATAAAAAGAAAGAACTGATAACAACTATCAGCCCTTTCATATTTGTTAATTCCATATATGTAATTTTTTTAAGATATTAGAAGTGATTTCAAATGCTTTTTTTCCAGTTGCATTAGAATCACTTTGGATATTGGTTGCAAAATAATAGCTGTTATCGGAAGTTTCTACATATCCGATAAACCAGCCGTTGATATCCTGTCCGTTGACACGACCGGTTCCAGTTTTTCCGTAGAAATTACCATTAGGTGTACTGGCAATTTTTATAGCATTTTTAACAGAAAATACATTTTGGGAATTTAGATGGAATTCATTTGTGTTAAATTTTTTCAATAATGTTACTTGCTCTAAAGGCGAGATTTTTAATGAAAAATCGGACCAGTATAAATCCAGATTTGAACTGGTTGTCTGGTTTCCATATTCTATTTTATTCAAAAATTCCTGGACTCTGTTAATTCCGAGCTGCGAATCAATTGCCTGGAAATACCAGTTAACGGAATTTTGCATAGCAGAGTTTAAATCCTGATCAGCTTCCCAGGATGGAAAAGGAAAGGCATCACCATTCCATGTCATGGAAGAGTGTTCTGGTGTGATGATTCCGGATTCCAACCCTAATAATGCATCGTATATTTTGTAGGTAGACTCTGGCGGAATACGTTTGGTGGCTTCTTCAAGATCGTATATTTTCCAGGAATCCAAATTATTGTCATACAAAACAAATGATCCATCATATGTTCCAAATGTTTCGGATATATCTAACAGGGAGATATTTTTGTCTGTATCACTAAAATGATATACGCTTTGAGTAGAGGCATCAATGGATAAAATGGGTGTACATCCAATAAAAACAGCACTAATGACCAGATAAATTATCAATGCTCTCATTTTTTGATAAAGAGTTTCTTTCCTAAAAACGGCGATGTTGAGAATACGTCGTTTCATCTGCCTGAAATTTCCGGACATTCCAACTGCCAGTGGAGAGGAAAAAGAGGATATTTTTTCTGCAAAATTAATCAGTGTAGTTCCATAAGCTTGGTATTCATCAGCAGAAATCATCTGCAATACAGCAGAATCACAGGCTATTTCACGGTCACAGAGAATTTCTTTTAAAGTGTACCACACAAAAGGGTTAAACCAGTAGAGTATATTACTTATGACCATGAGGAAGCCAATAAATGTATCTTTGTGACGGTAATGCTGTAATTCGTGTAGCAGCATAAAACGCATATCATCAGGATTCAGTTCGGAAATTAAATGGATGGGAATGTAAATTCTGGGATGTATTATTCCGATTAAAACTGGTGATTTTAAAAATGCAGTACTGTAGACTGATACTGGGTGAGAGATTTTAAGTTCCTTTAAACAATTGTAATAAATAGTTTTTACCTGCTGATTTTGAAGCGGGAGAGCAGATCTTTTTATGGAACGTACATAGTTTAATGAATGAAGGGTGAGGACTGACATAATCATAACACCCGTTATCCATATTAGAAAGAGTATGGTATTCAAGCCTCCAGAAAATTGACTACTGATGGAAACTGAAAAATCATTCACCTGGTTTAACAAAATATTTTGTGTATTACTGGTAAGTTCGGATAGCGTGTCGGTACCAGAGTTAAGTCCTGAGTCAGTTTGAAAAAAATGTAACCATGAAAAAAGTTGTGAGCCATGAATCTGTACAGGAAAAAATGGCACGGCAAGTAGTAAAAATAAAAGAAAACAGAGATGGTACTGTGTAGCCGCAGATAAATATTTTTTCAGAAGTTTTTTTGTTCCGATTATTACAAGTGTAAAAATACATATGAAGATATTACTGATTAAAAAGTGGATAATCCAGTTGCTCATTCAAAACCTCCTATTTCTGATGTTTTGATAATAAATGGCGTAAGTTATCAATTTCTGTTGAAGAGAGCTTATCGTCTTCAAGGTAAGAAGTCAGCATAGAAGAAAGATTTCCATTATAATATCGCTTTAAAAAAGAATTGCTTTCCTGGCGTATATATTCATCTTCTTGGACTAATGGAGTATAGACAAATACCCGGCTTTGTTTTTCGTAGGAAAGAGCTTTTTTGGAAACAAGTCTCTTGATAAGAGTTTGAATTGTTTTTGGACTCCAGCTGGTAGTTAGAGTAAGTTTTTCTGTAATTTCATTTGTATTGATGGGAGCATATTTCCATACAATTTTCATAACTTCAAATTCGGCTTCTGAAATTTGGGGTAGTGACATAATAAAATCCTCCTGCTAAATCCTACATATGTAATAAATATATTATATTACTTGTAGAAGAAAAAAGTCAAATGGCAGATGATATATAGAATATAAAATTAATAATGTAGAGGCAATAAAGGTGAAAAAGATAGAAATTATTGAGAGAATCACAGATGCTAATGGAAGCATAAGTGAAAACATATTGACTAGCTGGGAACATAAAAACCAATTCATACCGGAAATTATAAGGTTTGGAGAATTAAAAATATATCTACAGGAACGAATTGTTAAAAAGAATGATAGTGATGTTCATCTTTCAAAATATGAATATGATATTTTACTTCTTTTAGCGAAAAGTCCAGGTAGAATATTTGGAAAAGAAATGGTTTATGATCTGGTATGGAATGAACCTTATTCCGGTGATTATAATGTGGTTATGCGACATATCTGCAATATCAGAGAAAAAATAGAAGATGATCCTGGACAACCATTATATATACAAACAGTACGAGGTGTAGGATATCGGTTTAACGGGAATTTAGGCAGCGAGTGAAATCGCTGCCTATTATTATGGTTTTACAAAGAAGGAAGTTTGTTATGGGAAGATTTTTCTATTTCAGGATCATCCGGTTTTAGATACTTGGACAAGTTTTGATGTATCAATTCCAACTCTTTCATTTCTTTCCGAAAGGAAACATATTGAGTATTTATTGACTTCTTTCTGGAAATAAGCTCTGAAATTTGAGCTTGTAACTTATTGGTATTGAGCTGTTTCAGGTCTATACCATTTTCCTGTAAAATATGCTCGGCACCAGCGAAAAGGATAATTTGAGATTCATATTTACGGAAATAACGATCTGGATCTTTGGAACTTTTATAATGGTCGTCATAAATTTTATTTTTTTGATATTGTTCGGCATATTTTAGCATTTCTCGAAGATGGTGTATCTGAGACTCGAGAGAAACAACAGAGGTATTTACCTCTTTTTGCTGCATATGTAACAAGGCTATGCGGTCTTCA
>NZ_JADPEX010000004.1:0-153848 GCF_015668065.1 Ruminococcus sp. 1001713B170207_170306_F1 | reverse complement strand
AGGGCTCTCCCGAACGCATTAGTCGCAGTTAGCGATTAGTTCGCTGGAGCGTTGCGCCGGCGAGTGAGTAATACACATTGTCCAAATGCGTCCCTACTGAAGAACTTTTCAACACATTAAATAGCAAGTTAAGGTATTTTCTTGTATGTGAAAATAGGCTATAATATAAATAATTCAAGCAAAGTAAACGAGGTGTACTATGGGAAAATATATAATGGCATTGGACCAGGGAACTACCAGTTCCAGATGTATTTTATTTGATAAAAAGGGAAATATGTGCAGCGTAGCACAGAAAGAGTACAAACAGTATTACCCGAAGCCAGGCTGGGTGGAACATGATCCGAAGGAAATCTGGTCCTCCCAGATTTCAGTGGCTACAGAAGCCATGAGTAAGATCAGTGTAGATGCAGAGGATATTCACGCTATCGGAATCACGAATCAGCGAGAGACTACGATTGTGTGGGATAAGAAGACAGGAGAGCCGGTTTATCCGGCAATTGTATGGCAGTGCCGCAGAACAGCTGATATGATTGAGAAGATGGAAAAAGACGGCATGTCAGAGTTGGTTCGAAAGAAAACCGGCCTGATTCCGGACGCCTATTTTTCCGGAACGAAACTGAAATGGATCCTGGATCATGTAGAAGGTGCCAGAGAGCGTGCGAAGAATGGGGAACTTCTCTTTGGAACAGTAGATACCTGGCTGATCTGGAAATTGACAAAAGGGAAAGTTCATGTGACGGATTACACCAACGCTTCCAGAACCATGCTTTTTGACATCCATGAGAGAAAATGGGATAAAGAGATTCTGGAATACCTGGATATCCCAGAGTGCATGCTGCCGGAAGTGAAGCCAAGCAGTTGTATTTATGGTTATACCAATGAGAACCTGATCGGGGGCAGAATCCCAATTGCCGGGGCGGCAGGAGACCAGCAGGCAGCTCTTTTCGGACAGTGTTGCTTTGAGTCAGGTGATGTAAAGAATACATATGGTACCGGCTGCTTTATGCTTATGCATACAGGAGATAAGGCAGTAGAGTCAAAGAACGGACTTCTTACCACCATTGCAGTGAAAGCAGACGGAACACCGGGATATGCCCTGGAGGGAAGTGTTTTCGTGGCAGGTGCTGCTATTCAGTGGCTGAGAGACGAAGTGGGAATTCTGGAGAGTTCCCCGGATTCTGAGAAATATTGTCTGTCAGTGCCGGACACAAACGGCGTATACGTGGTTCCTGCGTTCACAGGTCTCGGTGCACCATACTGGGATCAGTATGCAAGAGGCGCTATCCTTGGTCTTACCAGAGGCGCAGGAAAAGCTCATCTGGTGCGTGCCACGGTAGAGTCCCTGGCCTATCAGGTACACGACGTTCTGGAAGCCATGGAGAAGGATTCTGGCATTGATCTCAGCGCTCTCCGCGTAGACGGTGGCGCCAGCGCCAATAACTTCCTCATGCAGTTCCAGGCTGACCTTCTCGACACTCAGGTGGTCCGTCCAAGCTGCATCGAAACCACCGCCCTCGGTGCTTCCTATCTGGCTGGTCTTGCCACCGGCTTCTGGAAAGACGCCTCCGAAGTAAAAAGCAACTGGCAGATCGGCCGGCAGTTCACCCCACAGATGACAGAAGAGGAGCGTAAGAAGAAGCTGAAAGGGTGGGAGAAGGCTGTGAAATGTACGTTTGAGTGGGCGAAGGATGAAGAAGAATATAAGTAAAAAATGCCACATAATCAGGAATTTATTTTTACACTTTACAATAAACGTGTGATTTAAAATCCACTTTAACATGTATAATAAAGAAAATAGATCTGACCATAGAGCAATTTCAGGTTTCTCAGAATCTCCTTTCTGCTCTATGGACAGTCTTTCAAGAAAGTAGCATTTACTTTGATCAAGACAGTTACTTTGAATAGGAATCAGCAGCTGACAGAAGAACAGAGTCGGCAAATTGAAAAAGCCACTAAAAGAGAAATTGTTAAGTTAAAAATGATTGTTTAAGAGGGGGAATTTTATTCTGCTTTCTTATACTTAATATAATTCACCACCATCATCGCTAACTTAAACGTTAACGCATCCTCAAAGGTTCGGATATCCAGCCCGAATTTTTTCTGCAGCTTTTCGAAGCGGTACACCAGTGTATTTCGGTGTACGTAAAGCTGTCTGGAGGTTTCGGAAAGATTCAGGTTGTTTTCGAAGAAGGTGCGGATGGTAGCGAGTGTTTCGTCATCAATAGAATCCAGAGTTTCTTCTTTGAAAAACTCATCGATAAACATCTCGCAGATCTCCACCGGCAGCTGATAGATCAGGCGACCGATTCCAAGACGGTTATATCCAAACACATTCTTGCCAGTATAGAAAATCTTGCCCACTTCTAAGGCAGTACGTGCTTCCTTGTAAGCATCCGGGAGCTGCTTCAGGTCATCTGCAATATTGCTGTAGGAAACCCAGGCGGAAGTCATGGCCTCTGTATTCAGCATGTCCACCAGCATATGGGCAATATCATCCAGATCGGAATAATCCTCAGAAGGCTGGAGTTCACGGAGAATAATAATTCCGGAATCGTCGATAGCAGTAATAAAATCTCTTGTCTTAGCTGCAAAAATATTACGGATGGTAGCCAGGGCATTTTCGTCTTTGCTCTGTTTGGTCTCCACCAGGAAAACAGCACGCCGTACAGTGGTTGTGATATGAAGCTTTTTCGCACGGTTAAAAGCGTCTACCTCAGAATAGGAGCCAAGGAGAAGATTCTGCATAAATACGTTTTTGTCGCTCTTTTCCATGTAAGCGGTAAGCAGGCTCTCAATCTGGCAGACTGCCAGTTCCCCGATAGTGGAAGCGGCCTCCGCATTTCCCCATACGATCAGGACATATTGAAGCTGGTGACTCTCTGTCACTTTATACAGCCGGCAGTTCATATTGGAAATACACAGCACCTCATCTTCCTTAAATTCTTCCAGTTTCTCTTCGGAAGGAAGGGCTCTATCGCAGGTGCTGATATAAATGGTGTTATCTAAATTTACAAGGCAGAAATCCAGATGACTGATATTCTTCCAGTCTTCCAGACATTTCTGGAGAATCTGAAGTAATTTCATAGGTGTGCTCCTTTAGTAGAAAAGTAATAAAGTTTGCTCAAGGTGTGCGTACACACGAAGCGCGTCCGGCGTCTGTGGCTTGGACTTGCTAAGTGTCCGGGTGTGCATTCGCACTAAATTCGCACTGCACCTGTGGGCTTACGCTCATTAAGTGCTCATAGTATACCACAAAAAAGCCCCAGGGGAAAACCCCTGAGGCCTAACTAAATTCATTCTTCTAAATATTAGTTGCAGATAGTAAGCTCTGTCTCTTTATCGAAGAAGTGAGATTTCTCCATATCGAATGCGAATTTGATTGTATCGCCTGTCTTGGAGTTTGTACGAGGATCAACTCGTGCTGTAACCTGAGTTCCGTTTACATCGAAGTACAGGAATACTTCAGCACCAAGAAGCTCATAAACTTTAACTGTAGATGTCATTGGAACGCTTGGAGAAGCTTCGATGAACATCTGGGAATCATGAATATCCTCTGGACGGATACCAAGAACAACTGTCTTGCCAACATAACCGCCGTCTTTCAGCACTTTCGCTTTCGCTGCCGGGATAACGATGTCATACTCACCAACTTTAGCAATAAGGTCGCCGCCTTTTTCAGCAATCTGAGCGTCAAGGAAGTTCATCTGCGGGGATCCCATGAATCCTGCAACGAACAGGTTGCCTGGCTGCTCATAAAGGTGCTGTGGTGTATCAACCTGCTGAACAACACCATCTTTCATAACAACGATTCTGGTACCAAGGGTCATAGCCTCTGTCTGGTCATGTGTTACATAGATGATTGTTGCGCCCAGTCTCTGATGGATCTTGGAAATCTCGATACGCATCTGAACACGAAGTTTAGCATCCAGGTTGGAAAGAGGCTCATCCATAAGGAATACCTTAGGATTACGAACGATAGCACGTCCCATAGCAACACGCTGTCTCTGTCCACCGGAAAGAGCCTTAGGTTTACGATCAAGAAGCTTCTCAAGGTCAAGAATTCTGGCAGCTTCTCTAACAGCTTTGTCAATCTGATCTTTCGGAACTTTACGAAGTTTCAGACCAAATGCCATGTTATCATATACTGTCATATGAGGATACAGAGCGTAGTTCTGGAAAACCATTGCGATATCACGGTCTTTCGGCTCTACATCGTTCATAACCTTGTCACCAATCTTTAATGTACCACCGCTGATCTCCTCAAGACCTGCGATCATACGAAGTGTTGTAGATTTTCCACATCCAGATGGTCCAACGAAGATGATGAACTCTTTGTCTTCGATTTCAAGGTTGAAATCTTTAACTGCCTGGAAACCATTCGGGTAAGTTTTGTTAATGTGCTGTAATGATAAGCTTGCCATGATTTTTCCTCCAAATTTCTAAATTAATTATTATAATCAAAATTGTTTCGATGCTTTTTTCATCTGATGTTAGTATAGCGAAAACCATCCAAAAGGGCTAGGGCAGAATCGTACAAACTTTTAAACAGTTTCTTGTCAATCTGACGAAAAAGCAGTAGCCTTTGGCGCCCGCTTCTCATTTATGAACATTCCTTGTAGTAATTTTGCATGAAAAAGCTGCTGAAACCAGTCACATTTGCACAAAAACAGGTAGTAGATGTTCAGTCCGCAGCCATGCATGGTCTCATAATTGCCTTGGCCTTTGGCTAAAATGACGTCTGCGCTCTGCAAAAGCTCCCGGGCATGTGCACTGATTCCATGAAACCAGGTACCTCCCACATCACTGCCATTTCCCAGCACAGGGACAATATCTGTAAGACCGCAGAACTCCGCATCCTCCATGGTAGCGTCGTTTCCGGCAGGCAGACCGCGCACCAGCGCTGTGACCCGTATATTTGGAAATGTTTTCTTCAGCATCTGAATGGCAATCTTATCAAGGACGATCTCGCCGCAGTTATCGGTAATATATACAACGTTTGATGCCTTTTTCATGTCCTGGCAGAAAGTCCTGTATTCCTGTTCATCCAGTTCATCCTTATTTTCACTTTTAATAAGAGAAAGTGCAGTTTCCTTGCTGACTTCCGGAAGTGCGGCAAAATCAATATAGTTGCCAGTGCGGGCGTAAATAAGGGCAGCCCTTAATGGATCCGCAGAATAGCGGATGGCAGAGAGAAGATCTTCTTCCAGATCCAGCATAAGCTGATCGTACTCTCTGTTAATCCCGGAAAAATCCTCCATGGGAACACCCCAGAAGGAACAGTAGAACTTTTTCAGCTCTGTGGAAATGCTGGGAACGCAGTCCTCCTCCTTTGGCTGGTCAAAACGTCGGCGGATTTTTTCCATATATTGTTTCTTCCTGTCCTCATCGTCAAAATGACGGATTTTAGCTTCCTGCTTGCGAAGCTGACAGGTCATACATTTTGGATTTAATTTCATAGATGCCTCCTTTGTAATAAACTCTGAAAAGAAGTTATCAGTTAAAAAATATTATAACAGAAATCATGAAATCGGAAAACAGTATGAAAAAATAATCTTGTATTAAATTTCTCAGATTGATATGATTCAATTAAAATGGATAAGATTCAGTGTAATTAAAGAAATGCTCAGTAACGGGAGAGTACAAATGTGGAAAAAACTATTGAATAGAATCTTTGAATGTAAAAATTATGCTTAAAGTTGGAGGTATAGCCGTGAATAGAAGTGGCTATACCTCTTTATTATCTATTGGCATCTGTAAGCTGTTGTATAAGTTAGTTTATGGCTGCATTTGCAAACTCTGTGGTAACCAACTGTTCGTAATCCACCCGTTTTTCCAATTCTCCGGCACTTTCCAGAATATCCTGCAGCAGCTCAAAGCTATCTTTTTCAAATACCAGATTTTCTTTCCAGGTATCCTGCTCATAATAACGCTTGACAATTGTGGTAAGGGTATCCATATCTGTTTCCGGGAATTGAGGGGAAATCACCTGCGCAATTTCCTCAGGGGAATGGCTTTGTACATAGTCCATGCCTTTTTGAAGGGCGTTTGTGAAGCTCTGGATAATCTGTGGGTTTTCGTTAAGAAAGCTGGTCTTTGCACTGTAAGAGGTATAGGGGACATAGCCGGAATCCACGCCCAGAGAAGCCACTACATAGCCTTTTCCTTCTTTTTCCAGGGCGGTTGCAGAAGGCTCAAATTCAACAGTAAAATCTGCTGACATGTCGCCGGTAAATGCAGCTGCAGTGGAACCAAAATCAATACTCTGGTCGATTTCCAGATCCGACGCCGGATCAATATTATGATTCTTTAAAATGTACTCAAATACCATTTCCGGCATGCCACCCTTACGACCGCCAAGAACTCTCGTATCTCTCAGATCATCCCATGAGAAATCCGGCATTTCTTCCCTTGCCACAAGGAAGTTTCCAGCCCTCTGGGTGAGCTGTGCGAAATTCACAACCGGATCAGTGGCACCTTCCTGATAGGCATAGATAGATGCCTCGGCCCCCATAAATCCAATATCAGCTTCTCCGGAAATGACAGCAGTCATAGTCTTATCCGCACCAAATCCTGTGACAAGTGTCAGATCCAGCCCTTCCTCTGCGAAATACCCTTCTTCAATCGCCACATATTGCGGTGCATAGAAAATTGAATGCGCCACTTCGTTTAAGGTAACCTTTGTAAGCTCCTCTTTTGATTCTCCATCCTTTGCAGCAAAGACTGTGGCTGGCAGTGCAGTTACTGCAAGAATCACAGCTGCTGCCAGTGAGATCCATTTTTTATTCTTCATACAGAGACTCCTTTTTGACTTCTGCTGTTAGGATATGCAAAATATGGGAAAGATGTTCGTAATAAGTATATTGCAAAGCTTAAAAAGAGGGTCGAGAAAAGTTATTTACCTGCCTTTTCTGATAAAATTTGTAATTGGATTTTTAACTTTCCTAACAGTTAAAAAATATGAAATGTATTTAACAACAATTCAATTGTGCTCATCTGTCAATTCTGCTATGCTTTAATCACAAAAGCTTTTGGAATTTTAACCGAATAAGCTGCGAAGCAGCATTCGGTTATGAGCAAGTAGCGAAGCGGACCTGGAATATCCGCTTGACTCAGGAGAAAAATATGATGAATATTGGAAATGTGATTAAAAAATATAGAAAAGAATTAGGTTACACGCAGGAAGAAATGGCAAAACGTCTGGGAGTAACCACTCCGGCGGTGAATAAGTGGGAAAATGGAGTTTCCCATAGTTAAAGATACCACACCAAATATGATGAACCCACGCTTATACACTACCAGCTATAATAAACCGCAAGGACAGCAATTTGATGATACTGCTGTCCTTTCTTTTATAAAATTGCAGTACACATAAAAAAGCTGTAATATGATAAATATATTTGTCCTTGTAACAATTCTCGGACATTTGCCTGTTATACTATCTGCAAAAAGCAAAGGAAGTGAGGATATGAAGCAGATTTTAATTGTCGAGGACGACAGTTTTTTGAATAAGATGTTAGCCTATAACCTGACCGCAGACGGCTACGGCGTGACTTCTACTCTAAATGCCAGAACCGCAGCCGAAGCCATCCGCCAGCGGGAATTTGATTTAGTGCTGTTGGACATTAACCTGCCAGATGGGAACGGTTTTGAGCTGTGCAAGCTGATAAAGCCCCAGCACCCGGACACCATCGTAATATTCCTGACCGCCAACGATCAGGAGAGCGACCAGATACGGGGCTATGAGGTGGGCGCGGTGGACTACATCACAAAGCCCTTTGTGATCGGGGCCTTGCAGCGAAAAATCAAAGCCATGTTCGCTATGCTGGAACACCACAAACCGGCCAAGGACATTTACGACGACGGGCGGCTGTTTCTGGACTTCTCGGAGCAGACGGCTTCCCTAAACGGCAAGCCCCTGACCCTATCCCCGATGGAGTATAAAATGCTGAACCTGTTCCGCAAAAATCCCCGGCAAGTGCTGACCCGTGGGCAGCTTTTGGAAAAGCTGTGGGATATAGACGAGAGGTTTGTAGACGAACACACCCTGACAACCTCCATCAGCCGGATTCGCAGCAAGATTGAATCTGACGGCGGCGCACCCTACATCAAGACTGTTTACGGCATGGGCTATCAATGGACGGGAGGCGAGGCAAAATGAAGTTTCAAAACCTCTCGGTAAAGCGGCTGTTTGGCCGGGTGGCAATGGAGCTTGTCCTCTCCATGTCCGGGATCACCATAGCCCTGTTTCTTGTGACAAAACAGATTGCGGTGCTGCTGACAGGCGGGACGCTGCTGCTGTGCGCCCTTGTGGGGATTTTTGTACTGACGCAGGCGTTTGGAAAGCGGCTGTCGCAGTTTACCGCTGACCTGTGCCAGACCTTAGACCACATGATCGCCGGGAATGAAGCGCCCCAGCGGCCAGAGGACAGCGAAACCCAGCTTGCCAGAATCGGACACCGGCTGGCAAGGCTTTACCAGATCATGCAGGAGAACCGCCGCCGGGTGGACGAGGAACGGCAGGAGTTACAGACCCTTGTATCGGATATTTCCCATCAGGTGAAAACGCCGGTAAGCAATCTGAAAATGGCGACGGACACCCTGCTGGAAAAGCCCATGACCGAGGCGGAGCGCACCGACTTTATCCGGGGAATCCGCAGCCAGACGGATAAGCTGGACTTTCTCTTTCAGGCCCTTGTGAAAACCTCCCGACTGGAAACAGGCGTGATCCAGTTGGATAAGAAGCTGGGCCGTCTTTTTGATACTGTGGCGCAGGCCATGAGTGGGATCGTGTATGCGGCGGAGAAAAAGGAAATCGCCGTGTCCGTGGACTGCCCGGAGGATTTGACCGTTTCCCATGACAGCAAGTGGACATCGGAAGCCCTCTTTAACCTGCTGGACAATGCGGTGAAGTACACCCCGGCAGGCGGGAAAATCGCTGTGTCGGTGGTGCTGTGGGAAATGTATGTGGAGATCAAAGTGACCGACACCGGCAAGGGCATTTCCGAAAGCAATCAGGCTGCCATCTTCCGGCGCTTCTATCGTGAGGAAGAAGTACACGAACAGCAGGGCGTGGGCATTGGCCTGTATCTGGCCCGCGAGATTGTAATGCGGCAGGGCGGCTATGTCAAAGTGGTTTCGGAGCCGGGCAAGGGTTCGGAATTTTCCATTATGCTGCCTACAAAATGAAAGTAAACAAGCGAGGTGTTTCTATTATGAATGAACGAGAAAAAATAATCCGACTGTGGTTTGATATGTGGCTTTATCAGAAAGATATGGGCATTGATGATATTTTTGCGGAAGATGTACTCTATACAGAAAGTTGGTGTCCCCAGTATAGCAATCGTAAAACAGTAAAACATTGGTTTCAGGAGTGGAATACCCGTGGAAAGGTGGTAGTTTGGGAAATCAAGCAATTTTTCCATAAAGAAAATCAAACGATTGTAGAGTGGTATTTCAAAAATGGAATGAACAATGGGGATATAGAGGAATTTGACGGTATTTCTTTGATTGAATGGACAGAGGACAATAAAATAAAATCATTAAAAGAGTTTGGGTGTAACCGTAATACCTACAATCCTTATCAAGAAAGCGATACTCCTCAATTTAGAAATCAAAAGGCGAATTGGTTTTAGAACAGATCATGAGCTACGGCGGACGGCCATTTCCGGCTGCCCGCCGTAAATTTTTTTGAAATGTCCGAGCGCTGTAACATTTCACCCCGATTTTCAATGAAATTTTTTGGCCGCTGTAACATTTCGCGGACATTTGGGTTTTACAATGACCTTATCAACAGGCAGAAAGCCTTGAAAGGAGTTTTGAGTATGAGCGTTTTGCAGACGATTGATCTGAAAAAGTATTACGGCACAAAGCCGAATATCACCCGCGCCCTTGACGGCGTGAACTTCTCCGTAAATG
Source organism: Ruminococcus sp. 1001713B170207_170306_F1 (assembly GCF_015668065.1). Taxonomy (NCBI): domain Bacteria; kingdom Bacillati; phylum Bacillota; class Clostridia; order Eubacteriales; family Oscillospiraceae; genus Ruminococcus; species Ruminococcus sp. 1001713B170207_170306_F1. The sequence goes on along the minus strand of NZ_JADPEX010000004.1, from coordinate 143,933 downwards.
ACGGTGAGTTTGTGGCCGTTGTGGGAACCTCCGGCAGCGGCAAGTCCACCCTGCTTCACATGATGGGCGGGCTGGACACTCCCACCAGCGGAACAGTGATTGTCCGAGGCGAAGAACTGGCAAAGAAGAACGACGAGCAGCTTACCATCTTTCGCCGCCGCAACATCGGCTTTATCTTCCAGAACTATAACCTTGTTCCGATCCTGAATGTGTATGAGAACATCGTCCTGCCGGTGGAGCTGGACGGGGACACGGTGGATCAGAAGTTTTTGGACGAGATCGTTCATCTGCTGGGGCTGGAAGATAAACTGAAAAATATGCCGAACAATCTTTCCGGCGGACAGCAGCAGCGTGTGGCTATCGCCCGCGCCTTGATTACCAAACCGGCTATTGTGCTGGCCGACGAGCCGACCGGCAACCTTGACAGCAAGACCAGCGCCGAGGTGCTGGGGCTTATCAAGCGCACCAGTGCAGAGTTCCGGCAAACTGTTGTGATGATTACGCACAATGACGACATTGCCCGCCTTGCAGATCGGATTGTCCGCATTGAGGACGGCAAGATTGTGGAGTAAGGAGGTGGCAGGCTATGACATGGCCTTTTGAGAATGATACCAGCGCCATTACAAAGAAGCTGGCAAAGAAAAGTTTGCAAAGCGAGAAGCGCCGGAATCTGATGGTGGTGATTGCCGTTGCGCTGGCGGCATTTCTGATCTGCTTTACGGGAATTGTGTCTACCTCCCTGACACAAATGCAGCGCAATCAGGTTGTCGATACTTATGAGGCGGTCTGGCTGGGCGTAGAGGAAAACGACATTGAAACCCTGAAAGGACTGCCGGAGTTTGAGCGCGTAGGCGGCTACTATATGCTGGGTGAGGAGCTTTCAGAACAGGGCTATCATGCGTCTTATGTGTATTGCGACGCGCAAATGATGGAGATTACCAAGGCGCAGATGGAGTTGTTAGAGGGCCGGGTTCCTGAAAAAGCAAATGAAGTTGTTGTAAGCGAATACTTTCTTTCCACCTATGGAAACAATGCCAAGATCGGGGACACTGTGACCTTAGATACAGAGAGTTTTCATGGTGATTATGTCGTTACCGGCATTATGGACAGCGTAAATGAAAAAGAAGCGAATACCTGCGCTATCATTCTTTCCAACGCTGCCCTGACAGGATGGAAAGGGTTTGACCCGACTGGCTATCGCGCCTATGTCCATTTCAAAAACAGCGACCAGTTGGGCGAAGAACTGATGACCTCTTATTGCAGGGAGATTGCGGAGGAATATCAGCTTCCTATGCCCAAAATGAACAGCAAGTATTTTGCCTATGCTTCTAAATCCTTTGATTTTGCACTGATGGCTGGCGTGATTGCCATTGTTCTGATCGGCGGCTATATTGTGATCCAGAGTATCTTCCGTATCTCCATCAATGACAAAATCAAGAGCTACGGGCAGCTACGGACGATTGGTGCAACGCCAAAGCAAATCAAGCGGATTGTAAAGCGGGAGGGGCGTAAACTCGGCAGTATCGGGATTTTGATTGGTACAGTGCTGGGTGTATGCGGCGGTTTTCTTTTGTTTCCCAAGGGATTTAATGCTGTTTCCTATGTGGCAACGATTATTTTGACACTCATAAGCAGTTGGATCATGGTATCTGTTTCCATCCGTAAGCCGATAAAAATTGCGGCAGGGATTTCCCCGATTGAAGCCGTCCGTTTTACCCCGGCACAAAAGGACATCCGAAGCCGAAAAAAGAATATCAAGCTCAATCCTGTTTCAATGGGAATTGCGAATTTTAAGCGTGACCGAAAAAAGACCGTTGCTATTGTAGCCTCATTGAGTTTGGGCGGAATTATTCTGCTTGTGGTATCCTCCATTGTTTTGCTGCGTTCTCCAGAGGCGCTTGCAAGACGGTTTTTCCCGGACGGCGACTATAAAATTTATTTGGATTCTGAAATGACAGAAGAAAAGGTTATGGCAGCGGGAAATCCGTTGAATGAAGAATTAAAACAGGAAATCTTATCTATTGATGGTGTTACAGATATAATTTCAAGCAGACAATCTCTCTATGCAACCCTTAAGACGGACATTTACCAAAGCGGTGGTATGTGTGATATGCTGACCGACCAGAATTATGCAACAGTTGAAGCGGCTCTGACAGCAGGAACGATGCCAAAAGATTCCCGTAGTATTGTAATTGACTATAATGTGCTAAAGCAGAATGAGGATATGGGTGTTGGTTCAACAGTTGACTTTTATTTTGGAGAGGGGCAACCGCCTGTTTCCGTCACTGTATCAGGATTGTTTGATTCCAACAAGACGCCTTCCGGGCATGGAAAACTGGCCCTCGATGGAGTACTCTTTTTCGCACCAGAAGCATTGTTCCATGAACTGCACCCGGAAATCGCTTCTTTCGACTATTCATGGAGCATTGTAAACGATCCGAAAAAAACGGACTATGTGGGAGCTGAATTGAAAAATATTGTTGCCAGCCATAGTAATATTGCCTTAGATGAAATCAATACAGTGATTGAATATGAAGAAATGACAAATTCTTTTGCGTTTGGCAGTATGGAGATACTTTCATGGTTGGTATTTCTCTTTGGCGTTATCAACCTTATCAATACGACACTCTCTAACCAGATAGCCCGAAAGCAGGAAAACAGTATTCTGCGTTCTATCGGCCTAACACAAAAACAGCTATGTGAAATGAACATCTGTGAGGGGCTGTGCTATGCGCTCTTTGCAACATTGGCGACGCTGATCGTTGGGCTTCCGGCTTCCATCTTTGCTTGCAGAAAAATGAGTATAGGAGCTTTTGCCGGAAATGTAGTGCCTTACAAATTCCCGGTTTTGGAAATGGGACTGTTCATTCTGGTATTGTTCGGAATGGAACTGATCTTGTCTGTATGGACAATCCGCAGACAGAAAAAGCAATCCCTGATCGAACAAATGCGGGCGATGGAATAACCGTATGGGATCGGCGGGGCGGCGTGTGCTGCCCCGCTTTTTTCGCCATTTCTCAAAAATTTTTGAAATGTCCGAGCTTTGTAACAATTCAGCCTGTTTTTTTGTCGAAATCAAAGGCACCTCGGACATTTATAGTTCTTCCAAAAGTTTGATGATAATATTACCATTCATGGAAGAAGCAATCTGTTATTGCAATAATGCGAAATTGACGATAGAAAGTTTTTCATATCTCGGTCAGCTCAACAATTACATTACTCTGCTGATACAGCCAGTCCGTAAATTCTTTCGGGCTGGCCGTTCCTGTTTTTACAGCCTTTTTTCTCTGTAAGGCTTCTTTCTTAAAGTCGGAAAAGGAAGCCTGTATTTTTTCCAGACGGTCAGCCGGAAAGCCTGCGGTATTTTTTACCCGGTTTATTTTGTTGCGCCAGTTCTGGCATTCATTTTTATAAAGCAGGTCATAGTTATTTTCTCTTGACCTCTCGTCAAATTCCCGCTTGTTTTGAAGCGCCTGTGCTTTTCGGCACTTGTCGCTGCACAGCTCATACCGCTGGCTCTTTGCCAGAAAATATTTTCCACAGACCTTGCACCGCCGGAAGCAAAGCCCCCAGTCATTCAGCCTGTTCAGATAATAGGTAATCAACGGGTAGAGGGACGCATAGGCAGACACACATTCTTCTGTGCGCCGGTTGTCCGGGAACCAGAGGTCAAGCCGGGTATCTTCTGACGGTGCGCCTTTGAAATAAAGGCTGCCAGCTTGAAATTGTTTCGGTTTTCCTGTCTCCCTGTCAAAGCTCATGGTTTCGTTTTGGAATACCCCGGTCAGTCTGCTCATTTTATCCATGAAGCGGTCACAGGCAGCGTTACGGTCACGGGGTTCTCTGGCAAGCAGATAGCTGTTCCAGATACGGAACGCCACATACATTTTCAGAGGGTCGTTGCTAAGATATTTCTCCCAAAGAAATTCGCTTGCCGCCTGCTCCAGCTCCGGCTGTTTCCATCGGTTGGAGTGGAGAGCTTGCCGCAGCGGAGAAAGCCCGTATAAGTTCCAGTCTCTGTCCGTGTCACGCTCAAAGTTTATCAAAAAAGTTCCCAGTGGGCGTGTCATATCACAAAGCACCTCTGCGTTTTGGCTCCCGTTCAGACGGAAGCGGATCTGCTGTTCTTCCCCAATCAAAATCCGCTCTTTCATTTTCTTCCTGTCCAGCGTCAGGACAAACAAAATCCTCTCAAAACATGGCTCATGCCGTATAAACTGATTCTCCATCCCTATCCCCTGCCTTTGTTTATGGTAATTATATAATTCAGTTATATCCGTTACACTCATGGTATCGCAGAATCATTGTTTTGTCAAGGATAGTACGCTATGATGATTGCGGTTGGTAATTTCGTACCGCACAGTACCTTGACAAGTGAATGACCGTCCAAAAGGGATATGACCGGCAGGAGAAGTGACGCATTCGGCGCACCAATGCAGGGAAACACCGCAGGAATGGGGCAGGAAAACGGCTTTTGGGGAGAACGGCAACAGGAAGCATTTTAACCTATTTGATTTATGGGAGGAACAGAATGAACGATAAAAAGAGATTGAACAGCTACGAGGATTTACCGCTGGTTCTGGATGTGGCGGACATTCAGTGGATTATGGGAATTTCAAGAGCGAGCGCCTATGAGCTGGTACACACACCCGGCTTTCCAGCGTTCCGCAGGGGCAGACTTATCAAGGTCAGCAAAATTGCTTTCTTTGAATGGATGGCAAAAGGCTCCGAAACCGTACCGGGAAGCGACAAATAAGCGTGAGGTATCATTCCCTGACTTGCAATACTGCCGCACTTTCCAAAGGGGCATACAGAGGGAAAAAAACTTAAAAATGATACCTAGACGCTACATCAAAACAGCCTATCTGCGTACATCAGATAGAAACGGAGAAAGGAGCCGGTTATGGCAAGAATGAGTAACAAGCGGCGGTTGGAATGGTCTTTCTTCTTAAATGACCGCAGCCGTATCACTTACAACGAACTGTGCCGGAAATGCCAGCACGAATGTAAACAGAGCTTCCGGGCGGTTGTGGTTGACTGCCCGAAGTATCTTTCCAAGCGTTCCAAGAAAAAGGACAAGACTGCCGGAAACGGCAAAATCCCTTAGGAACTAAGGGCGCACTTCTATACATAGTCTAAAGACCATGTATCGTGCGTCCTGCGGAGCTTACCTCTGCCGCTGATAAAATCAGCAATCCGAGGTCTGCGTTCGCTTCGCTCCGACAAGGTGGCTACACCCCCTTGCGCCGCTAAAGCGGCTATCCCCTGTGTACTCGCCGCAAAGAGAAATCCGCTCTGCGGTTTTCCCTTTTCATCGGGTTTTATAGAAGCACTGACACACGGACTGTCTGCGGATGGTCTTTCTTTATCTTATCAGCAAAGGATGTGAGAACATGGAAAAATCTTTGGAACAGTTGAAGCAGGAATATGAAAAAACCACTGTCCTGCTGGAACAGGAAAAACGGAAAATGCAGCGTTTGAAAAACCGGCAGGCGTATCTGGAAAGCGGTTCCCGGAAACAGAGGACGCACCGGCTGATTACCCGTGGGGCAGCTATTGAGAGCATTGCACCACAGACAAAGGAGCTATCCGAAGCGGAATTTTATTCCCTCATGGAAAGCATTTTGAATCTGCCGCAGGCGGAGCATTTCATCCGGTCTGCCACAGAGAACCACGCCCGTATTTCCGGGCAGGAGAAAGGCGGTGACTAAGGATAGCACTTTATCATTTTTCAATCGCACAGATCAAGCGCAGCGCCGGTCAGAGCGCCATTGCCAGCGCAGCCTATCGAGCCGGGGAGCGTCTTTACAGCAGCTACTATGGAGAAGTCAGCGACTACACCAAAAAGGGCGGCGTGATCGCTTCGGAAATCATGCTGCCGCCCCATGCGCCGGAAATATATCTTGACCGGGCGACCCTCTGGAATGCTGTGGAGAACTGCGAGAAACATCCAAAAGCACAGCTTGCCTATTCCTTTGATATTGCCATGCAGAATGAATTGACGCTGGAAGAAAACATGGAGCTGGCGAGGAAGTTCGTACAGGAGCAGTTTGTGACAAAAGGCATGATTGCCGACCTTGCTTTTCACAGCCCGGAGAAAGAGGACGGCGGCATCCCTAACCCGCATTTTCATGTGATGACAACCATGCGCCCTTTGAACCCGGATGGCACATGGGGACAAAAACAGCGTCGGGAATATCTTCTTGATGAAGATGGAAACCGAATCCGGGATAAAAACGGCGATTATATGTTTAACGCTGTCCATACAACAGACTGGCATGAGCCGGAAACGCTGGAACACTGGCGGGAGCAGTGGGCGGCTGCCGTTAATACAAAATTTGAGGAAAAAGGGCTGGATGTGCGTATCGACCACCGTTCCTATGTGCGGCAGGGGCTTGACCTGATACCTACTGTCCACGAGGGAGCTAATGTCCGGCAGATGGAAGCAAAGGGCATCCGCACCGAGAAAGGGGAACTGAACCGCTGGATTAAAGCCACCAACCGGCTCATGCAGGATGTGAGGAAGAAGATCAAAGCCCTGTTTGTCTGGATGGCAGAGGTAAAAGAAGAACTTTCCAAACCGCAGACACCGAGCCTTGCCGACCTGTTGATCGCTTATTACAACCAGCGCAACGCAGGGGCATGGAGCAATAAAGCCAGAACCGGAAACTTAAAGCAGTTTGCCGAAGCCGTCAATTATCTGACGGAAAACAAGCTGCTCACATTAGAGGATTTGCAGGAGCGTCTTTCCTCTGTCAACGAAGAATTTGAAGCGTTAAGCGACTCCATGAAAAAGAAATCTGCCCGGATAAAGGAATTGCAGGAATTGATACGGGAGGGCGAGAATTACCAGCGGCTAAAACCTGTTCATACGGAATTGAACAATATCAAGTTTAAGAAACAGAGGGAGAAATTTGAAACATCCCACGATGCGGAGTTACGGCTGTTTTATGCCGCCCGCCGTATTTTGAAAGAAAAACTGGACGGAAAACCCATTGCCCTGAAAGCATGGAAACAGGAATACGCACAGTTAAAAACAGAGTATGCCGAACTGTCTCCGCAGCACAAGCCACTCCGGGAGGAAGTCATACGGCTACGGCAGGTGCAGAACGCCGTAGATACCGCACTGCGCCGGAGGGAGCAGCCACAGGCAGTACAGAGAAAGAAACATGAGATGGAGCTATGATATAATCGGCAGCTTTACCGCTACCAGTATTTTTATGGAGGGAGCATTTGAATGTATTTGAAGCGGTGAAACAGTCTGTTACCACTCGGCAGGCTGCTTCATTCTATGGAATCCGGGTGGGGAGAAACGGCATGGTCTGCTGTCCATTCCACAATGACCGCACGCCCAGCATGAAAGTGGACAGCCGCTTTTACTGCTTCGGCTGCGGGGCTTCCGGGGATGTGATCGACTTTGCCGCTTTGCTGCATGGATTGGGGAAACGGGAAGCTGCGGTCAGGCTTGCGGAGGACTTCGGCGTTTCCTATGAGAAATCCGGCAATGCGCCGCCAGATAGGAAGCGTCACAACAGGTCACAGCCCCGACAAAAATCAGCGGAGCAGAGATTTCAGGAAACGGAACGGTATTGTTTCCGGGTGCTATGCGATTATCTGCGCCTGCTGGAGCATTGGAAAACAGCACACGCCCCACAGCCGCAGGATGCCATCTGGCATCCTCTTTTTGTGGAAGCGTTGCAGAGGATAAGCTACACAGAATACCTTTTGGATATTTTGTTATACGGAGAAATAGAAGAAAAAGCGGCATTGATCGCCGCACAGGGAAAGGAGGTGTTGCGGCTTGAACAGCGAATTTCAGAGCTTGCCGCCGGAAACGCAGGAAGCGGTCAAAAGGACGATGGACACAATGGAACCGGCGCAGACACCGGCAGAAATCCGGGAAACATTAGAGGGGACGCAGAAAGGCGGCGTGAAGAACAGCATCCGAAACTGCCTGACGGTGTTCCAGCGTGACCCTCTGTTTCGCGGGGCGCTGCGCCTGAACCTTTTGACGGAGCAGATTGACATTGTGAAGCCGCTGGGCTGGGAGCGCACCAGTACCACGCTGACCGACATGGACATGAACTACCTGCTTTTGTATCTGGAAGAAAATTACGGGCTTATCAGCGAGAAAAAGGTGCAGAGCGCCATCAAGATTGTTGCCAATGAAAACCGCTACCATCCGGTCAGGGATTACCTGAACAACCTGCAATGGGACGGCACAGAGCGCATCCGTTATGCCCTGCATCACTTTCTGGGAGCCGATACGGACGAATACACTTATGAAGCCTTGAAACTGTTCCTGATGGGAGCCATCCGGCGGGTATTCAGACCGGGGAGCAAGTTTGAGGTCATGCTCTGTCTGGTTGGTGGTCAGGGAGCCGGGAAATCTACCTTTTTCCGGCTGCTGGCAGGCAGGGACGAATGGTTTTCAGACGATTTGAAGAAGCTGGACGATGAAAATGTGTACCGCAAGCTTCAAGGGCATTGGATTATCGAGATGTCGGAGATGATCGCCACAGCCAACGCCAAGAGTATTGAGGAAATCAAGTCATTCTTAAGCCGCCAGAAAGAAACCTACAAAGTGCCGTATGAGACACATCCGGCAGACCGGCTGCGGCAATGTGTATTTGGAGGGACGACCAACCGGCAGGACTTTTTGCCCCGTGACCGCACCGGCAACCGGCGCTTTCTCCCCGTGACGGTGTACCCGGAACGGGCGGAGGTTCACATACTGGACGATGAAGCGGCGGCGAGGGCGTATATCGAACAGATGTGGGCGGAAGCCATGACGGTTTACCGCAGTGGGAAGTATAAGCTGTCATTCAGCATAGAAATGAACCGATACCTGAACGCCCATCAGCAGGACTTCATGCAGGAGGACACACAGGCTGGCATGATCTACGCCTATTTGGAGGACTACACCGGTGACAGGGTATGCTCCAAGCAGCTTTATGAGGAAGCGCTGGGGAACTTAAATTCCCCGGCAGACTGGGAGACACGGGCAATCTGCGAGATTATGAATACCGGCATTGCGGGCGGCATCATTCAGGGCTGGGCAGCCTACAAAAGCCCGAAGCGGTATAAGAAATACGGTTCTCAAAAAGGCTGGGAGCGTGTCAACCAAGACCCGCCGGAGGGGGACGGTTTTCAGGAAATCACGGAAGAAGAAGCCCGGCAAATGGAACTGCCATTCTGAAAAGCCACCGGTTGACAGTTTGGTTGACGCTTTGGTTGACAGCCAGTTGACGGAGAAAAGCCTGATATTTGGGGTATTTCTCTCCTTTGTCAACCATGTCAACCAAGAAATCAAAGAAAAAGTAAAAAGTAATAATAGAGCGCCTATGGATTGTTTTCAAAGTCTTTTCTGCCGGTTGACACGGTTTGGTTGACACGGAGACAGTCTGCGGCTGTACACCTGCCTGACATTCCCTTGTCGGGCATATTTCATTTATGGAGGTAACTGCCTATGGCAAAAAACAAAAACGAGAGCAACAACGAAAACAGCGGCACCCTGCTTACCGAAAAAGACGGCACCCAGTATTTTGTCATGGGGAAAGTCCGTATCAAGGTATCGGAGCATTTCGCACAGGATGGGAAGCCGCTTGACAGCCTACTGGAAGATGTGATCCAGCACGCTGCCGCCGCTTCCTGAAAAAATACGGAATAACGACTGTCAATCAGCCCACGCTTATGATATACTTGTACCAGCGAGTATTGTATAAGCGTGGGTTGTTTCTTTTAGAAGGAGGATTTTTAACCGTGAAACAACCATATAATACAACGATTTATAACACTGCACTATATTTGAGATTGAGCCGTGACGATGAATTACAGGGGGAAAGCGGCAGTATCCAGACCCAGCGCATGATGCTTAGGCAGTATGCCGCAGAGCATGGGCTGACTGTTGTAGACGAGTACATTGACGACGGATGGAGCGGGACAAATTTCGAGCGTCCAAGTTTCCAAAGGATGATTGATGACATCGAGGACGGGAAAATCAACTGCGTTGTCACAAAGGACTTATCCCGTCTGGGAAGAAACTATATCCTGACCGGTCAGTACACGGAAATCTATTTCCCCAGCAAGGGAGTACGCTACATTGCCATCAATGACAATGTGGACACCATCAACGGAGAAAGCGAGCTTGCCCCATTCTTAAACATCCTGAATGAAATGCACGCCCGACAGACCAGCAAAAAGGTCAAGGCTGCCATGCGCACAAGATTTGCCAATGGCGCACACTATGGAGCCTATGCACCGCTGGGGTATGTAAAAGACCCGGACAAAAAAGGTCATCTTCTGATCGACCCGGAAACACGCTGGATTGTAGAGAAGATTTTTGACCTTGCAGTACACGGGAGGGGTGCCGCCAGCATTACACGGATTCTGGTGGAAGAAAAAGTACCTACCCCCGGCTGGCTGAACTATGAAAGATACGGGACTTTCGCTAATATCTACGCCGGTGTGCCCGCAGAAAAAGCCTATGCGTGGACGATTGCACAGGTCAAGAGCATTTTGAAAGAGGAAACCTACATCGGTCACAGCGTTCACAACAAGCAGAGCAACATTTCATTCAAGAACAAGAAAAAGGTGCGGAAGCCGCAGGAAGAATGGTATCGTGTGGAAAATACCCACGAAGCCATCATTTCCGAAGAAGTGTTCCAAAAAGTTCAGGAGCTGATTGCAAGCAGACGCAGGAAACGCAGAAACGGTACGACACAGATTTTCGCAGGATTGATAAAATGTGCAGACTGCGGATGGTCTTTAGCCTATGGGGAAAACAAGCAGAACAAAAACCCATACGGGTACTACCATTGCAGCAAAAACGGACAGGGATTACGCCAGTGTTCCATGCACTATATCCGCTATGATGTACTGTATGCCTATGTACTTGCAAGACTGCAATACTGGTCTATGCTGGCACAGAAAGACGAGGACAAGCTACTGAAACGCCTGCTCAATGCCAGCGACAGGGAAAGAAACTCTGCAAAGAAAAAGCAGGCTGCGGAGCTGAAAAAGGCAGAGAAGCGTAAAGCCGAGGTTGATGGGCTGTTTGCTAAAATGTATGAGGACTGGTCTGCCGGACGCATAACCGAGTATAACTTCAATATGCTGTCCGAGAAGTACCAGAACGAGCAAAAGGAGCTTGAAACAAAAATAAGACAGCTTCACGAAACGATGGAAGCCGCCGTACAGACCGCAGCGGATGCTGAAAAGTGGATTGCCCTAATGAAACAGTATGTCAACCCTGTGGAGCTGACCGCCGAACTTCTGAACACTCTAATTGAAAAAATAACCGTCCACGAAGCTGTCAAGGGCGAGGACGGAAGCCGTGAACAGGAAGTAGAAATCTACTACCGCTTCATCGGCAAAATCGACTGACCTTTCTTTTTTACCCAACAATATCTTTAATTAAGGGAAACAGGGAACTCCAATCCTGATATTGAATTGTTAGCTCCTATTGCAAGATTACTGCATATTTCCCTTGATACCCTGTTGTCTTTTCGCGAAAATCTGACTGACCTTGAAATCGAAGAGATGATCCACAAAATGGACAAAATGTTTTCTGAGGAAGGCTTTGAGAAGACTTATCAGTGGGCTGTAAATACCATAAAAGAATATCCAAACTGCAATCTGCTGATCTGGCAGATTGCGGTAATGCTTGATTCGCGCCGGATCATTGGCATGTGCGAGAATCCGGACAGGTACGATGAGCAGATCAATTCCTGGTACGAAATGGCGCTGAGTGATAAAGATGAAAAAATTCAGCACTATGCAGCTGATTCCCTGTTCGGCTTCTATTTGCGAAAAAAGAATTATGAAATGGCAGAAAAATATTTAAACTATTTTTCCGATTATGATCCCATGAAAAAGGTGAAGCAGGGACAATTATATATGAAGCAGGGGAAAAAAGAAGAGGCATTTGAGATGCTGGAAAAGGCTGTTTTTTCAGAGTATACCACCTTGAATTTGGCTTTTGGAATCATGATTACTAAGGCTCTTGAGGAAAAAGATCATGGATACGCAAGGTTTCTGGCAGAGAAAATGTGTACATTAGCTTCAGGATTTGATATGGGAAAATACAATGAATGTGCAGCAATGTTGAATGTTGTGACCGCAGAGAACAATGTGGAGGGTACTTTCCAGGTTGCAAAGCAATTGCTGAACAATGTGGATACCATATGTGATTTTCAGGAATCCCAATTATACAAACATATGAAATTCCAGGAAGTTGAAAATCCATATACGGAAGAAATGAAAAAAGAATTGCTGGAAGGCTTCAGAAACGCAGAAGAGTTTGCTTATATGAAAGAATACGAACCCTGGGAAAAATTGTTATCAGGGAATTAAAATTGTCACTTTCCTCAAAATGGTTGTATATAAATAAAGAACGATGTATAGTATTTGCAAGGTTTTTCTTTTATTCCAAATCATGAACATGCTTATGTGGTAAGCAGAGTATAGAAAGACATACGAGGAGTGACAACAATGGAAACAATCACAAGAGACGAGGCTTTTTCATTATTAAAAAAATACAACAAGGATCCATTTCATATCCAGCATGCACTGACTGTGGAAGCGGTCATGAAATGGTATGCAAACGAACTGGGATATGGAGAGGATGCTGAATACTGGGGAATCGTAGGGCTTCTTCACGACATTGATTTCGAGCTTTATCCGGAAGAGCATTGCCTGAAAGCACCGGAAATGCTTCGCGAGGCAGGGGTAGGCGAAGACGTGATACACAGTGTGGTATCTCACGGATATGGAATAACCGTAGGCTGCGGTGTAACAATCGATGTAGCACCGGAACAGGAGATGGAAAAAGTGCTTTTTGCAGCAGATGAACTTACCGGATTGATCTGGGCAGCAGCATTAATGCGTCCGTCCAAGAGCACTAAGGATATGGAACTGAAATCCCTGAAGAAAAAGTACAAGAGTAAAGGCTTCGCAGCAGGCTGCTCCCGCGAAGTAATTGAGCGCGGTGCGCAGCAGCTTGGCTGGGAACTGGAAAAATTGCTGACCATGACACTGCAGGCAATGGCAGCCAGTGAAGATACGATTAATGCGGAGCTAGAAAATGCCTGAATGTTGTTTTACAATCGAATGAATTACTATGCAGTATATCAGTCAACTATGGTATACTGCATCATTTCATAATGTAATCTGCATCCTTCTGTAATGTCAAATGGCAGAAGCGCTCTTGCTACCAGCTTCAGTTCTTCCTCGGGAAGATCTGTCCTGCGCAGGTGAGCGTAGTCGCCGTCAATAGATTCTACAATATAATCACAAATTAACATAGAAATTATCCTTCCGGTTTGTATTATTTATATGCTTATAGAATACCACAGAGAAAAACGTTTTTCAAACACCAATTCAGGTGCTATAATAGAATTCACAGATGAAAAAATTATCAGTGAATAGTAACAGGAAATGAGGTATCAAAAATGTCAGCATTAACAATCAGCCCGGAGGATGAAAAAAGAGTAAAAGGAATGGGCTTTCTGAATAACAGAGGAACCGATCTGTTTTCAGCAAGAGTTCTTACAACAAATGGAAAAGTAACGGCAGCACAGCATCGCTGTATGGCAGACGCTGCAGAAAAATTTGGAAACGGTGAGCTTTTGTATACCACCAGACTTTCCGTGGAAATCCCGGGAATTCCCTACGATAAGATTGAAGAATTTCAGAAATTTATAGCGAAGGAAGGCCTGGTAACAGGTGGAACAGGGGCTAAGGTACGTCCTGTAGTGTCCTGCAAAGGAACTACATGCCAGTATGGACTTCTGGATTCCTATGCAGTATCAGAAGAAATTTACAGACGTTTTTATGAAGGCTACAGGGAGGTTGCACTTCCGCATAAATTTAAGATTGCAGTGGGTGGCTGTCCGAATAACTGTGTGAAACCAGACCTGAATGATGTAGGAATTATTGGACAGAGAATTCCAAACGTCAATGCAGATGTATGTAAAGGCTGCAAGAAATGTGCCATTGAGGCTGCCTGTCCAAACAAAGTGGCAAAGGTGGTTGATGGGAAGATTCAGATTGACAAAAACATATGTAAAAACTGCGGCCGCTGTGTTGGAAAATGTCCGTTCCATACCATTGAGGACGGCGCTTACGGCTATAAGATATACATAGGTGGACGCTGGGGTAAAAAAGTATCTCAGGGAAAAGCCCTTGGCCGGATTTTTACATCCAAAGAAGAAGCCCTGGATGTAATTGAAAAGGCCATTCTTTTCTTCCGTGACAATGGAATAAAGGGAGAACGTTTTGCGGAGACTATTGAGAGAATTGGCTTTGAAAATGTGGAGAAGCAGCTGTTGGAGCAGCTGTGAAAAGACGTTACCCGGGAGAGTCATTACAATTGGTGGAAATGCTCTGCACAGATAAAATAGAATTTGGAGGAAATATAACATCTATGAATACAAGAGAACAGATCCATGCATTATCTGAGGAAATGCTTGAAAATCTTGGAAAGCTGGTTGCCGTTGATTCCCAGCTTGGCACCCCGTCAGAGGGGAAACCTTTCGGAGAAGGACCGGCAGAGGCACTTGAGATCGGGCTTGAAATTGCCAGAGAGCTTGGTTTTAAAACCGTAAATCTTGATAATTACTGTGGTTACGCCGAAATGGGAGAAGGCGAGGAAATCGTAGGTATTGCAGGTCATCTTGATATTGTACCTGTAGGTGGTGACTGGACCTACGATCCATTTAAGCTGACACGAGATGGCGACCATGTATACGGACGTGGAACTACAGATGACAAAGGACCTGTAATTGAAGCTCTCTATGCGATGAAACTTCTAAAGGATTCCGGTGTGAAACTGAACAAAAGAGTCCGTCTGATCATGGGATGCAATGAGGAGACCGGTTCCAAATGTATGGCACATTATAATGAGGTAGAGGAAGAGTTATCCTGCGGCTTTACACCTGATGCAAATTTCCCATGTATTCATGGTGAAAAAGGCTATATGTCCATGATGGCATATTCCAAAAATACCAGAATTATCTCCATGAATGGTGGCTTTGTTTCTAATGCAGTATGCGATAACTGTACCACTGTGATTCCGGCGGAAGCTGGTCTTAAGGAGAAACTGGAGCAGATGCTTTCCGAAACAAAACTGCAGGAATATAAAGTTACGGAAGCCGAAAACCAGATCACCATTTATGCAAAAGGCGTACCGGCTCATGCCAGCACCCCGACACTTGGTATCAACGCAGCAGGTGTTACCATGGAATGTCTTGCAAAGGCAGGCTTTGAAGACGATTTTGTTAAATTTTATAATCAGCACATTGGAACTGCCTGTGATGGCTCCGGTGTCGGCCTTAAAATTGCCGATGAATTTGGTGAACTGACCTTCTGCAATGGAATCGTAAAAACAGAGAATGGTGTGATTTCCTGCACCATCGACATCCGTGTACCTGTAACCTTCAAAAAGGATGATATTCTGAATCGTATAGAGGGTAATCTGGAAGATGAAAATGGCCGTATTGAGGTGGGGGAAATCGGTAATCCGTTGTTCTTCCCAAGAGAATCTCCGCTGGTAAATGCCCTGTACAAGGCTTATGTGGATGTGACTGGCGACACGGAGAACAAACCAATGGTAATTGGCGGTGGTACCTATGCCAAATCTCTGAAAAATATTATTGCATTTGGTCCGGAAAAGCTGGGTGTGGATTATCGTATTCACGGTGCAGATGAGTTCATTCTTGTTTCCGAGATGGAAGAGGCTGTGGAAGTGTATATGGAAGCAATTAAGAATTTGTTAGCAATTTAACCAAACCCAACAAGTTTAAATATAAAAATAAAAGAAGAAGTCCTCGAATGTTTCTGGCATCCGAGGGCTTTTTTACGTGATCAGGAAATTACTTTGTAATACTTCTTAAAAAAATGTCAATATCTGTATCAGAAATGACAATACCCGAATCGTTTTTTTATTGAAGAATGGCTATACGGCTGTCTGTATTGCCAGTCCACTGGCTTAGTTCGGTGCGTGTGCACTTCTGATCCCTTGCTATTACAGGATGATGAAAGACAGCGCACAGACTGCTTAAATTGTGGACTCCATATTGACTTGAAAAAACAGATATTTCTCGGTATTATTATTGGGAATATCTGTTTTTTTGTAAGAAAAATCGAAGAAAGATAATTTTTATACGGTTATGTCATTCGATGATAGCTGTTTAGAGGAAAAGGGAGAAATTTAAAATGAATGAAATTATAAAAAGTTTATATAATAGAAAATCCATGCGCGTATACGAAGAAAAGTCCATTCCGCAGGAGATGAAGAAGGTCATCCTTGAAGCCGCAGCCCAGGCGCCTACAGCAGGTTGTCAGCAACTTTATACTATTTTGGACATTACAGATGAAGAATTGAAAAAGGCTTTATCTGAGACCTGCGACTACCAGCCATTTATTGCGAAAGCACCTATGGTACTGGTATTCTGTGCTGACTGCAAGAAGTGGTATGATGCATATCTGGAAGCTGGCTGTGAGCCAAGAAAACCAGGTATAGGAGACCTTATGCTTGCGGTGACAGACACGGCAATTGCCGCACAAAATGCAGTTGTGGCAGCGGAGAGCTTTGGTATCGGTTCCTGCTACATTGGTGATATTATGGAAAATTATGAGAAACAAAGAAGACTTCTGAACCTGCCTGATTATGTTTTTCCAGCTGTTATGCTGGTATTTGGCTGGCCCACCCAGCAGCAAAAGAATCGCCCTAAACCCCAGAGATGTGCACAGGAACATATTGTCCATGAGAATACCTACCGCAGTATGGACGACACTGAACTTCGCGAAATGTTGAGTCACCAATACAAAAATTCCACCTTCGAAGACTGGTGCAAAGCCTTCTGCAAAAGAAAATATAATTCCGATTTTTCAAAAGAAATGACACGGTCGGTGGGGGAATATCTGAAGCAGTTTGAGTGAATATTGCTGTTTTTAGAATTACTTATATCAGGGAAAAGGAGAACAATAGGATGTTCAGAATTGGAATAGCAGAGGATGATCCCTCATTCCAGAAGACAATTTCCGAATATATTGAGCGTTACAAAAAAGAAACAAATATAGATATCCAGGCGTCTTTTTTTCAAGATGGAAATGAATTGGTATTTAAATACGAACCCATATATGATGTTCTTTTACTGGACATTGAAATGCCAAAAATGAATGGTATGGATGCTGCCAGAGAAATCCGAAAAAGGGATCAAAGAGTGCTGATTATATTTATAACCAACATGGCGCAATATGCAATCAATGGTTACGAAGTGGGTGCCTTGGACTTTGTCCTGAAGCCTATAAAATATTTTTCTTTTTCTATGAAACTGGAAAAAGCCCTGAAGTCTGTGAAAGGCCAGGAGTCTGTTAATATTCTGTTGGAATACAAAGACGGGATGAAAAAAGTGTCCTCCGATGAGATTGTTTATGTGGAGATTCGTGATCACTGGCTGCATATTTTTACGGTAGATGAAGAATATCAGCTTCTTTCTACCCTGAAAGAATTTGCGGCAAAATTGGCAGACTATCATTTTATCTGCTGCAGCAGTTCCTTTTGCATTAACATGAAATACGTCACAGATTTTCAAAAGGATATTATAACCTTGAATGATAAAACAGAATTAAAAGTCAGCCGATCGAAGAAAAAAGAGGTAAAACAGGCATTACTTGATTATTACAAAGGAGGGCTGCGCTGATGGTATCAGAAATTTTATCCCAAATTCCCATATACATAGGACATGCATTTTTTTCAATCAACGTGTTCCCAATCATACTGTTATTTTCAATTGGCATTCAGAAAAGAAAACACTTTGCATGGCGAATTGTCCTTGGCTTTCTGATATCCGTATGTTGTTCTGCGCCCTTTTCTCATGGGCTTTTTACATACATCATGCAGTTTACCTTGTTTGTATTCAGCAGTTATTTTGCATACGAAATTTCCTGGAAAGAGGCTTTGTATAGCGTTACATGTGCCTATGCAGTACAGCATATCAGCTATTGTGTATATCTGATTTTGTTTCGACCAGTTCATGGAATACCGGTTTATGCACCGGCATATATTGTGTGTGCAGTGTGCATTGCACTTTTGCTGTACTGGTTTATCGGAAGAAAATTACCTGAAAATGGACATTATGATGTGGATATTCGTTTCTCTATGATGTCGTTTTTCCTTATTATCATGCTCGCTCTGGGGCTTAGTATTGCAGCAGATACCATGTTTAATGCAGAAGAAAATAATCTCTATTACCTATGTAAAGCATACGATCTGATTTGTTGTCTGTTTGTATTATGGGAACAGATGGATTACAAAAATAAATTGAATAAACAGAGAGAGCAGGATCTGGAAAAACAGGTTCGGCTGAAACAAAAGGAATTGTTCCGGCTGAGACAGGATGATGTGGAGCGGATCAATCTGATCTGCCATGATCTAAAAAAACAGCTGGAGCCACTGAAGCTTTTCTCAGATGAAGAACAGCAAAAAGCATACTATGAACAGGTGTGTAAAACTATCCAGTCTTATGATTCCCAAGTGGAAACCGGAAGTAAAGTTCTGGATACTTTGCTATCCCAGAAAAGACTGGTATGCATGAAAAATAACATAGAATTAACCTGTGTGGCAGACGGGAAGAAAATGGATTTTATATCTGCTGTGGATTTATATACTATTCTTGGAAATGTAATTGACAACGCAATTGAGAGTGTACTTATGGTTTCTGACGAAGAGAAAAAAGTGATTTCCACATCTATTTGGACCAAGGGAAATCTGCTCCTTATTCAGATACAGAATTATATGGAAAACGAGAAAATAAACTTTTCAGAAGGGCTTCCTGTGACTACAAAAAATGCACATGATGGTCACGGATATGGGTTGAAAAGTGTGCGAAAATGTGTGGAAAAATATAATGGAAGTATGGATATTACAGCGGAAAATCACATGTTCAGCCTGACGATTATTATACCTGTCGCAAAATAAAGTGCAAATTACGAAATCTGGAATGCCTGTTACGAAATCTTAAAATATCCTTTTTGAGTATGTGTTAAGCTCCTGACCATGATGAACGCGCGGTCATGAAAAGCAAAAAACAATATTTATTGTTGATCAAATGGGAGGAAACATATGAAAATCAAGAAGGAAATCACCCGTGGTCTGGGTGCTGTTTCAGCTTGTCTGCTTACAGTTGTGTCCATAGGAACTCCTGTGGCAGAGGCCTATGAGGGCAGACTAAACACAGTGCTTGGCATTGAAACTACAAAGACAGTTTCGGATGAAGGCTTAGATGTTGATACAGATTATTATAAAAGCGATTATGGAACTGATATTTATGATGGAGATAAGCTGCAGCAGCTGGAGGATGATGCGGCAGCACAGGCAGTTGCAGAACAGGAAGAAGGTTCTGTTCTTTTGAAAAATGACAACAATGCACTTCCACTGGCGGCTGGAAGCAGCATTACACTTTTTGGACAAAATTCTATTGAGAGTACGGAAAGTGTAGCTGGAAGTACAGGTTTTGGCGGTCCGCAATCCTACTCAGGACCTTTTTACAGTTATCATTCTACGGCTAATTCTACCCAGGAACTGGTAACTTATCTTGGAGCAATGGAGTCCGTTTATGATGTTAATCAGACAATGGTAAAGGCTTATCAGGAGAGCGGTTATATGCGTGTAAAATCTGTTGACGATCCGCAGATTGGAGAAGCACCAGCAGATTTTTACACAGAAAATCTGAAAAATAGCTGGCAGGATCAGTATAATGATGCAGCTGTTGTTATGCTTACAAGACAGGCAAGTGAGGATTGTGACCTTCTTCTTGAAGATTCAGAGGGAATCAGTCAGCTGGCTCTTCATCAGGACGAAAAAGATCTTTTGAATATGCTGAAAGAACAGAAAGAGCAGGGCGTATTTAAGAAAATTATTCTTCTTGTAAATTCTAACTGGGCTATGGAGCTTGGAGACCTGGATGATTATGATGTGGATGCATGCCTGTGGATTGGTTCCCCTGGTATTGTTGGATTTACAGGTGTTGTAAATCTGCTTCAAGGAGAGGCGAACCCATCTGGAAAACTGGTTGATACCTATGCGAAAAATTCCCTGTCAGCTCCGGCTATCACCTATGCACAGATGAAAAATACGCCAGAGTGGGCGAATCTGGATGAGGTTCTGGAATATTGTTCAGACAGCGATCAGTATGTTTCCAACTATCTGATCTATGCAGAGGATATTTATGTAGGATATAAATATTATGAAACCCGTTATGAGGATACCGTACTTGGAAACGGAAATGCAGACAGTATAGTTGGTTCCTCAACTGGAAAAGCATGGAATTATAATGACGAAATCGCTTATCCATTTGGCTATGGACTTTCCTACACAACCTTTTCCCAGACCCTTGATGGTGTAGAGTATGACGAAACAACAGATACTTACAACGTAAAAGTTACCGTGACAAATACTGGTGATGTAGCTGGAAAATCTGTTGCAGAAGTCTATGCACAGACCCCATATGGGGATTATGAAAAAGAGAACAATGTGGAGAAATCTGCAGTCCAGGTTGTGGGCTTTGATAAGACAGATATCCTGGCGCCAGGTGCTTCTGAGACACTGGAAATTCCAGTAGAAAGATATCTCCTTGCAAGCTACGATTACACCAATGCCAAAGGCTATATTTTAAGCGAAGGCGATTATTACTTTGCCATCGGCGATGATGCACACGATGCCCTGAACAATATTCTTGCTGCAAAAGGTGCCAAGGGAATGACAGATGCATTGGGCGAGAAGGCTAAAGGAGATGCAGAGAAAGCATACTCCTGGAACAATGCAAAACTGGATACAGAGTCCTATAAAATGTCCCGCTATTCTGATATGGAAGTAACAAACCAGTTCGACGATGCCAATTTAAATAACCTTGGAACAGACACTGTAACTTATCTTTCCAGAAGTGACTGGGAGGGAACATATCCAGCAGAGCAGGTTTCTGTAACTGCAACTGAGGATATGATGAAAACTTTAAATGGTGATCTTTATACAGAACCAGAAGATGCACCATCTGTAGATGATTTTACCCAGGGAGTAGATGCTGGCATTAACTTTGTTGCAATGAAAGATGTAGATTACGATGACGATGCCACATGGGATAAATTCCTTGACCAGCTCACGGTAGAAGAAATGGCTTCTATTCTCCCTGACCAGAACGGTTCTGTACTAGTTGAGAGTATTGCAATGCCGTCTACCTACCGTGGGGATGATATGGACTGTTTGGAGCAGGTAACTTTCAAACTTACTGGAAAATCCGGTATTGTATGGCCTTCCACCGTTGTTATGACCTGCACCTGGAATAAAGATGATGTTGCGAAACGAAGCAGCATGACTGCAAATGAAGCTTATTTTATGGGCGCAACAGAAATCTGGTCTGGCGGCCCGAACTGCCATCGTACACAGTTTAACGGACGAGCTTCTGCTTACTATTCTGAAGATGGAAACATGGGATATCTGGTAGGAACTGTTGTTGCTGAAAACGTTCAGAAATATGGAATTATCCTTGGCTATAAACACATGGTTGTAAACGACCAGGAAGCACATCGTGAGAGTGCGGCAACCTTTACCAATGAACAGGCTCTTCGTGAGCAGTATCTGCGAGCTTTTGAGGGAGCTTATACAAAAGGCGGCGCAATGGGTTGTATGACAGCATTTAACAGAATCGGCTGCACTTACTGCGGAAGCTCCTCAGCACTTCTTACAACTGTTATGAGAGGAGAATGGGCTTACAAAGGACATGTTACTTCTGATGCGGTTGTAAATATGGATTACAAGAAACATTATACTTCTAACATTACAGCAGGACTTGACTACTGGTGCTGGGATATGGCAGGATTCGGAGCTTCCGATGATTCTTCTGTAGTGCTCAGTAAAGACATGGTTACGGAAGCCATCGAAAATGGTGACGGTTACATGCTTCAGACTCTGCGTAATGCAACCAAGCACAATGTTTATGCACAGGTTCATTCTATCCTGATTAATGGACTGGATGAAACCTCTCATGTAGTACATATTACTCCATGGTGGAAAACAGCTTTGAAAGCGGCAACAATTGGATTTGGAACAATTACTATACTGTTTATTGTACTTTACTATCTGGAAATGCTGGTTTGGAGTAAAAAGAGAGGAGAAAATGCATAATGAATATCAAAGATAAGATATTAGGAAAAAGAATCAGCGGCATTTTTAATGCATTAAATATTCTGCTCGGCCTGTTCTGCATTATTTATTACAGTATCAACGCAAACCGTGTAAATGAGTTTAATAAAGCTGTTGATCTTTATCTTGTACTGGCCATTATGTGCTGTGGGATTTACGTATTTGCAGATTATGTGATTGCGGATATTTTCAATCTGATTGCAGTTGTGTTTATTACACTTTCCATTGGAAAAATGATCGTAAACAGTATCAACACTTTTGCAGATGCCTTGAACGGAATTTCCATGTTCGGTTCTTCTGGTGTGATCGGTTATATTATTGTGACAGCGGTGGTTATGGTTATCATGCTGGTGCTGGAAATCGTATCCTGTTTCCTGAGCAGAGAGAAAAAGAATGCAATCAAGGTGGTTGTTTCTGAAAAATAATTTCAGAAGTGTAAAACTTAATTATAAAAAAATCCGACAGAACAGGTATGAAAATACCATCTGTCGGATCTTTTTTTATCTATTTGTAGTTCTTAACAAACTATGTTCGCAAATATACTGGAACACAAAATAAAAAATAATTCCCTTTGAAACGGTGGAAAGTGTCAGTGCCCACCAGATTCCATTCAGTCCCAGTGCAGTGTTTGACAGAACCAGTGCAAGGGGGATTCGTATAACAGTCAGGCCAACGCTGATCAGACTGCAAAGCTGTGTCCGTCCAAGACCAGACAGGGCACCCACAGTCATCATTTCCACGCTGAGAAAAATTTCGGAAAATCCGATGATTCGCAGGTAATCAACGGAAAGCCGGATAACTTCCTCCTCGTGGAAAAAGAGCACAGAAATCTGCCGCGGGAAAAATACAAAGGCAATAGTGATCAGTGCAGCCCAGCATATCAGAAGCCGAATGGAAATATGGTATCCTGATTTGATTCGATCTTTTTTTCCTGCTCCGTAGTTCTGCCCCATGAAAGCGTTCAGGGCGGAGCCAAAACCATCAGCTGTGTTCCAGGAAAGGGACTCAATCTGTCCGCCTACACGCTGTACGGCAATCGCTCCGTCCCCGAATCCGGAAACCATTCGGGTGAGTATCATGGAGATGATACAGTAAAGGCTTCCCTGAAGTGCAGTGGGGGTTCCAATGCGAAAGACTCCTTTTAAACAGGCAATATCCGGTCTGGAAAGCAGACGGATTTTGTGTAGTACATTGGTTTCACCGTGGTCACGGAGAATTTCTGCAACAAGGATCAGCAGAACTATAATCTGTGCGGTAACAGTTGCAACTGCTGCTCCTACAACTTCTAATCTGGGAAATGGTCCTACACCAAGAACAAGAAGCGGATCAAGGATCATATTCAGTATCAGACCAAAGAAGTTTGCTTTCAGCGGTGTTTTGGAATCGCCCTGGGCTGTGAAAAGACCTGTCAGCACCTGTGAAAGGAAGGAAAACAGGATCAGCCCGCAGGTGATCCGCATATAAATTCTGGCACTGTTGTAAGTTTCTGCATCATTTAATGCAAAAAAATGCAGCAGCGGATTCGTAAATAACATACTGATCAAGGTAACAAAAAGAGAGAAGAGTATGGTAAGCTGCAGAGCCGCCTGTGCAAAGCCTGCGGCAGTCTTCTGGTCACCTCTTCCAAGGGAATGCGCCATGTTTACCTGTCCTCCCATTCTTGCCAGGGAAGAAAGTCCCTGGGAGAGCCAGACGTACATACCTCCCACGCCCACACCCGCCACTGCTTTAGAGCCCAGCATTCCTATCCATGCCATATCTGTAATGTTGTAGGCGGTAGACAGGAAGGAAGAAGCCATGATTGGCAGTGCCAGCTCAGACAAAGTCCGTAAAATAGGACCGGAGGTGAGATTTAATTGTTTCTTTTTCATTTTTGTTCTCCTGAAAATAGTAAAGTATTATCATTATACCATAGAAAATGCAATAGAACTACTAATGTGAAAAAAATATGAAATTATGTTCCATACCTTGACTTTTAAAAGAATGAATGTTATATTACAAATAGAACAAAAATAAAAGTTATTTCCCGTGGATGTTCGGGAGATGGACAACAGCATTCCCCGGAAGAGATTCCGGGGAATTTGTAGATACTGAATAGTTACAATAAATTGACATTACTGTATTCAGAAAATATATTACAAAGTATATGGATGAAAGCTGTGGGCAGTAATGAATTTATTTCGCAATATGAGGAGTCAGAGGTGACCAGTATGGGAGCAAAGAGAGATTATTATGAAGTGCTGGGAATCAGTCGCAGCGCGGATAAAGATGCTATAAAGAAAGCTTATCGTAAGATGGCAAAGAAATACCATCCGGATTCAAACGCGGGAAATCCGGATGCTGAAGAAAAGTTTAAGGAAGTCACAGAAGCATATAATGTGCTCAGTGACCCTGAGAAGAAAAAACTCTATGATCAGTTCGGTCATGCAGCATTTGAAGAAGGTGCTGGCGGTGCCGGATATGGTGAAGGTGGCTTTAATAGAAACGGCGGCTTTGACGGCTCTGGATTCAGTGGCTTTGGCGGTTTTGGAAATAGTCATAGCGGTGCTTACAGAAGTCCGGATGGCAGCTATCAGGAATTTCATTTCGAAGGTGGTGACATGGACGATATTCTGAAGAATCTGTTTGGAGGAGGCTTCGGAGGAGGAAGCAATTCTGGAAAGGCTGGTTCCGCACACGGATTTGGAGGAAGCGGTTTTGGTCACTCTGGTTTTGAAAACGGCTCTTTTAGAAGCGGATTTAATGGTAGTTTCGGCAGTGGCGGTTTTGATGGTACCGGTTATGGAGATGGCTTTGGAAACAGCTGCAATAGCGGCTTTAGTGGCAGTCACCAGCAGAAAGGCCAGGACCTGAACGCAGAAATTTCCATCAGCTTCAACGAGGCAGCATTTGGTTGCGACAAGCTGATTAATCTTTCTGGTGCAGACGGCAGTGGCAAACAGACTCTGAAAGTTCACATTCCTGCCGGAATTGACAACGGCAAGAGTATCCGTCTGAGAGGCAAAGGAAATCCAGGTTACGGAGGTGCTCCCGCAGGGGATCTTCTTCTGAAGGTTCATGTAGGCGAGCGCCCTGGCTTTGAGCGAAAAGGCACCGACGTTTACACCACCGTAAATGTGCCGTTCATCACAGCTGCTCTGGGCGGTGAGGCAAAAGTCCAGACCCTGAATGGCCAGGTAATGTGCCGTATCCCGGAAGGCACACAGTCTGGCAGCAAGATCCGTCTGAAAGGAAAAGGTATCCAGGCAATGGGAAAAGCTGGAGTCTACGGTGATCTGTACGTAACCGTCCAGGTTCAGGTACCGAGAAATTTAAGCGAGGAATCCAAACGGAGACTTCGTGAATTTGATACCAGTACCAGAATGGCTGGTACAAGAGGAAGTCGAACAGCGTAAAATTGCCTGCTATTAAATAACTATTTATTAAATAAGCGAAAGGTACAATATAGCTTACATGTATAAAATTTGGTTTGCTAAATCTAAGCTGAATGCATGTAAGCAGTTTGTTTCTATGTCTTGATCATAATCCGAAATCGGACTAAATCTATTAAAAAAGGTCCGATTTCGGATTTTTTGTGCTGCTTTACAGATCGGGAAAGCAAAAAGGAGAGAAAACGTATATAGCAGAAGCTCTGGGACTGACCGGTTCTGTGTCCTGTCTGGTGAAGAATAAAAATAAATATCACAATTATTAGAAAAAAATACCATATTTCTTGAAAAAATGATATTGATTTAAGGACATGAATTGTGGCATGATATAAACATGTATGTTACACTGTGATAAGTGTAACAATATATGCTAAAGTTTGATGCTTTTGAACAGGGAGGAAAAAATGGGAAATCAGAGAGAATGTGGCGTGCTGCTTCCAATCAGCAGTCTGCCTTCAAAATACGGAATTGGATGTTTTTCAAAAAGTGCCTATGAGTTTGTGGATCAGTTGAAGGCAGCCGGACAGGGCTGTTGGCAGATTCTGCCCCTTGGACCAACCAGCTACGGTGATTCACCTTATCAGTCTTTTTCCACCTTTGCAGGAAATCCTTATTTTATCAGTCTGGAAGACCTGATCGAAGAGGGAGTGCTTACGGAAAAAGAGTGTGATGCTGTGGATTTCGGTTCCAGGGAAGATGATGTGGATTATGAGAAAATTTACAAAGGACGATACAAACTTCTTCGTAAAGCCTATGAGAGAAGCGATATTTCCAAAAATCCTGACTTTGTAAGATTCCAGCAGGAGCAGGCGCATTGGCTTGGCGATTATGCACTTTTTATGGCGGTGAAGGATCGTTTTGAGGGAATTCCGTGGACAGAATGGGCGGAGGACATCCGTCTTCGCTGGAATAATGCACTGGATTATTACAGAAAAGAACTGTATTTTGAAATTGAATTCCAGGAGTATATGCAGTTCAAATTTTATGAACAGTGGGCGAAACTGAAAGCGTATGCAAACAGAAGAGGAATTCGTATTATCGGAGATATTCCGATCTATGTTGCCATGGACAGCGCAGATACCTGGGCAAATCCAGGACTTTTCAAACTGGATGAAAATAACGAGCCTACACAGGTAGCCGGATGTCCGCCAGATGGATTTTCTGCAACAGGACAGCTTTGGGGAAATCCGCTGTACAGATGGGATGTGCATAAAAATACCGGATTCGAGTGGTGGATCAAACGTCTGGCACATTGCTTTAATATGTATGATGTTGTCCGCATTGATCATTTCCGTGGATTTGATGAATATTATGCGATTCCATATGGTGACAAGGATGCAAAACGTGGCTGGTGGGAAAAAGGACCTGGAATGGATCTTTTCCGCACCGTTTCCTATCGGTTGGGACACAAGGATATTATTGCTGAGGACCTTGGTTTCATGACTGACTCTGTGAAGCGTCTTGTTGAAGAGAGCGGTTATCCAAACATGAAAGTAATCGAGTTTGCCTTTGATGAGCGGGATACTGGAAATGCCAGTGACTATCTGCCTCATAACTACACAAATAACTGTGTGGTTTATACCGGAACCCACGACAATGAGACACTGCTTGGCTGGTATGGGGATATTACCCCTGAGGAGCGTCATATGGTTCGGGAATATCTGTGGAATTTCCACGATGATGAGAAAGGCATCTGCCGGAATATGATCCGCCTGGTTATGGGAAGTGTAGCCGGAAGATGTATTATTCCGATTCAGGATTATCTGCAGCTGGATAATTCTGCCCGTATTAATCAACCGTCCACTCTGGGAACAAACTGGAAGTGGCGCCTGAAGGAAGGACAGTTCAGCAAAGAATTGCAGAAGGAAATGCTGACGCTGGCAACCAGATTCGGAAGGAAAAACTGGACCCCGGATCCGGTGGAAGAGAAAAAGGAATAAATTTAATATTTAATCAGTTGTTGCATAAAAAAAAGTAGAAGAGTAAAATTGAGGGCAAGGGTGTTTGCCCTCAATTTTGTATATACGGAGAGCTGAAAAGTTTGTGCTTTTCATAAAAAAACATGAGGAGGAAACTAAGTTGGAAATTGAGAGAAAGTTTCTCATTAAGAGAGAAAACCTTCCGGAAAACCTGGAACAGTATCCAAGCAAGGCAATTGAGCAGGGCTATCTGTGCACAGAGCCGGTAGTGCGAATCCGCAAATCCAATGACAATTACTATCTGACTTATAAATCAAAGGGACTTCTGGCAAGAGAGGAATACAATCTGCCGCTGACAAAAGAAGCCTATGAGCACTTAAAACCCAAAGCAGACGGAATCGTGATCTCCAAGATCCGCTATGTGATCCCCGAGAAAGACGGCCTGTCCATCGAACTGGACGTATTCAAAGCCCCTTACGAAGGTCTTCTCCTGGCAGAGGTGGAATTCCCAAACGAAGAAGCCGCTCATGCCTACCAGCCGCCTAAGTGGTTTGGGGAGGATGTGACCTACTCTGCAGAGTATCATAACAGTACTCTAAGTAAAGGGAAAAAGAGATAAAATTTTTATTTTATAATGAGCAATAACAAACAAATGACCTACATGAAGGGAGCGCAAAGATATGAAAATCGGATTTATCGGATGTGGAAATATGGGTTCTGCAATGATCGGTGGAATCCTGAAAAATGGTGTGTTTGAAAAAAATGAGATTATTGTTTCAAATCTCACAGAAGAAGGAAGCAGAAGAAGTCGGGAAAAACTTGGAGTTGTGACAACTCTGGATAATTGTGAAGTTGTGAAAAATGCAAATATTGTTATATTAGCAGTAAAGCCTCAATTCTATGAGGAGGTAATCGGTGAAATTAAAAGTTTCCTGACACCACAGCATATGATCGTAGGAATTGCGCCCGGTAAAACTCTTGCATGGCTGGAAGAAAAATGTGAGCAGCCGTTAAAGGTGGTACGTCTTATGCCGAATACCCCGGCGCAGGTAGGGGCAGGAATGACAGGTGCCTGTGTCAATGATCGGGTAACAGAAGAGGATCTGGATCAGATTCTTGCCATTACAAACAGCTTCGGTCGCACAGAGGTGGTACCTGAAAGACTGATGGACGCAGTTAGCGCAGTCAGTGGGTGCTCTCCGGCTTATGTATTTATGTTTATTGAAGCAATGGCAGATGCAGCTGTGGCACAGGGAATGCCAAGAAAACAGGCCTATCAGTTTGCTGCCCAGGCTGTACTTGGAAGTGCGAAGCTGCTTCTGGAGACAGGTATGCATCCGGGAGAACTGAAGGATATGGTATGCTCCCCGGCAGGAACGACCATTGAGGGTGTGCGTATCCTGGAAAAAAATGGTTTCCGCAGTGCTGTGTTTGAAGCATTGCAGGGAGCTGCTGATAAAGGAAAGAAAATGTGAGCTTTGCCTACAAAAAACATCTCGCGGAATATTACCAGTGAGCAGTAACTATAAGTAAATAATTGTGAAAATGAATCAGGAGGTTCCACTATGAGCAAAAAAGTATACATCTTCCTCGCCGACGGTTTCGAAGACATTGAAGGCTTAACTGTAGTTGATCTTATGCGAAGAGCAGGAATCACTATTACAACCGTTTCGATTAAAAACACCAAACAGATCACCACAGCCCATGGAATCACCATGCTGACCGATACCACCTTCTGTGAGGCGGATTTCTCCGACGCGGACATGCTGGTTCTCCCAGGCGGGCAGCCTGGAACCACTTATCTTGGAGGATTCGAGCCACTTACCGATCTGGTTAAAAGCTTCTATAATAATGGAGGTAAGATCGCAGCCATCTGCGCGGCACCTACTGTTTTTGCAGAAATCGGACTTTTACATGGAAAGAAGGCCACTGCATACCCGGCCTGCATGGACGGTCTTGGAGATGCTGTGAAGTCTGAAGAAAAGGTTGTAATTGATGGAAACATTACTACAAGCCGTGGACTTGGAACTGCAATTGACTTTGCCCTTTCCCTGATTTCCCAGCTCCTTGGTCAGGAAAAAGCAGAGCAGATTGCAGAATCCGTAGTATACAAGTAGGAAATATTCTGAAAAACCTTGATTTTCAAGGAATAACAGGGAAAATCCCCAAAAAAATAACCGGGAAAACCATAAAAAACACTGGCGTTTTTAATTGGGTTGTGCTATACTTCTACAATGACTGTAATAATAGGGGGAAACCCTGCGCATTTATAACCGCAGAAAGAATGCAGAGAGATATATATTAAGGAGGAACACGAAAATGAGTTTACAGGTGGAGAAATTAGAGAAAAACATGGCGAAGCTTACCATCGAAGTTTCCGCTGAAGATTTAGACAAAGCAATGGAGAAAGCTTACCAGAAACAGAAAAGCAGAATCAGCCTTCCAGGATTCCGTAAAGGAAAAGCTCCGAGAAAGATGATCGAGAGCATGTATGGCAAGGGTGTATTCATGGAAGACGCTGTTAATTCTCTTGTACCACAGGAGTATACAAAAGCTCTTGGCGAGTGCGATCTTGAGATCGTTTCCCAGCCGGAGATCAATGTTACACAGATGGAGCCAGGTAAAGCTCTTATCTTCACAGCTGATGTAGCTGTGAAACCAGAGGTTACTCTTGGAGAGTACAAGGGTGTAGAGGTTCCGAAGTCTGAGATCGCTGTAACAGACGAGGAAGTTGACGCTGAGGTTAAGAAAGAGCAGGATAAGAATGCAAGAACAGTTGCAGTTGAGGATCGTGCAGCTGCAAACGGCGATATCACAACAATCGATTTCGAGGGATTTGTTGATGGTGTTGCATTTGAAGGCGGTAAAGGAACTGACTACGCACTTACACTTGGTTCCGGTACATTTATCCCGGGATTCGAGGATCAGCTTGTTGGAGCAAACACTGGTGACCATGTAGAAGTTAAGGTTACTTTCCCGGAGGAATATCAGGCAAAAGAGCTTGCTGGCAAGGAAGCTGTATTCCAGTGTGACGTTAAGAAGATCGAGACCAAAGAGGTTCCGGAGCTTGACGATGAGTTTGCGAAAGACGTATCTGAATTTGATACTCTTGCTGAGTACAAAGAAGATGTTAAGAAGAAACTGACAGAGAAGAAAGAGAAAGAAGCAAGAACTGCAAAAGAGAACGCTGCAGTAGATAAAGCAATCGAGAATGCACAGATGGATATTCCGGAGCTTATGACAAAGACAGAGTGCCGTCAGATGATGGACGATTTCTCCAGAAGAATGCAGCAGCAGGGATTATCCATGGAGCAGTACTTCCAGTTCACAGGCCAGAGCATGGACAAGATGATGGAAGACATGAAGCCACAGGCTCTCAAGAGAATCCAGACAAGACTGGTTCTTGAGAAAGTAGCTGAGGCTGAGAACATCCAGCCATCTGAAGAAGAGATCACAGAAGAGATCCAGAAGATGGCAGATGCTTACAAGATGGAAGCTGACAAGATCAGAGAAGCTATCGGTGAGAGCGGACTTGAGCAGATGAAGAAAGATATGGCTGTTCAGAAGGCTGTTACTGTTATCGCTGATGCAGCAGTTGAAGTTGAGAAAGCAGCAGACGCTGAATAATCAGCAGGCAGATAACTGCACATCCCAAGAGGGAAAAATTATTTTGTTATGAAAGCGCTCTCTCTGGCGCATTATAATGCAGACCAGGTGGAGCGCATCTGATAAGAAAAGAGGGAATATATGAGTTTAGTGCCTTATGTCATTGAGCAGACAAGCAGAGGGGAGAGAAGCTACGACATCTATTCAAGGCTTCTGAAGGACAGAATCATTTTCCTGGGAGAGGAAGTAAACGATGTAAGTGCCAGCCTGGTAGTTGCTGAGTTGCTTTTTCTGGAAGCAGAGGATCCTGGAAAGGATATCCAGCTTTATATCAACAGCCCGGGTGGTTCCGTGACAGCTGGTATGGCTATCTACGATACTATGCAGTATATCAAGTGCGACGTTTCCACTATTTGTCTGGGAATGGCTGCCAGCATGGGAGCATTCCTTCTTGCTGGTGGTACAAAGGGTAAGAGATTTGCACTGCCGAATTCTACGATCATGATCCATCAGCCATCTGGCGGAGCCCAGGGACAGGCTACTGAGATCCAGATCGTGGCAGATCACATTGCCAAGACAAAGAGAACATTAAATGAAATTCTGGCTGCAAATACCGGACAGCCTCTTGAGGTAGTAGAGAAAGATACAGACCGTGACAATTACATGTCCGCAGAGGAAGCATTGGCTTATGGTCTGATCGATGGTGTTGTAACCCACAAATAGGGAAAAACTGTAACTGGATAACCGAGTGTACACTGATGAAGATGTAGTATATTTGTGTATTTCCAGTATAAACTTTCCTGCCTAAACTGAAAACAAAAGAAATCCCCCTGGAGCTTTTAGAACTCTAATAGCCGGAGTTTTCTTTTGCATGCTACTGTAAGAAAAGACTCCTGAACTAACAGGAGTCTTATCTTGTAAAATGGGATAATTTTGTAAAATAGGTATATTTTACAGAATAATTTCAAATTTTAAGAAATAAAGAAAACTTTTTTCAGAATAGCTCTGAATAAGGTTGCTTTATTTAAAAGAAAGGAAAAGTTAAAGATTCATGGCTGAGAAGATAAGAGAAGGAAAAGTAAGATGTTCCTTTTGCCAGAAAACCGAGGATCAGGTCCGCAAATTAATCGCCGGACCGGATGGTGCCTACATCTGCGATGAGTGTGTAGGTATCTGCTCGGAAATCATGGAGGAAGAATTTGGAGGATACGATCAGGAAGAGATTCTTGGATCTGAGATCAATCTGATGAAACCAGAGGAAATCCATGCAATTCTGGACGACTATGTAATCGGACAGGATGAGGCAAAGAAAGCACTTTCTGTTGCTGTATACAATCATTACAAACGTGTTACTGCTTCCAGAAATCTGGATGTAGAGCTTCAGAAGAGCAACATCCTTATGCTTGGACCAACTGGTTCCGGTAAGACACTTCTTGCCCAGACACTGGCAAGACTTCTGAATGTACCGTTTGCCATTGCAGACGCCACTACCCTGACAGAGGCAGGATATGTAGGTGAAGATGTTGAGAATATTCTTCTGAAGATCATTCAGGCTGCTGATTATGATATTGACAGAGCGCAGTACGGAATTATTTATATAGATGAGATTGACAAGATCACACGTAAATCAGAGAATGTTTCCATCACTCGTGATGTTTCCGGAGAGGGTGTACAGCAGGCACTTCTGAAAATTCTGGAAGGCACTGTTGCAAGTGTTCCTCCTCAGGGTGGAAGAAAGCATCCGCATCAGGAATTCATCCAGATCGATACTACAAATATTCTGTTTATCTGCGGCGGTGCCTTTGACGGTCTGGAGAAGATCATTGAGGGAAGACAGGATACCAAGGCAATTGGCTTTGGTGCAGAAGTCGCTTCCAAAGAGGAACAGAATGTTGGTGAACTGTTCAAGCAGGTAATGCCGGAGGATCTGATCCGTTATGGACTGATTCCAGAGTTTGTAGGACGTGTGCCTGTAGTGGTAACCTTAGACGGACTTGATGAGAACGCACTTCTTCGCATCCTTCAGGAGCCGAAGAACGCACTGACCAAGCAGTACCATAAACTGTTTGAACTTGATGGAGTAGAGCTTGATTTTGAGGATGAAGCACTTCGTGTTATGGCGAGAAAGTCCATGGAACGTAAAACCGGAGCCAGAGGACTTCGTGCGATCATGGAGAGCACTCTTATGGATCTGATGTATAAGACTCCGTCTGACGACACCATTCGTAAATGCATTATTACAAAAGAAGCTGTAGAGGGAACTGGTGAACCTCAGATCGTTCATGGGGAAGCTCCTGCACAGCCGGTGAATCCGGCAAATACAGGCAGAAGAAGCCAGCGTGCACACAAAAAGGGCACTCCGGAAACAGCCTGATGAAGGGATTTGACTACAAATGAGTGAGCCAATCAATGTACTTCCTGCCCTTGCCCTTCGCGGAACTACCATTCTTCCGGGAATGATCATCCATTTCGATGTAAGCAGGGAACGTTCCAAAAAGGCAATCGAAGCGGCAATGTTTCAGGATCAGAAGATCTTTCTGGTAACCCAGAAGGATCCCCAGATTGAAGATCCTGGATTTGTACAGCTGTTTCAGGTAGGAACTATTGCATATATTAAGCAGGTTGTGAAACTTCCTGACAACCTGCTGCGTGTTCTTGTTGAGGGAAAAAGAAGGGCAGAACTTCTTGGTCTGGAACAGGAGACACCATATTTAAGAGCAGAGACTGTTCTTGTTAATGAGGAAGAAGAGGAGCTGCCTCAGGCGATGCTGGAGGCAATGTACAGAAGTATCAGGGAGCTGTTCCAAACTTATTGCGCTAAGGGTGGAAAGATTGGAAAAGAACTGTCTGCCCAGATCATGAATATAGAGAAAGCACCGGAGCTGATCGACCAGATCGTAATTAATCTGCCTCTTTCCTGGCAGAGCAAACAGAAGCTTTTGGAGGCAGCCAGACTGACAGACAGATATGAGCTTCTTGGTGCCATTTTGAGCAATGAGATCAATGTGCTGGATATCAGCCACGACCTTCAGCAGAAACTGAAAAAGCGCGTGGATAAAAACCAGCGTGAATATATTTTGAGAGAACAGCTGAAACTGATACGGGAGGAGCTTGGCGAGGACAATACTGCTGATGAGGCTGAGGAGTTCCGCAGAAAAGCCAAAGAGCTTACTGCTTCCCAGGAAGTAAAGGATCGCATTTTCAAAGAAATCGGCCGCTTTAAAATCACCAGCACCAATGCAGCTGAGAGCAGCATTCTGCGGGGATATATTGAGACACTTCTTTCCCTTCCGTGGGATAAGTGCTCTGAAGATTCTGAAGATCTGAAAGCAGCCTGGAAGATTCTTGAAGAAGGTCATTATGGTCTGAAGGATGTAAAAGAGCGTATTATGGAATTCCTGTCTGTACGTAAGCTGACACATAAAGGAAAATCTCCTATACTTTGCCTTGTGGGACCTCCTGGAACCGGTAAGACTTCTATTGCAAAATCTGTTGCAGAAGCCACTGGCAAGCGTTATGTCCGTATCTGTCTTGGTGGTGTGAAGGATGAAGCTGAGATCCGCGGACATAGAAAGACTTATGTGGGTGCTATGCCGGGAAGGATTACGGTTGCCCTTCAGCAGGCAAAGGTTGCCAATCCGCTTATGCTTCTGGACGAAATTGACAAGACGAGCAGTGATTACAAGGGAGATACTTCTTCTGCGCTTCTTGAGGTGTTGGATCCGGAGCAGAACAGTCATTTCAATGACCATTATGTGGAGCTTCCCCAGGATCTTTCAGAGGTGTTGTTTATTGCAACAGCCAACGATATTCAGGGAATCCCAAGACCGCTTCTTGACCGAATGGAGGTCATTGAGATCAGCGGTTATACGGAGAATGAGAAAGAGCACATTGCAAAGGAGCATCTGATTCCCAAGCAAATGGAAGCCAATGGAATTGAGAAAGGCAAACTTTCCATTCAGGGCGGCGCTCTTCGAAAAATCATCAATAATTATACGAAGGAAGCCGGTGTCCGCAATCTGGAACGTCTCATCGGTCAGATCTGTCGTAAGACAGCACGTCTGATCATGGAAGATGGCAAAGAGAAGGTAACGGTCACTGGCAAGAACCTTGAGAGCTTTCTGGGGCAGGAGAAATACAATTACCTGATGGCGAATAAAAAGGATGAGGTTGGTATCGCAAGAGGTCTTGCCTGGACACAGGTTGGCGGTGATACCCTTCAGATCGAAGTAAATATTATGCCGGGTAAAGGGGAATTTGTGCTTACCGGACAGCTTGGAGACGTGATGAAGGAGTCTGCAACAGCGGGAATCAGCTACATCCGCTCTGTAGCAGCCAGATATGGAATCAATCAGGAATTTTTCCAGGAAAATGACATTCACGTACATATTCCGGAAGGGGCAGTGCCAAAGGACGGTCCGTCAGCCGGAATTACCATGGCAACTGCAATGCTTTCTGCCATTATTGACAAGCCGGTAAGAGCGGATCTTGCCATGACTGGTGAGATCACCTTAAGAGGTCGTGTACTTCCAATCGGCGGACTGAAAGAGAAGCTTCTTGCAGCTAAGTACGCCAAGATTAAAGAAGTACTGGTTCCAAAGTCCAATAAACCGGATATCAAAGAACTGGATGCGGAGATCACAGACGGACTGAAGATCACGTTTGTGGAAAATATGAATGAAGTGCTGGAACGGGCACTTGCCTGAAATGAGAGGTAGGAAAAATGGTAATTAAAAACGTTTCACTGGATATCGTTTGTGGTATCACCAGCAAACTGCCAGACACAGGAAGACCTGAAATTGCTTTTGCAGGGAAATCCAATGTGGGAAAATCCTCCCTCATTAACGGTCTGCTGAACCGAAAAGCGCTGGCAAGAACAAGTTCCCAGCCGGGAAAAACACAGACTATCAATTTTTATAATGTAAATGATTTTATGTACCTTGTGGATCTTCCAGGTTATGGATATGCCAAGGTTCCGGAGACCGAGAAGGCGAAGTGGGGAAAGATGATCGAGCGTTATCTTCATACCTCACAGACTCTGAAGGCAGTATTTCTCCTGATCGACATCCGGCACGATCCATCTGCAAACGATAAGCTGATGTATGACTGGATCGTAAATAACGGATACAATCCGATCATTATTGCAACCAAGCTGGATAAGCTGAAAAGAAGTCAGGTACAGAAGAATATTAAGGCTATCAAGGACGGACTGAAGCTGCGCCCGGGCAGTAAGATCATTCCTTTTTCCGCTGAGACAAAGCAGGGAAAAGATGAAATCTGGGCGTTAATGGACGAGTTGACCGGTGCAGTTCCGGCAGCTACGGACGAGCTGAAGGCCTGACAGACGAGGAAAAAGAATATGGGAATTATCAAGGCATTCAAGCTGGGATTTGACTATCTCAAGTATGATGAGGACGGCAATGTGGAAGCAACGCAGCGTGCTGTCAATGATGTAAACCTGGACATTGAAGCCGGCGATTTTGTGGCCGTTCTGGGGCACAATGGTTCCGGAAAATCCACATTGGCGAAGCAGATAAATGCATTGCTTATCCCTTCAGAGGGAACCATGTGGGTGGATGATATGGACACAGCCAAGGAGCCGGAGCTGTGGAAAATCCGCCAGAAAGCGGGGATGGTTTTTCAGAATCCGGACAACCAGATCATTGGTACGGTTGTGGAAGAGGATGTAGGCTTTGGTCCTGAGAATATGGGAGTACCTACAGACGAAATCTGGAAGCGTGTGGATGACAGTCTGAAAAAGACAGGAATGACCGCTTACCGTTATCAGTCTCCGAACAAGCTTTCCGGAGGCCAGAAACAAAGAGTTGCCATCGCAGGTGTTGTGGCGATGCGTCCAAGCTGTATTGTACTGGACGAGCCAACTGCAATGCTTGATCCGAATGGCCGGAAGGAAGTATTGAAAGCCGTTTCCGAGCTCAATAAAAAAGAAAATGTAACCGTTGTCCTCATTACCCATTATATGGAAGAAGTGATCCATGCCAACAAGGTTTATGTGATGGATGGTGGAAATGTGGTAATGCAGGGAACTCCAAGAGAAATTTTTTCCCAGGTAGAGACACTGAAGAAATACCGGCTGGATGTACCCCAGGTGACATTGCTCGCCCATGAGCTTCACAAGGCTGGCGTGGACATTCCGGAAGGAATACTGACGAAAGAGGAATTGGTGGGTGCATTATGTCGATAGAGCTTAAGAACGTGACCTATACTTACAGTCAGGGTACTGCTTATGAAAGCCACGCCCTGAAAGATATAAATCTTGTAATTCCGGATGGACAGTTCATTGGTGTGATTGGTCATACTGGAAGCGGAAAATCAACCTTGATCCAGCATTTTAATGCTTTGATCCAGCCTACAAGCGGTCAGATCCTTTATAATGGAGAAGACGTGTGGGCGGAGAATTATAACCGCCGGGCTCTTCGAAGTGAGGTGGGGCTGGTATTCCAGTACCCGGAGCACCAGCTGTTTGAGAATACAGTTCTGGCAGATGTTTGCTTTGGCCCTATGAATCAGGGACTTTCCAGGGAGCAGGCTGAGGAAGAGGCAAAAAAGGCCCTTGCCCATGTAGGTGTGAAGGAAGAGAATTTTACCAAGTCTCCTTTCGAGCTTTCAGGAGGCCAGAAGAAACGGGTTGCCATTGCAGGTGTTCTGGCAATGAATCCGAAAATCCTGATCCTGGATGAGCCTACTGCAGGGCTCGATCCACAGGGAAGAGATGACATTCTGGATCAGATTGCGGCTCTTCATAAGATGAGAGGAATTACCATTATCCTGGTTTCTCATAGCATGGAGGACATTGCCAAATATGTGGAACGCCTGATCGTTATGAATCATGGGGAAATGGTATTTGACGATACACCGAAGAATGTATTTTCCCATTATAAGGAACTGGAAGGAATGGGACTTGCGGCACCGCAGATCACCTATATCATGCATGCGCTTTCCGAAAATGGCCTGAATGTGGATACCACAGCTACCACTGTGGAGGAAGCCAGGGATACGATTCTGGAAGCTTTAAAGAAGCAGAAGCCTTCACTTCTTAAGAAGGGAGGCAGAAGCGAATGATCAGAGATATTACGATCGGACAGTATTATCCGGCAGATTCCGTGATTCACAAGCTGGATCCAAGAACCAAACTGGTAGGAACCATTGGATTTATTGTATCTGTATTTTTGTTCCACACCTTCGCAGGATATGCAGTGGCTACTATATTTCTTGCAGGAATGATCCTGTTGTCCAAGGTTCCGGTGAAGTTTATTTTTAAAGGTCTGAAGACTATTTTCATGCTGCTTCTGATCACCATATTTTTTAATATGATTCTTACCCCTGGTGAGGTGGTATGGAAGCTGGGATTTATTAAGGTGACAAAGGAAGGTCTGGTGCTGGCAGGTACTATGGCGATCCGACTGGTTTATCTGGTGATCGGTTCTTCCATTATGACATTGACGACGACGCCTAACCAGCTGACTGATGGTCTGGAGCGTCTGCTCCGCCCGCTGAATAAGCTCCATGTACCAGTACATGATATTGCTATGATGATGTCGATCGCCCTACGTTTTATCCCTATTCTTCTGGAAGAAACGGATAAGATCATGAAAGCGCAGATCGCCCGCGGAGCTGATTTCGAGAATGGGAATCTGATCCAGAAGGCGAAGAACATGGTTCCCCTTCTGGTGCCGCTGTTTATTTCCGCATTCCGACGGGCAAATGATCTGGCCATGGCCATGGAAGCAAGATGCTATCATGGCGGCGATAACCGTACCCAGATGAAACCGCTTTGTTATAAAAAAAGAGATCATATGGCATATGTGATTTTGGCAGCGTATCTGGCTGTTGCAATTGGATTTAGGGCAGCTGGAATTTAAATCGACTGAACATCCATTTAAAAAGTTATAGTTCCCTCATCTGTATTCAGAGTCTTAAAATAGACTACGGATGCAGATGAGGGAATTTTCACAAGGAGAAAGATGATGAAACGAATTGGACTTGTTGTAGCATATGATGGAACGAATTATTGTGGCTGGCAGACACAGCCCAATGGAATTACAGTACAGGGAGTGTTGAATGATACACTTTCTGAGCTTCTGGGAGAAAAGATTGAAACGATTGGTGCCAGTCGTACAGATGCAGGCGTACACGCCCTTGGAAACGTAGCGGTATTTGACGCCAACACCCGTATCCCGGGAGAGAAGATTTCTTATGCTCTGAACCAGCGTCTGCCGGAGGATATCCGGATTCAGATGTCCGAAGAAGTGGAACCGGACTTCCATCCAAGATACTGTGACAGTGAGAAAACATATGAATATCGCATTCTGAACCGCAAATTTCCGGTACCAACAGAGCGGCTTTATTCCTATTTCTATCATTATAAATTAGATGTGGACAAAATGAGAGAGGCAACATCCTACCTGATCGGAAGGCATGATTTTGCCAGTTTCTGCGGCTCCGGAGCCCAGGTGAAAACAACTATCCGTACAGTTACCGGAATTGAAGTTTTCCGTGATGGTGACATAGTTACGATTCGCGTTTCGGGAACTGGTTTCCTCTATAATATGGTCCGCATTATTTCCGGCACCTTGATTGAAATCGGAAATGGACAGTATCCACCGGAGCGCATGCAGAAAATCCTGGATGCCAAAGACCGTTCCGCTGCTGGTCCTACCGCACCGGCGCAGGGACTCACCCTGATGGGGATACAGTTCTTTGATTAATGAGTAACGTTGCTATTTAATGTGTTGAAAAGTTCTTCAGGAGGGACGCATTTGGACAACTTTCAACATATTAAATAGCAAATTTTCGAGATGCACCTTTCCAATACTTCTTTTTGGCATATCACTTCACACATTAAAAATGTCAATAGCACATAATTACAATCTAGCATAATTTCACAACAAAAATGTCCACCCCAGCACAATTTTGTGCATATCATAACACAAAAAATGAAAGAGCAATCCAAAATTAGTCCATTTTACACAGAGCATCGATATGATATTATAATCCCATCAAAAAGCTATAGAACATAGCAAATAAAAATGATACGGGAGGTTTTTTCATGAAGAGAAAAGTAGCAATGGCAATGGTAGCAGCAATGGCAGTTGGTTCACTTGCAGTTCCGGTAATGGCAGAAGACGGAGCAGCTGGCGGAAAGATCGGTATTTCAATGCCTACACAGTCTCTGGAGCGTTGGAATCGTGATGGTTCCTATCTGCAGAAACAGTTCGAAGATGCTGGATACGAAGTAGAGCTTACATACTCTGACAACGAGACAGACCGTCAGGTAAACGATATTCAGAACCTGATTTCCGACGGAGTTAACCTGTTAGTTGTAGCAGCTATCGATGGCGAGGCTCTTAATACAGTTATGGATGAAGCAGCAGATGCAGGAATCCCAGTTATTTCCTATGACCGTCTGATCAAGTCCGACGCTGTTTCCTATTATATTTCTTTTGATAACTACACAGTAGGTACCCTTCAGGGACAGTACGTAGTAGATTCTCTGGATCTGGACAATGCTGGAGACAAGACATACAATATCGAGTTTACAGCTGGTGATCCTGCTGATAACAATGCCGGATACTTCTTCAATGGAGCATTTGATGTATTAAAACCATACATTGATGCAGGAACCTTAAATGTAGTTTCCGGACAGACTGATTTTGATTCTGTTGCAACACCTGCATGGGATACCCAGACAGCACTTGAAAGAATGCAGAATATTCTGGCATCCTACTATGCAGACGGAACACAGCTTGACGTAGCTCTTTGCTCCAACGACTCCACAGCACTTGGTGTAACACAGGCAATCGAGTCTGACTATGCTGGTGATAACACAGTTCTGATCACAGGACAGGATGGTGATGAAGCAAACCTTGCAAACATCGTTGACGGAAAACAGTCCATGACCGTTTACAAAGCAGTTGCCAATGAAGCAGTCGTAACACTTGACCTTGCAAAAGCAATGCTGGCTGGTGATACAGTTGATGAGTCTCTGATTGAAAAATCTGGTTGGGATTTCGAGTGTGCATATGATACAGAGTCCTATGAGACATCTGAAGGCAACAAATGCCCATCCTTCCTTCTGGTTCCTACAGTTGTAACAAAAGACAACCTTCAGGAAGCACTGGTTGACCCAGGATATTACACAATGGATGATGACGGATATCTTCATCCGGCAAACTAATGAAGACTGAACGAAAACGTCATACAAATCAAAAATAAAGGTTTAAATGTGGGCGGGGTGAAAAGCCCCGCCTGCTTTATGGGAAAGGGGGCGCCATTTTGGCTGACAATATTTTAGTAATGGAACACATTACGAAGGAATTCCCCGGTGTCAAAGCTTTGGATAACGTTAACCTTGAAGTTCAGCGTGGCGAAATTCATGCGCTGATCGGTGAAAACGGTGCGGGAAAGTCCACATTGATGAACGTATTAAGTGGTCAGTATCCATACGGCAGCTATACTGGAACGGTTACCTACGAGGGTGAAGAGTGTAAGTTTAAAAAGCTTAATGACAGCGAGGCAAAAGGTATCGTTATTATTCACCAGGAGCTTGCATTGATCCCACTGCTTTCCATCGGTGAAAACATGTTTCTCGGAAACGAGATCAAAAATAAAAGAGGAGCCATCGACTGGGATAAAACATACAGCGAGGCTGAGAAACATATGGCTCAGGTAGGTCTTCATGAATCTGCCCAGACCCTGATCAAAGATATCGGAACCGGCAAACAGCAGCTGGTAGAAATTGCGAAAGCTTTTTCAAAAGATGTTAAACTGCTCATCCTGGATGAGCCGACTTCATCCCTGAATGATGAAGATGCAAAGATGCTTCTGGACCTGCTTATGGAATTTAAGAAACAGGGACTGACATCTATTATTATCACACACAAACTGAATGAGATCATTTACTGTGCAGACCGTTGTACCATTCTTCGAGACGGAAGCACAATCGAGACACTTACAAAAGGCGTGGATGACTTAAGCGAGGACAGGATCATCAAAGGAATGGTTGGACGTCCTATGGAAGATCGTTATCCGAAACGTGAGCACAATGTAAGTAAAGAAGTGATGCTGGAGGTAAAGAACTGGACGGTTCATCATCCTCTGTATCCGGAAAAAATAGTAGACGACAATATTTCCTTTAAAGTACATAAAGGTGAGGTTGTTGGTTTCTCAGGACTGCAGGGTGCAGGCCGTACAGAGCTGGCAATGTCCATCTTCGGTAAGAGCTATGGAAGTGCAATTTCCGGAGAATTGTACATAAAGGGTGAAAAAGTAGATTTGAAAGATCCTCGTGCAGCCATCCAGCATGGTCTTGCATATGTAACTGAGGACCGTAAGACAAACGGACTGATCCTTGATGAGTCCATTCGTTTCAATACAACTCTTGCCCGTCTGAACAAAGTCTGTGATAATGGAATTATCAACACGGACCTTGAGGTACAGCTGGCGGAGCAGATGACAAAAGAAATGGGAACGAAAACACCTTCCAATGAGCAGCGTATTGGTAACCTGTCTGGTGGTAACCAGCAGAAAGCCCTTCTTGGAAAGTGGATGTTCACAGAACCAGATATTTTGATTCTGGATGAGCCTACCCGTGGTATCGACGTAGGTGCAAAATATGATATTTACTGTCTGATCAATCAGATGGTGGAACAGGGAAAATCTGTAATCATGATTTCCTCAGAAATGCCTGAAATCCTTGGTATGTGTGACCGGATTTATATCATGAATGAAGGTAAAATGGCCGGAGAACTGGATGCGAAAGAAGCTACCCAGGAAGGCATCATGGCACATATCATGCAGAATCAGAAGAAATAATGAAGGGGGAAAACAAAATGAATGCAAAAATAAAAGACTTTTTAAGAAAATATACGATGGTTATTGCACTTGTAATCGTATTTATCCTGTTCTGTGCTCTGACTGATGGACGACTTCTTTTCGCACAGAACATGTCAAACCTTATGCTTCAGAACGGATACGTACTGGTTCTTGCATGTGGTATGTTACTCTGTATCTTAACTGGTGGTAACATCGATCTTTCTGTTGGATCTGTTATCTGCTTCGTTGGTGGTGTTGCAGCTGTCTTGATCGGCAGCAAGGGCTTCAATCCATTTATCACCATTCTCCTTTGCCTGGTAATCGGCCTTCTGGTTGGTGTATGGCAGGGCTACTGGATTGGTTATAAGAGAATTCCTCCATTTATCACAACACTTGCCGGCATGTTCATTTTCCGTGGATTTGGACGTCTGGTACTGGATAATAAGACAGTATCTATCCAGAACAAATCTTTCCTGAATGTATTTACATCCTACATTAACATTCCGGGACTTGATGATGGAAAGAAATATTCTGCACTGATCGTTGGTGTTCTGATCGCATGCTATATTATTTTCTCTACCATGCGTTCCAGAGCAAACAAAGCGAAAAAAGGTTATCGCCAGAATACAGCAGCTTCTGATTACAGCAGAGCAGCCGTGATTGCAGTTGTTATTCTGTGGTATTGCTACAAATTATATCAGTATAAAGGTATTTCCGTAATGCTTGTATGGGTAGTTGCAATCTGCATGATCTACAACTTCATCACATCCAAGACAGCGTTTGGACGTTACTTCTACGCAATCGGCGGTAACGAGAAAGCAACACAGCTT
Source organism: Ruminococcus sp. 1001713B170207_170306_F1 (assembly GCF_015668065.1). Classification (NCBI taxonomy): domain Bacteria; kingdom Bacillati; phylum Bacillota; class Clostridia; order Eubacteriales; family Oscillospiraceae; genus Ruminococcus; species Ruminococcus sp. 1001713B170207_170306_F1. Next base: position 100,114 of record NZ_JADPEX010000004.1, on the reverse strand, counting down.
TCCGGTATCGATACAAATAAGGTTTATTTCATTGCATATACAAACATGGGCTTACTTGCTGGCCTTGCAGGTCTTCTCTGCGCAGCACGTGTAGGTTCTGTAAATGGTAGTACAGGTACATCCTTCGAGATGGATGCAATCGGTTCCTGTTTCATCGGTGGTGCTTCTGCATACGGTGGAAGTGGTACTGTAGGTGGTGTTGTAATCGGTGCTCTTCTCCTTGGTGTTATCAACATGGGTATGTCAATCATGGGTATCGGTGATTCCTGGCAGTATGTTGTAAAAGGTGCCGTACTTCTGATCGCAGTTGTATTTGATGTTATCTCTAATAGAAAATCCAACTAAATAATTGCCAAAAAACTGCTGAGAGTGCAGTAAACAGTAATCAGAAAGGAGCTGTTGCAGAAATGCAATGGCTTCTTTTGCATATAGCATGCAAATATGGTAAACTGTAGATGTTTGAAAGCATATTTATTTTATAATAAAATGGCGGTTTGCCTACAGGCAAAAGCGCGGGCAATAAAGGAACTTATTAATTATGAAAAAATCCACATTGACTGTTTTTTTTATTATAGTAGGCTGTATGTTATTTCTCTCTGGAATCTGGATTTATTTCCAGAAAAAACTGGATCAGGTGGATCTTGGTGAAGGCGAGGGTGCATCCAGCTACGCAAAACATTATCTGATGATAGCAGGAGCGGAAAATACCCTGATGTGGGATTCTATCTATGAAAGCGCCAGCCAGGCGGCAAAGGATGCAGATGCTTATCTGGAATTGATCGAGCCCGGGCACGATTCCAATTATAGTCAGGCGGATTATCTGCGTATTGGAATTGCCTCCCAGGTGGACGGGATCATTCTGGAAGCTGATGGAAGCGATGAAGAGCAGGAACTGATCCAGGAGGCCTCAGATGCGGATATTCCGGTAGTTACGGTGCTGACAGATGATTCCTCCAGTGCCAGAATCAGCTTTGTTGGACTGAATAGTTATCAGCTGGGAAATGCTTACACGGAACAGATCCTTGGACTTTTAAAGGAGCATGAGAATACGCAGGTCCTTCTTTTGTCAAATTCCCAGTCCAAGACACAGGAGACCAATCTGATCTATTACCAGATTAAAAAAGAACTGGAGGAAAAAAAGAAGGATTATCAGACCGTAACGATTTCAGAATACAACATTGACAGCAGCTCTGGCTTTGATACAGAGGAATTTGTCCGGGATATTTTTGTAAGCGAGGAGAACCTGCCAGATGTGCTGGTGTGCATGGACGAGGTTGTGACAGAGTGCGTTTACCAGGCTCTGGTTGACTATAACCAGGTTGGAAATGTGGATGTAGTTGGTTTTTATTATTCCGATGTAATTCTGGATGGTATCAGCAAAGGGATTATTTCTTCAGCTATCGCTCTGGATATGGATGAAATCGGAAGATACAGCGTGAATGCCCTGGAAGAGTTTTCCTCCCTGGGACATACCAGCAATTATTACAGTGTGGGACAGCATGTGATCACCAGAAGCAATGTTGGGACTTACAGAACGGAGGGGGATTAAGTGAGAGAGAGAAAAGGAAGCCTTTCCGTCCAGAATTCCATACAGACAAGATTAAGCTCTGTTATGGCCCTTGTCATGGTGTTTGTAGTATGCATCAATTTTTTTATCTTTGAACAGATTCATACCGGTGTAGACCGGATTGATGCTGTTTTTTCCAGCAATGCAGCAATTAATGATCTCTCGGATACCTTAAACAAGCTGGAAGGAACGGTTTACGAATATCTGAATATAAAGGGAACCAAGGCTCTGGAAAATTACTATCGCTATGAGCAGGATTACCGGGAGCTTCTGGATAAGCTGAATGACCGGAATGTGGACAATGAAGTAAAAATGCTGGAAAAAAATATACGCAGAATGTCAGAAAGCTATCTGAATCAGACCAGCGAGACTGTTCAGGCCAAGCGAGGCAGAAATATTGAGAAGTACAAGGCTTCTTATGAAAAAGAACTGCAGCTTTATGAATATATTAATTCTTATATTTACAAGCTGAATAATCTGCGCTTCCGGATGAATTCCTCCAATTACCAGCTCCTGCTTTCTTCTATGGATGTACTGTATCGGCTGGCACTGGTGGTTATTTTCATTGTGGCGGCAGTAGGCGTGGCCATTATCATTCTGTTTGTGCAATCCATGATCCGGCCGCTGACCCAGCTTTCCAGTACTGCGCATGAGGTTGCCATGGGAAATCTGAATGTGCCAATTCTGCCTGTTGTCTGCGAGGATGAGGTTGGCGTGGTAACCCGGAGCTTTAATCAGATGCTGGACAGCATACGCATTCATATTAAACAACAGCGTGAAAGTATAGAAAAGCAGGCGCAGATGAAGGAGAGGGAGCTTCTTATGGAGACCCATCTGAAAGAAGCACAGCTGAAATATCTTCAGGCTCAGATCAATCCGCATTTCCTGTTTAACTGTCTGAATGCCGGGGCCCAGCTTGCCATGCTGGAGGATGCAGAGCGTACCGGTGTTTTTCTGGAAAAGATGGCAGACTTTTTCCGATATAATGTACGGAAAATGGAGGATGATGCTCTTCTCTGGGAAGAGGTGGATGCAGTTGACAATTATATTTATATTTTAAATGTCCGATTTGCCGGAGATATCAATTATGAAAAAGATGTGGATGAGGGAATCGGGAATTTCAGGATTCCAAGTATGATTTTGCAGCCTCTGGTGGAAAATGCCGTGCAGCATGGAATTCACGACTGTATGGAAACTGGGAAAATCAGAATGTCCATTCACAAGGATGGGGATGACCTGGAAATCACAGTCAGTGATAATGGCGCCGGAATGACACAGGAGATGATTCGGTCTGTTATGGCAGGGAAAGCACGAAATAATGGAGAGGACCGTTATTCTACAGGCATAGCAGTAGGAAATGTAATTGACAGATTGGAACTGTATTATAAACAAAAAGATCTTCTTACCATAGAAAGTGAGGGTCTTGGACTTGGAACCAGTGTGCATATCACCTTACCTGTGGAGTTTGAAAGCACCAGTGAATGAGTAAAAAATGATAGCATGGAGTATGCTGCAATGAGCAGTGAACAGAGGCTGAATAAAGGGGAGTAAAAAATGTACCGTATTCTGATAGCAGATGATGAAGGACTTATGCTGGAAGCTTTTAAAGGAGTGATTCTGGCTGAATTCGGAGATAAATGCAGTGTGGAAACTGCGAAAACAGGAAGGGCGGTAATCGAGAAGGCGGAGACCTTTCACCCGGATATTGTGTTTATGGATATTCACATGCCTGGAATTAATGGAATCCAGGCTATGCGGGAAATCCGGAAGTTCAACAATTCCGCCTTGTTTTATGTAGTTTCTGCATATGACAAATTTGATTACGCCAAAGAAGCCATCAATCTTGGTGTGGAACAGTATCTTACGAAACCGATTTCGAAAAGTAAGATTATTTCTGTGGTGGAAGAAGCGACAGCAAAGGTGGATAAGGTTCGTGATCAGAGAAGTAATCTGTTGAAAATCCAGGAAAAGCTGGAGACAGTTATCCCGGTTGTGGAATCTGGTTATGTGAATTCTCTTCTTTTCCAGAAGGAGATGGCAGCAGCAGGTTATTACCAGCAGCTTCTGGATATTGAATATGGCCAGGGTTATGTTATGGTGGTGCAGTTTGGACAAAGCTATGAAAATGGAAGACTGGTAAGCCCGGTTGGAATGAATGTGAAGGCGCAAAGCTTTTATCCGGAATTCCGGGATGTGGTGAAGTCTGCTTTTCCCTGTGTGGTTGGAAATATTATGTCCAACCGTATCCCTGTGGTAGTGCCTTGTGAAATTTTCCAGAATCCTTATGAAGACCGTATTGATCTGGTGGAAAAGGCAAGAGAGCTGGTGGCAAGATTGGAGGGCAGACTGGATGCAAAATTCCGTGTGGGAATTGGAAGAGTATGGGAAATGGAAGAGCTTGAGAGATCTTACCGCGAAGCACTCCGGGCATTAAACGGAAGCCTGGGCAGGGTAATCCATATAGAGGATCTTTCCCAGAATGGTGTCTATGACGAGGCTTTTCCCGGCAATGATGAGAAGAGGATGTTCCGCTGTCTTGAGGAGGGAAATGAGGAGGGGATGCTCCAGGAGGTGAACTTCTTCTGTGACTGGATGGTAGAGCATTATTCACAGGATATGAATAATATCCGCCTGAAAATACTGGAGTTTATTATCTGGGGTGAGAAGATTGCTTTTGAAAGCGGCGCGATCAATTATGGATTTAGTTACCGCAGGGACTATTTGGATACTGCCATGTCGCTTTCAACCTATGAGGATCTTCGTAAATGGTTCCAGGAAAAGATGGTAAATGTATGCCGGGCAATCCGGGATCAGAAGGAAGATCAGTCCAATTCCGCGGTAAAGAAGGCCATGCTTTATATTCAGGAAAATTACAGCAGGGATATTTCTCTGGATGATGTATCCAGTCAGGTGAATATCAGTCCTTATTATTTCAGCAAGATTTTTAAGGAGGAGACTGGAGAGAATTTTATTGAGTATCTGACCAGAGTCCGGATCGATAAAGCCAAAGAGCTTCTGGTAGATGCAAATGTGAGCGTAAAGGAAGCGGGAATTCAGAGCGGCTATTCGGATCCCAATTATTTCAGCAGGATTTTTAAGAAGCAGATGGATATGACTCCAAGTGAGTATAAAGCGAGGTATGGAAAATGAGAAAGTGTCGTTGGCTGATCTTGTCGTTGGCTTTGCTCCTGGCAGCTGCATTGGCAGCAGGCTGCGGAAGTAAGCCTCAGGAGTCGCAGAAGGAAGAAGCAAAAGAGGAAGATAAGCTGAAGATCGGGCTTAGCTTTGACTCTTTTGTAATTGAGAGATGGCTGCGGGACCGGGATATGTTTGTTTCTACTGCCCAGAGCCTTGGAGCAGAGGTGAATGTGCAGGTAGCCGGAGGCGTTGTGGAAGAGCAGATTTCCCAGATAGAGTATTTTATTAAGAAAAAGATGGATGTGATCGTGGTGATCCCTATTGATGGAAATGCGCTGTATGATGTGCTGAAGGAAGCCCGGGAAATGGGGATTTATATAATTTGCTATGACCGCATTGTGGAAAATGTTAATGCAGATCTGTATATTACCATTGATAATGAAAAGGTTGGAACCCTTATGGGAGAGGCGCTGATCCAGGCTTGTCCAGAGGGAGGAAATATTTTTGCCATCAATGGATCTCCTACAGACAGAAATGTGGATGAAGTTGTGAGGGGGTTCAATAAAGCCATTGAAGGCAGTAATCTGAATGTGGTTTATACGGGATATTGCGATAACTGGATGGCAGAGCTGGCCGGAAATTATGTGACTCAGGGGTTGGAAGTTACAAAAGATATTGTAGGAGTGATGTGCGGAAATGATGATCTGGCAAGTCAGGCAGTGAAGGTGTTGTCGGAGAACCGGCTGGCAGGGAAGGTTGCTGTGGTGGCCCAGGATGCGGATCTGGCAGCTTGTCAGAGGATTGTGGAAGGTACACAGGAAATGACCGTCTATAAGCCTATTGAACAGGAAGCGAATACGGCGGCCGAATTCGCAGTGGCGCTTGGCAAAGGAGAGGATATTACTTCCGGAGAAGGGGAATACAAGGCGGTAGAAACCTTCAATGATGGGACATATGACATTCCTTATTATAAAATCGATCCAATTGCGGTGACGGCGGAAAATATGGATAAGGTGATCATTGACGGGGGATTTCATACGAGAGAGGATGTTTATTTGAATATTCGATAAGGAAAGGTGCTTCAAAGCGGACGCAGTGCGGACGAAATAACAAAAAGACTGATTTTTCATGCAGCTGCATGAAGAACCAGTCTTTTTGTATGGGGAAAAGAATTTTTTATGAATATACTCTGTCGATTTGAATCACGGCACAATAGTTGCCATCATCCATATTGCGGATGCGTTCTTTGAGGAGATTTGTGATCTCCACGTTGGTGAGTTTGCATTCGAAAGGAACCGCTATGTCGAAGATCAGGTTTGTGTGGGTAGGACCTTCTACTATGCGAAAATCGTGAATGGAAAGACGACGGTCCAGATTGCGGGTGATTTCTTCAATCTGGCTGCGTATTTCATTGACCTCCTTGTTGTCTGTGACAATGGGATCAATGTGGATGGTGGCAGAACAATTCAGTTTGTCCTGAAGCTCATGCTCAATGTTGTCAATCTCATCGTGGATAATCAGCAGATCTCCGTGGGCGGGAACCTCAGCGTGGAGGGAAAGAATTAGTCTGCCTGGACCGTAGTCATGGACAATCAGGTCATGCATGCCGTGGACAAGGGGATGGGCAAGAACGATCTCTTCGATTTCCTCTACTAAATTTTTCTCCGGGGCTTGTCCGAGAAGGGGATCAATGGTATCCTTCATTGTAGTGGTTCCGGTATAGAAGATAAAAATGCCCACCAGGACACCGAACCATCCGTCCAGCACCAATCCGGTAAGCTGACTGATGATAGTTGCCAGAAGAACCAGACTGGTGGAAACTGTGTCACTTAAACTGTCTCCAGCTGTAGCCTGCATGGCAGTACTGTCGATTTTGTGACCGATAGTGCGGTTATAGTAGTACATATATATTTTTACCAGAATAGATGCAATAAGGACAGCAATAATAACTGGGCTGCATTCAATGGGCTCCGGGGTGCGGATCTTGTCAATGGAGGAGCGGATCAGCTCGAAGCCCATGATCAGAATCGCAACTGAGACAAGAAGTCCGGAGATATATTCCATGCGTCCATGTCCAAAGGGATGCTCTGTATCCGGTTTTTGTCCGGAGAGCTTGAAGCCCACCAGAGTGATCACAGAGGAGCCTGCATCCGATAAGTTGTTGAAGGCATCCGCCGTGATGGCAATAGAGCCGCTTAGGATTCCGGCAAGCCATTTTCCTATAAAAAGAAAAATGTTCAAGGCAATTCCCACAGCTCCGCAGAGCATGCCATAAGACTGGCGAACCTGGGGGGAGCTGTAGTCTTTGTAATCTTTGATGAAAAAATGGGATAAAAATGTTATCATGAAAACTTCACCTCAAATAAAAGTAACTGTTCAGTTCTCTTACAGTTATGCGCTTTGTGATGCACAGAAAGGCGAACCCTCCTGCGGCACTTCCACAGCTGTCTCCTGGGGCTTTCATAGTGAAAATGCCTCGCGGAATAGTATTTGCTGAATAGTTATCTGAAAAAATAAAATAGTTACTGTGTATCCTGTGAATACATTCTTTTTAATGTAGCACATTGCGGAGAAAAATACCAGAGAAAATTTATAAAAAACGCTTGACAGAGAAAATTTATAAAATGCCTGATTAAAGTGTGTATAAATTGTTGTTCCAAAAGACACCTGTTGTGGATGGGCGTGTATAAGGTGGATGCAGCAAGCGGGCTTTGTGGAAAAGCTGATCAGCAATCCAGGAAGAATGTGGAAAACTTTTTGAAAAAAAGATGGAAATATGGGGAAAAAGTGGTTGACAGAAACGGAGGCTTATAATATAATAACTCAATGTGACGTAGTGCGAGATACTTTAGCCAATAGCCCCGGCGACGGTATTTATCAGCGGTTTCGGACATTTCCGCAGTAATTGCACCATCGTTTCCATATTACTAACATATGCGAGAATTCGCATTTATACAAACAATCGTTGATAAATAACAGGAGGTAAAACCATGCAGACTTATATGGCTAATCCAGATAAAATCGAGAGAAAATGGTATGTAGTTGACGCTGAAGGCTGCACCCTTGGCCGTCTGGCTTCTGGCGTAGCAAGCGTTTTAAGAGGAAAGAACAAACCTCAGTTTACACCACACGTTGACACAGGTGATTATGTAATCGTTGTTAACGCTGATAAGATCAAAGTTACAGGAAAGAAAATGGATCAGAAGATCTACTACAATCACTCTGATTATGTAGGTGGAATGAAAGAGACTACATTAAAAGAGATGATGGCTAAGAAACCTGAGAAAGTTGTTGAGCTGGCAGTTAAAGGTATGCTTCCAAAAGGACCATTAGGAAGAGAAATGTATACAAAACTTTTCGTTTATGCCGGACCTGAACACAAACATGCGGCTCAGAAACCGGAAGTTTTAACATTTTAATTAGGAGGTAGAAAACATTGGCTAGCGCAAAATTCTACGGAACAGGAAGAAGAAAAAAATCAGTAGCAAGAGTTTACCTTACCCCAGGTACTGGTAAAATCACTATCAATAAAAGAGACATTGATGAGTATTTTGGATTAGACACACTTAAAGTTATCGTTCGTCAGCCACTGGCTGCTACCGAGACAGAAGGAAAATTTGACGTACTTGTAAACGTACATGGTGGCGGATACACAGGACAGGCTGGTGCTATCAGACATGGTATCTCCAGAGCACTCCTTGAGGCAGACAAAGAGTACAGACCAGTTCTTAAAGCAGCTGGATTCCTTACTCGTGATCCTCGTATGAAAGAGCGTAAGAAATACGGTCTCAAAGCAGCTCGTCGCGCTCCACAGTTCAGCAAGCGATAATCGACTGCTTAATAATGCTAAAAAAGCCCGGAAATACGCTATTTTCCGGGCTTTTTCTATGTCCAAAATTCTGTCTGGACTGTTCGGTTTTGATGGAATTTGAACGGAAATTTATGGGTTTATAGTGGTCAAATTACTGGTGGACAATAGGAGCAAATGAAGTCCAATTTTGCCATCGACGGACGAACACATACTTGACCGATTTACATAGAGCCTTGGCTCATTCTTTGAAAACGAGAATGGGTCGAGGCTCTATTTTTTTTTTTTTTTGCCTGAAATCCGGCGAGACAAATTTGAGTAGGAGGTAACAGGTATGACGGATTTCAATCAGAAGACCCATGATACCGATGTGGGCAGTCATGGCGGACAGTCGAGGCAGATGATGGAGGTGTTCGAGAACCAGGAGTTTGGTTCGATCCGCGTGTTGCAGGAGGCAGGCAAGACCTTCTTCTGTGCAAGTGATGTGGCGAAAGCGTTGGGGTATGTGAATCCCTACGCCGCAGTGAAACGCCATTGCAGAGACCCCCTAACGAAACGCGAGGGGGTCGTTCAGAAGGTGAATCAGTATGGGGATGCTGGAGAGCAGGTCGTTGAAATCTCCTTTATCACGGAAGGCGATGTTTACCGGCTGATCGTTCACAGCAAACTGCCATCGGCAGAACGGTTTGAACATTGGGTGTTTGATGAAGTTCTCCCGTCCATCCGAAAGCATGGTGTGTATATGAGCGATTCCATTTTGAATCAGGTGATTCAGCACCCGTAGGTCATCTACACCCTGGCGCAGGAGCTTGTAGCCGAGAGGGAGCAGCTTGAGGGTATCCGCAAACAGCTGGATGCGGCACAGCCCAAGGCAGACTACTTTGATACCTTTGTGAATTCGGAGGACTGCACCTGCATCCGGAATTTCTGTAAGGAAATCGGAATCCCAGAGAAGACGGCAGTAGCTCTCTTACTGGAGCACCGCTATCTGTACCGCAGTCTAAGCGGCTGGCTGATGCCTTTTGCAGACAAATCTGCAAGGGGCTAAGACAAAAGATGTTTTTGCCGCGTATAAAGCATCCGGTTACAATCGGGAATTCTATGAAGCCCATCGGGATACGCTGGCCTTACGCAGCGCAGCGAAAAAAGCGTTTGATGCCTATAAGAAAGAGAACGGTTCTGACAAAAAGCTTCCGCGCATCAGCGAGCTGAACGCAGAGTATGCAATGCTTCTGGAACGAAAGAAAAGCTCCTATGCAGAGTACCGCAAGACCAAATCGGAAATGCAGGATTGGCTTGTGGCACAGAAGATTGTGCAGGAAATCCTAAAAGAGGACGAGCAGAAAAAAGAGCAGATGCATGAGAAGGAAGTGTGGCAGGAAGAGGAAAACAGACAAAGTAGTCGATGATGGAAAGTACGGTGCAGTGTGGGCGTAATGCTCATACTGCACCGGGCTTTTTTCTTTGGCAGGAACTGCCGTTAAAGCATCCGAAACGGATGCGCAGCTCGATGCCGCAGGCAGCGTTCTATGGGAATTGGGGAGTTTCCCCAACAAGCAGAAAATCGCTTTCGTGTCACGAAAGCCCTGCTTGCAGAAGAGTGGGTTCTAAAAAAATCGTTCAAAATTTGGAAGAACTTTCGATTGATTTTGTTCGTTTCTTGGAGTAGAATATAAATGAGAAATTTTAACTTGCTGCGAGTGACTTTAGACATCGAAAAAGAGGTTCCGTATGGATTTCATGACGATTAAGCAGGCTTCTGAAAAATGGGGAATCTGCACAAGGAGAGTACAGACATTATGCACGGAAGGGCGAATTGATGGTGCCGAGCGTTTAGGCCATCAGTGGGTCATTCCTATTAACGCCGAAAAGCCGAAGGATGCCAGAATCAAAAGCGGCAGATACATTAAAACAAAATCCGGAAATGGAGAGAACGAAGATGGAAAGAAAACCGTATAGTGCCGGAGCCGTGAAATTTTCGTTCTGGTTCATGGAATTTCGGAAAACCGTGCAGCTTTTGAGTGAGGGTAAGAGCTTTGCAGATATTAAAAAGTTGAATGAAGAGACAAACATTTATGGCGCACCGACAAAACTACGAGCGCAGCAGATTTATTCTACCGTAACAGCCCGTATCAAGACATTGGATGAAAGCTTTTACCCAATCTTTCTGAGCAGTGATCTTGCTACGCAAAAACTATTTGTGCTGACTGCGGCTCTTTTGCATGACACGCTATTCTTTGATTTTGTGTATGAAGTAGTGCGGGAAAAAATGATTCTTGGTTCCGATGAGCTGACGGATGCAGATATCCGGATATTTTTCAAAAATAAGCAGGAACAGAGTGAAAAAGTGGCTTCTCTTCAGGACTATACGCTGCGCCGCCTCGGTTCCTGCTATAAAACGCAGCTTTATGAAGCGGGACTTTTAGAAAGCAACCGGGCAAACAGCACAAGAAAAATACTTAAGCCAATTCTTGATATTGCATTTGAGCATTGGCTTTATGATCATGACCTTGGCATCATGGTAAAAACACTGACGGGGGTAAGATGAAATGGATTTAAGCCAAAGACTGGATGAGATGGAGCTTGCAATCCATAAGCCGTCTTTCCGAAAAGGAACAGGCCGCGCAAATGAGGTCAACTATTGGGTGTTTGATTATCCACCGGAAAAGGAACTGGAAGTTCGGGAGCGTGTAGAGTATCTGAAAAATAAGAACGACCGGGGCGATGATGATTTTGAGCTTGTGGTCTTTGACCTGTATGATATCATCATTGACTTTTTGGAAAAGAAAAACTTCATGGAAAAGTGCTATGACTTTGAAAAAAAGCGCGGAATCGAGCGTATCGTCAAGGCAGTGACCAACTCCATGAAGGTGAATGACGATGACAGCCTGATCGTGCAATATATCAAAGAACATACGCCGGAGAATGCAGTCGTGTTCCTGACCGGTATCGGCAAGTGCTATCCGATTTTGCGCTCCCACAAGGTGCTTAACAACTTGCACCAGGCGTTTGTGCGCTGCCCGGTCGTGATGTTCTTTCCGGGAACCTATAATGAGCAGGAGCTGATCCTGTTCAATGAGATTAAAGACGATAACTATTACCGGGCATTCCGACTGGTAAAGTAATGGATGGAGGAAACAGTTATGCAGATCAAGGACATGTTCCGAAAGAAAATTGACCGTGAGATACAGGGCGTTATCATTGTCGGTCAGGGTGAAGAAACAAATGTAGCGCAGGAGCTGGAAGAGTATGTTGTGACCCGTGAGCTTCAGCGTCATTTTGCAGATTTCTTTGCAGCATATAAAAAAGGTATTCAGGGAACCACACCGAAAATGGGGGTCTGGATTTCCGGCTTCTTTGGAAGTGGTAAATCTCATTTCCTGAAAATCCTGTCCTATCTGCTTCAGAATAAACAGGTCGGAGACAAACATGCCATCGACTACTTTATCGAGGATCAGAAGATTACCAATCAGATGGTGCTGGCAGATATGCAGCTGGCAGCAAACACCCCATCGGACGTAATTCTTTTCAACATTGATTCTAAAAGCGATTCTAATGGCAAGGAAAACAAAGATGCCATTGTGAATGTGTTCCTGAAGGTATTCAATGAAATGCAGGGCTTCTGCGGTTCCATGCCGCACCTTGCCGATTTGGAGCGCAGGCTTTCCGAGGAAGGTCGTTTTGAAGAGTTTAAGGATAAGTTTGAAGAAGAGTATGGCGATCCGTGGGAAAGCTCTCGCCAGGACTTCGATTTCATTCAGGATTCCGTTGTCGATGTTCTTTCTGACATGGATTTCATGAGCGAATCGGCTGCTCGTAACTGGTGTGAGAAAGCAACCGAGGGCTACCAGATCAGCATTGAGGATTTCGCCAAGCGTGTAAAGTCCTATATTGAGAAAAAAGGTAACAACCACCATGTGGTTTTCCTTGTGGATGAGATTGGCCAGTACATTGGTGATGATTCCAAACTGATGCTGAACCTTCAGACAGTGACGGAAGAACTGGGCAAGGAATGCATGGGTAAGGCTTGGGTAATCGTAACGAGCCAGCAGGATATCGACTCCATTACCAAGGTGAAGGGTAACGACTTCTCCAAGATTCAGGGACGTTTCGACACGCGTCTTTCTTTGTCCTCTGCCAATGTGGACGCTGTTATCAAAAAGCGTATTCTGGATAAGACTGAGACCGCAGCACAGAGCCTGCGTCTGCTCTATGACCAGAAAGCAACCATCATCAAAAATCTGATTGTCTTCAACGACGGTGTGGAGAAAAAACTGTATGCCAATGCAGAAGATTTTGCAGAGGTTTATCCTTTTGTTCCGTACCAGTTTAATTTGCTTGCCAGCGTGCTGACCAGTATCCGTACCCACGGTGCATCCGGCAAGCACCTGTCCGAAGGTGAACGTTCCATGCTGGCTCTGTTCAAAGAGTCTGCCATGCAGCTGATGGACGATGAGATGGGGGCAATCGTGCCGTTCTATCGGTTCTATGATGCATTGGAGAACTTTCTCGACCACAGCCACAGCAGCGTGATCATCCGCGCTTATGATAACAGCTACATCAACCCGGAAAAGAAGGAAAAAGATGTCTTTTCGATCAATGTGTTGAAGACCCTTTTCCTGATTAAATATGTTCTGGAGATCGAAGCCAACGTGGACAACATCGTGAGCCTGATGATTACCAGCATTGACGATGATCGCATCTCTCTGAAGGCACTGGTGGAGGATGCACTGAAAGTGCTGATGCGCCAGATGCTGATCCAGAAGAATGGCTCCATCTATGTATTCCTGACCGATGAGGAACAGGAAATCAACAACGAAATCGAAAAAGAAAATGTGGAGATGCCGGAGGTCATCACGAAGATTGCAGAGATGATCTATGAGGACATTTTCTCCAGCAAGAAGTATCAGTACCCCAGCTTTGGCGGACGGTATGCGTTCTCCTTCAATCAGACAGTGGATGACCGCCCCTATAAGGCAAACCAGAATTGCGATATCGGCCTCCGTGTGTTGACCCCGTGGTATGAGGGCGGCACCGATGATGGTACGCTGCGCCTACTCTCTGGCCAGGGCAAGGAAGTCCTTGTGGTTCTGCCGAATGATGATGCGTTCCTGACGGAAATGCGGGCATACTTGAAAATTGAGCGGTTCCTGCGCAAGAATACTTCTGTGCAGCTTGCCAAGTATGAGACCATTAAGGAAGCAAAGCGCGTAGAGATGCGGGAACGCAACGGTAACGCCAAGCTTTACCTGACGGAAGCTCTGAAAGAGGCCACCATCTATGTCAATGGCGATGTGCTGCACACTTCCGGCAAGGAAGTGACCAGCCGCATCAACGAGGCAATCGGAAGATTGGTGCAGACGGTTTACCACAAGCTGTCCTACATCGACGCAGCGATGGGCGAAGCAGACATCCGGAAGATGTTCAAGACCAGCAATCAGCTGTCGCTGGCACTGGGAGATACCGGAGAATCCAATGTTCACGCACTGGATGATGTGCTGCAATTTGTGGCAGGCAATTCCCGGATGCACATGAAAACTTCTATGAAAACCATCAAGGATCGCTTTATGAAAGCACCCTATGGCTTGGTGGAAGATGACATCCATTGGCTGGTGGCACGTCTCTTTAAGCGTGGAGATCTGTCCTTTACGGTCAATGGTGAGAGCGTCAATTTGAACAACCGTTCCGAAGAAGAAATCATCGGCTATATCACGAAGAAGCAGTTCGTGGATAAGCTGCTGACGGAAGTGCGCGTGCGGGTACCGGAAAACCAGAAAAAGGCTGTCCGCACCGTGATGAAAGAGCTGTTCAAGGTGGCACCGCCTGCCGATGACGAAGATACCATCATGAAGAACTTCCAGCATTACTGCGAGAATCAAATCACCGAGATTGAGCGGCTGGAACCGAAATATGAGAATTACACCTATCCCGGAAAAGAACTTCTGGAAAAGGGCAAGAAGCGGCTTTCCGCACTGGTACAGATTCAGGCACCGCTTGAATTCTTTAAGACTGTATTTGACGAGCAGGACGATCTGATGGATTTTGGCGAAGACTATGAGCCTATCCGAGATTTCTTTGGCAGTGAGCAGCTGACCATCTTCACTCGTGCGCTGGATATGCTGAATATCTACGAGGACAGCAAGACCTACATCGTGGATGCAGAACTGGAAGACGTGGTGGCCAAGATGCGCACCATTGTCCGGATGCCGAAGCCCTACAAGGAGATTCCGAAGCTGCCGGAGCTGCGCGAGAAGTTTATGAACTGCTATATGCGCATTCTGGAAGAGCAGGCAGAGCCGGCCAAAGATTCCATCAATCAGGATCGGAACCGTGTCTTTGAAGTGCTGAACACCAAGCCCTATAAGGATGCGAAGTTCAACCGTTATCTGGAACTCTTTAAGGAGATCATGGACGGTGCGGAGCACTGCAACAATGTTTCCACTCTGCGCAGTTATGCAGATAAGGCGGAGGCACTGAAGCTGCGCCTGCTCAACGAGATGAACGCAGAGGACATTCGCCTTGCGAAGGAGGCAGCGGCAAAGGCCGAGGCAGAGCGTAAGCGTCAGGCAGAAGAGGCGGAAAAGCGCGGCGAGACCGTGAAACCGGCAGAAAAGGTGGCAGAACCGCAGTCGGTATATAAGGTGCGCACCACGAAGAATGTTTCCATCAAGACGGTTGCCAAGACTGCATCGTGGCGGCTGGAGAGCAAGGATGATGTTGATAAATACCTTGCTGCATTGCGCGAAAACCTGCTGAAAGAGATGGACGAAGATACAATCGTCAACATTGAACTGTAAAGGAGGAATCTTTTTGTCAATAAGTCAAATTGAAAGTAAGATAAAGTCATTGCAGTCTGAAATTGCACGGTTAAATAAAGCGTATACAGATGAGGCTAAAAAGGAATGCGGATATTTAACATCAGCTAGTAGGACGCAAAAATCAATAACAAAGAATACTTCGCCGAGTATGTTAAAGACAAAGTTGAAATCAATATCATCCGATAGTGAAAAAGCGGAGAAGTCAAGAAAGAAGCAGGCAGAACTGCAAGAGAAAGCGGCGAAAAAGAAGACAGAGTTGGCAAAACAGCAGGCTCTGTTACAGAAGGAACAGGATAAAGTATTTCAGGAAATGACCAAAAGGCAGAATGAGGCTTTGAATAATCAACGGAAATTAGTTGAGGAGACAGAAAAAATGCAGGAGGAGATTGGAACGAAAGAATATGATTTCTTTATTTCCCATGCATGGGAAGATAAAGAAACCGTAGCAAAACCGCTTGCGGATGCTCTTATAGCTAAGGGCGCAAAGGTGTGGTTAGATAAGTACGCCATGCAAGTTGGGGATAGTTTGCGTCAGTCCATTGATGATGGTTTAGTGCATTCACGGTATGGTATTGTTGTACTATCGGAAATTTATTTCAAAAAATTTTGGACAGGAAAAGAATTGAATGGCCTTTTTGCAAAACAGGAAGAGGGAAGAAAAGTGATTCTTCCGGTTTGGCACAATGTGTCAAAAGATACGGTCAAGCAATATAGCCCGATTCTGGCAGATATGGTGGCGTTGAAGACAGCAGACTTTACGATAGATGAGCTGGCAGAGCAGTTTATCCAGCTTATTCAATAAGAGGAATAGAAAATGAACAAGACAGCCATAAAGAATTTTGCGATCTGGGCGCGGAATAAGCTGATTGCAGATGTCAGCTATGATGCACGTCTGATCGGTATTACGGAGGACGGCATTGCAAAGCCGTTGCCGCAGAGCTTCGGCGGCACACAGTTCTTCGATATCGGCACCGCAGAACCGTATTCGATTTCCGGCGAGGCCGTGCGGCAGCGTGACAAGCTGATAGAGGTCATCCAGCAGAAGGAAAAGGATACCGACTACAAAACTGCATATCAGTATGTGATCGAGGAGGTTGCCTATACATGGTTTAACCGCCTGATCGCCATCCGTTTCATGGAGGTCAACGACTATCTGCCTTCCCATATTCGAGTGCTTTCTTCCGAGAGCGGAAAGCTGGAGCCGGATCTGGTCACAACACCGTTTGACGCAGAGCTGCCCTTCACTACGGAGGAAGAGACACAGATTTTCCAGCTGAAGCAGGACAACAAGCTGGACGAAGTGTTCCGCATCCTGTTCCTGAAACAATGCAATGCCCTGAACGAGATTCTGCCGGCTCTGTTTGAAAAGACAAAGAACTACACCGAGCTGCTGCTCAGTCTGTCCGTTATTGACCAGGATGGCGTGGTCTATCATCTGATCCACGATATCCCGGAGGATGACTTCAATATCGAGCGCGGCGGTCAGGTGGAGATCATCGGCTGGCTGTACCAGTATTACAATACCGAGCCGAAGGCCGCTGCCTTTGCCAAGAACGGTAAGATTACCAAAGAGGAAATCCCTGCCGTGACCCAGCTGTTCACTCCGGACTGGATCGTCCGCTACATGGTGGAGAACAGCCTTGGCCGTCTGTGGGTGGAAGGACACCCGGACTGCGGCCTGAAAGAAAACTGGAAATACTATCTGGAAGAGGCACAGCAGGAGCCGGAAGTGCAGGCAAAACTTGCAGAAATTCGTAAAGAATATTCCGCACTGAATCCGGAAAACATCAAGCTCATCGACCCCTGCATGGGTTCTGGCCATATCCTGGTATATGCCTTTGATGTGCTGATGCAGATTTACGAGAGTGCCGGTTACAGCCAGCGTGATGCTGCAAAGAGCATTCTGGAGCACAACATTTACGGTTTGGACATTGATGACCGTGCCTATCAGTTGGCGTATTTTGCCGTGATGATGAAAGCACGGCAGTACAATCGCCGTATCTTAAACGGTGAGAACACTTGCCATGTCTATGCTATTCAGGAGAGCAACAACATCAACCGTGCGCACCTGAAGTATTTCGGCGCAGGGATGGATGATATTGAGAAGAACGCCGCCAAGTTGCAGCTGGAAGGTCTGCTGGACACCCTGACCGATGCCAAGGAATACGGCTCTATCCTGAATGTGGAGAGCTATAACTGGGATTTGCTGCGTCGGTTTGTGGCAGCGGAGGATACCGATGGTCAGATCAGTATGGACAGCGTGGGCGTGGAAGATACCGCCGAGCAGCTGAATCGACTTATCGACATTGGCGAGACCATGGCACGGAAATATTGGGTTACCTGCACGAATCCGCCCTATGCCGGAACCAGTAACCTGAGCGCAAAGGTCAATAATTTTGTCAAAAAGAATTACCCCGACAGCAAGGCTGACCTGTTTGCCGTGTTTATTGAGCGCTGCCGTCAGATGACCGTAAACAACGGTTTTCAAGCAATGATTACACAGCATAGTTGGATGTTCCTATCCAGCTTTGAAAAGCTGCGTGAAAAGATGATGCTGACAGAAATCGTCAACATGGCGCATCTGGGAGCAAGAGCCTTTGAGGAAATTGGCGGTGAAGTTGTTCAGACCACTTCCTTTGTGCGTTGTGCAAACCATGTGGAGGGTTATAAGGGTACTTACTGCCGTCTGGTTGAGCCGACTTCTCAGCAAGGGAAGGAAGATATGTTCCTTGCAGGGGAAAATCGCTATACTGCAAATCAGGATGACTTTGCAAAAATACCGGGAAGTCCAGTGGCGTATTGGGTAAGCAGTGCCATGCGAAGTCTTTTTGAAGAAGCTCAAACAATTAATCAACATGGAAAATCGCTTCAAGGTACGGTTACTGGAGATAATGACAGATTTATGCGGCTGTGGTTTGAAGTTGACGACTGCAAATTCAGCATTTTATCGGTAAAATACAAAACTGCAAAATGGTTTCCTTATTGTAAGGGTGGCGAATTTCGACGTTGGTATGGTAACATGTCCCATGTGATAAATTGGGAAGACGATGGATTCGATATAAGGCATTTCTGTGATGCCAGTGGAAAACTAAGATCGAGACCGCAAAATACAAACTATTTTTTTCGAGAAGGAATTACCTGGTCGAGCTTAACGGGAGGCCTTTTTGGTGGAAGATATCTTGATGAAAAAAATACGTTTAGTGATATTGGACCGCTCATCGTTTTAAATGATGTGTCTGAAATGCCTGTCGTTTTAGCGTATGTTAATTCTAAGGTGTTTCAGGAGATTCTAGATATTTGCTGTACAGGTCTTCATTATCAAAATGGAGTGATTGGAAAACTTCCTTGTATTGACAGCTCAAAAGCTCCAAATCAAGTGATAGGAATGACAGAGAATTGCATTCAGATTTCTCGGGCGGATTGGGACTCCTTTGAAACCTCTTGGGACTTTAAGAAGCACCCATTGCTCCGCAACGTTTCCACGATTTCCGAAGCCTTTGCCCAGTGGCAGGCGGAATGCAACGACCGATTTAATCAGCTGAAAGCCAACGAAGAAGAGCTGAACCGCATTTTTATTGACATTTACGGTTTGCAGGACGAGTTGACCCCGGAAGTGGAGGATAAAGATGTGACCGTACGTAAGGCGGATCTGCAGCGGGACATTAAGAGCCTGCTCAGCTATGCCGTAGGTTGTATGTTTGGCCGCTACTCGCTGGATAGACCGGGCCTTGTGTTTGCAGGTGGCAATTTTGATGCAGTATATTGGAGATACAAGGGACAGGCTGCATTAGATGAAAATGGCGACCCAATCGAAGGTGGATATGCAGGAATTTCCTTGGCAGAGTATCATTATCCGAAGTTCCATGATACAGATGACTGGGAAACTGCAACTTGGCTTTCGTATGAACCAGACGCCGATAACGTCATCCCCATTACCGATGAAGAATATCTGGACGATGATATTGTATCTCGCCTGTGCGCGTGGCTGAAAGCGGTTTACGGTGCTGATACGCTGGAAGCAAACCTTGATTACATCGCAAAAGTCCTTGGCAATAAGGGCAGCACCAGCCGGGAGATTATCCGTAACTACTTTCTGAACGATTTCTTCAAGGATCACTGCCAGACCTATTCTGTCACTGGCTCCGGCAAGCGTCCGATCTACTGGCTGTTTGACAGTGGCAAGCAGAACGGCTTTAAGGCACTGGTTTACCTGCACCGCTACACGCCGGATACCATCGGAAACCTGCGTATCGACTACCTGCACAAGATGCAGCGCGTATATGAATCCGAGATCAACCGAATGCAGGATATGATGGATCACAGCGAGAATGCCCGTGAGGTGGCAGCAGCCTCCAAGCGTAAGGATAAACTTGCCAAGCAGCTGAAGGAATGCCGGGAATACGATGAGAAGATCAGCCATCTGGCACTTTCTCGCATCGAGCTTGACCTCGATGACGGCGTAAAGGTCAACTATCGCAAGCTTCAAACTGCCCAGGATGGCAAGTTCTATGAGGTGCTGGCAGACAGCAAGAACATCATGGTGAAAGAAAAGAAATAAGAGGAACAGGAGGCGTTTGCAATGATTTTGTACCACGGAAGCAATGTTATCGTAGAACAGCCGAAACTTATCCGGCAAAATCGCTATCTGGACTTCGGTTTTGGATTTTATACCACCACCAACCGCGATCAGGCAGTGAACTTCGCTCAAAAGGTCACAGATCGCCGCAAAACAGGAGCCGCTACGCTCAATATTTATTCCGTAGAGGAAGCAGTGGCTTTCAAGGAGTGCAGTTTGCTGCGCTTTGACAGCCCAGATGAAGCGTGGCTGGATTTTGTAGCCGAGAACCGTCAGGGAACCTATCAGGGAAAGCAGCATGACCTGATTTATGGTGCTGTGGCAAATGATGATGTGTACCGTACCATTACCCTGTATATGACCGGAGTGTTGGATAAGGAACAAACACTGGCGGCACTCAAGATTCGGAAATTGTTCAACCAGCTGGTGTTTGCAACTGAGAAGTCCCTGCAATACTTGCATTTTGAAGGGAGGGAGCTTGTATGAACGAAGATCAGTTCAGCGCAATGCTTGCAATCATTGTGCCGCCCATCATCGAACAGATTACAAAAAATAGCAATGTAGATGATGAAAAAGCGATTTCCCGTTTCTATCAGTCCAAGCTCTATCAGGAACTTTCGGATGAAAAATCAAAATTGTGGCATTACAGCCCGATGACGCTGTATACCATGTATCAAGATGAACTTCTGACAGGCTCCTATGATTATCCGGAGGAGGCGTGAGCGATGAGCAAAGAATCCAATTTTTTGATTTATTGCATGGAGCGGTACCGTCATTTCAAAGGGCTTTCCGGTGCAGATGTGGCAAAGACCTTTGAAGAGTATGGCATCTATGGGTATATCACAAAATATTTTGAATCACTGCACACAATGGGGGATCATTGCATCGTGCAGGATATTGACGATTATATTAGCAGCATCACAGGCAACAAACGAATCAAGGCGTAACTGCCTGTATGATATTCCCCAAAGGGCGGAATCTATCAAGTAAAGGAAATTGATATGGCAGAATTGAACCTGAAACAAATTATAGACCGCCTGAATGCGGAATTTACCGGGGAGACCCGGAAACTGGTTTTCTGGTACGATGACAAGGCAGAATTTTCCGAGGATATGGAGACGGTGGAGCTTCAGAATGCGAAGATCTACCATCTCCAGCCGGATAACCAGTTCTATACAAAGTATTTTCTGGAGCGTGTAGATAAGACCACGAATTATCTGATCTATGCACCGTTTCCGAAGCCGGATGTAAGGGACAACCATCTGGAAGACACAATGCTGTATTCCAGACGATTCTTTGCTGACCGTGCTTCCCTGCTGTCGGTTGACCTCGGTATTGAGGAGAAGTACAAGCCGGTTATTGAGAAGCACATCAAGTTTTTCGCCAATAAAGAACGTACTCAGCGGTTCTATGATTTGGAAATCGAAAATTTTAATGAAGAAAATATCCTTGTCGGTCTGTTGAGTGCAGTCTGCAAGGCGCGTACCTGCTCTTTTGAGGAAGTCGTGCGCATCGTGTTGACGGATGGCGAGCTGGTGGACAATGCTTTCTTGCAGGAGTTTGAAAAATACGATCTGCTGTCTGCATTCTGGCAGCTCTGTGAGCAGCATTTCGGATACACTGATACAAAGCCGAGTTTGGAACGGCTGCTGGTGACGCTGTTCGTCACTTATACTGGGCGATATGTGCAGGCAGAACTTCCGGCAGCATGGAAGAGCTTTGTCTCCTACAAGTCAGGCAATATCATCGCATTTCTCGATAGTTTGATGAATAGCGTCCTGTACCGGGACAAATACGATGCTCTGTCGGCACATGTTGCCAAAGGGCTGAATGTTTTTTCAGCATTTGCAGGAATGCGAGTGGACGATTTGGTGGAGTGCGACACTTTCCTTGCCGTGGATCAGGTGCTGGTAAAGTGGCTCATTGGCAGACTTGTTTCGGAAGATATCGGCGCAATCGTAAACGGATTTACCATTCCGGAACTCTGTGAAAAGCGGGCTAAAATGCACTTTGGCAGAAAGACCGGGAAAACCTATCAGATGCTTTCCAGTGCATACAGCATGGTGAAGGAAGCGGATTACCATGCCGCAGATGTCTTAAAGTCAATCATCGACCGATATCTTGCTGCGGATTACAATATGGATCAGCAGTATCGGAAATTCTACTATTATTACGACCAGCTGGAGAGCACGGAAAGCTTTGAGCCGCTTCGGGAACTGGTGGAAAATATCTACACAAACGAATATCTGGCTTGCCTGCTCCCTGCCTGGAATGCTGGAATTCAGCAGGATGCCGCATTTTCTGCAATTCCGTTGCAGCGGGAGTTTTACAATACAAACCTGCGCTATACCAAGGAACGCACCGTGGTCATTATTTCGGATGCCATGCGTTACGAGGTTGGACAGGAATTGTTTGCCCGAATGCAGGATGACCCCAAATGCACGGCAAAACTTTCTGTACAGCTGAGTGTTCTTCCGTCTTATACGAGGCTTGGCATGGCAGCGTTTTTGCCGCATAAGACACTGGAGATGACGGATGATTTTCAGGTACTGGCAGATGGGATTCTTTGTGATAATCTGGCAGGTCGGCAGCAGGTGCTGCAAAGCTATAACCCGGATAGTGTCTGTGTACAGTTCGATGATATCAAAAATTTGAAAGTGGCAGAGCTGCGAGATGTGCTGACAAAACGTCAGATTATCTATGTATACCATAATCAGATCGACGCGCGTGGAGACAAGGCTAATACCGAGGATGAGGTGTTTCATGCGTGTGAGGAAGCCGTTCAGGAAATCATGGACTTGATTCATCGAATCTCCGTCAGCGGCAACACCTATCATTTTATCGTTACTGCCGATCATGGCTTTATTTATAAGCGTGATAAGCTGACAGAAAGTGACAAAATCTCCGGGAAAAGCGCGGACAAAGCATTTGTCAATCGCAGATTTATTGTGTCCAAGGCGGCACTGGAAGATGACGGTATCGACCATATGAGCATGGGACGCGTTCTGGGGAATAAGGACAGCAAGGTGGTGTCCTATCCTGTCAGCAGCAATGTCTTTAAGGTGGCCGGAGGCGGTGCTAACTATGTGCATGGCGGTTCCTCACCACAGGAAATGCTGGTGCCGGTGCTGGAGTTTAAGATGGAGCGCGGTCACATGGAAACAAAGAATGCAGAGATTGCTCTGGTCAGCATTGTCCATAAGATTACGAACCTGATCACGTCTATGGACTTTATCCAGTCGGATGCCGTCAGTGATACTGTAAAAGCTGCAAAATACCGCATTTTCTTCCTCTCGGAAGACAATGAGAAAATCTCGAACGAAAACAGTTATGTGGCGGACAGTCGTGAGGAAAATGCACAGAAGCGTATCTTCCGGATGCGGTTCACATTCAAGAATAAGAAATACGACAAGGACAAGCAATATTACCTTGTGGTTTACGACGAAGAAAGCGGTCTGGAGCAGTGGAGGCAGCCTGTCATCATGGACATTGCCTTTGCAGATGACTTTGGATTCGGATTCTGATATAGAGGAGGCAGGAATTCCGTATGGAAATGATGGATATGGCGGCAGATGATACCCGTGAAGAACTGCGCCGGAAGCTGCGCAGCAACTTTGACGGTCGGATCGTCCGCAAAGACCTGACAAAGAAAATAAAAGAAGGAGCGAATGTTCCGGTCTATGTGCTGGAGTTCCTGCTGGGTCAGTATTGTAGTTCAGACGATGAGACAATCATTGAGCAGGGCGTTCAGAATGTAAAACGCATTCTGGCAGATAATTTTGTCCGCCCGGATGAGGCTCAGAAAATTCTCTCACAACTGCGCAAGAACGGGAGCCATACCATTATTGATATGGTGACCGTGCATCTGGACATCAAAAAGGATTGCTTTTTTGCAGAGTTCTCTAACCTTGGTCTCACCAATGTGCCGATTACGGATGATTATCCGGAAAAATATGACCGGCTGCTTTGCGGCGGTATCTGGTGCATCGTGCAGCTGGAATATGAGTCTGAGGGAGACAGCAGCTTTGGAATCACGGATATAGATGGACAGCCGATTTCCTCTAAACAGAAAAAGCAGAAGGATATCTCTCCCATCAGCATCCATAAGCTGACTCCGATCCAGATGCCCCATATCGACATCGAAGAAGTTCGCGAGGGGCGCAAGGCATTCACACAGGAAGCGTGGATGGATGTTATGCTGCGTTCCTGCGGATATGAGCCGGAACAGCTGAACAATCGTGAAAAGTGGCTGCTGCTGGCGCGTATGCTGCCGTTGGTGGAGAACAACCTCAATCTCTGTGAGCTGGGGCCGCGCAGCACAGGTAAGTCCCATATCTATAAAGAAATCAGCCCGAACAGTATCCTGGTATCCGGTGGTCAGACGACCGTTGCAAATTTGTTTTACAATATGGGGCGCAAAACCGTAGGGTTGGTAGGCTTATGGGACTGCGTTGCCTTTGATGAGGTTGCCGGAATCAAGTTTAAGGACAAAGACGGCATTCAGATTATGAAAGACTATATGGCTTCCGGCTCCTTTGCCCGCGGCAAAGAGGAAAAGGCAGCATCGGCTTCTATGGTCTTTATAGGAAACATCAATCAGAGTGTGGATGTGTTGCTCAAGACTTCTTCTCTGTTTGACCCGTTCCCGCCGGAGATGGGAACGGACACGGCCTTTCTTGACCGTCTGCATTGCTATATTCCAGGCTGGGAGATTCCGAAGTTCCGTCCGGAGCATTTTACCAATGATTACGGCTTTATCACGGATTATCTGGCGGAGTTTATCCGAGAACTGCGGAAAGAACAGTATGGTGATGCGTTAGATAAGTATTTTCGCCTTGGAAAGAACCTGAACCAGCGCGATACGATTGCTGTCCGCAAGATTGTAGGCGGCTATGTGAAATTGCTGTATCCGGATGGAGAATTTACGAAGGAACAGATTGAAGAAATTCTTGTATTTGCGCTGGAAATGCGCCGTCGCGTCAAGGAGCAGCTGAAAAAGTTGGGTGGTATGGAATTCTATGATGTGAACTTCAGCTATATTGACCTTGATACATTTGAAGAAAAATTTGTCTCTGTGCCGGAGCAGGGCGGTGGAAGGCTCATCCCCGATGGCATCTGCAATCCGGGACAGGTATATACCGTAAGTCAGGGCAAGTCCGGTATGATCGGCGTATTCCGCCTTGAAAGCCAGATGCTGCCCGGCAACGGAAAATTTGAGCGCACTGGCCTTGGCAGCGACCGTGATTGCAAGGAATCCACGAATACGGCGTTCAATTTCCTGAAAGCTAACGGAAATCGTATCAGTGGCAGCATCAGCACCACGATGCGGGATTACATCATCAACTATCAGGATTTACAGGGCATTGGCATGACCGGAAAGCTGGCATTGCCTACATTGATTGCACTATGCAGCATCGCTCTTGGACGGCCTACGGTCAGTACACTTGCCGTGCTGGGAGAAATCAGCATCAGCGGCACGATTCTGAAAGTAGACGAGCTTGCCAATAGTTTGCAGGTGTGCCTCGATAGCGGAGCAAAGAAAGTGCTGCTTCCGATTACCAGTGCAGCAGACCTTGGCACCGTGCCGCCGGAGCTGGTGGGCAGTTTTAATCTGATTTTCTACAGCAGTGCGGAAGATGCGGTGTTTAAGGCGTTGGGGGTAGAGTAAATACTGGAGGAATTTGAAGATGTGGTTGGATAACGCCTCAGAAGTAGATATTTTATTTTATGAACCATATGCAAATGTTATTGCTGATATTTCCAAGAACCCAAGTTACAAACCGCTCACTATCGGTGTATTTGGTGTCTGGGGAGCAGGAAAGTCAACCCTTCTGAAGTTGATAGAACAGAAAATAGATGTGGACTCTGAAAAGAAGAGAAAAACGCTGTGTATCAACATTAATGCGTGGACTTTTGAAGGGTATGAAGATGCCAAAATAGCTTTGATGGAGGCATTATTGCGCGAAATCAAAGAACATAAAGATATTCCATCCAAGGTTAAGGATGGCGTGTCAAAGCTGTTGAAAAAGCTTGATTTTTTTAAGTTGGCAACAAAAGCAGCATCTGTAGGTGCACCTATGATTGCATCAGTCGCAACTGGAAATCCCATTCCTCTTTTGCTGAGTGTTTCTGGAAAAGCTGAGGAGGTTAGTGATGGTATCAAAAACGTAGCGAATGCTATGCAATCTATTCGTGACGACTATTTGAAGGATGAAGAAAGCGATGATACGAACAGCATCGTCAATAATGTTAGAAAATTTAGAAAAGAATTCAAAGAAACTCTTAAAGATGACGGCATTGAAAATGTTATTGTTTTAATTGATGATTTAGACAGATGCCAACCAGATCGAATTATTGAAACTTTGGAAGCTATTAAGCTCTTTTTGTCCGTAGAGAAAATGACTTTTATCATTGCTGCGGATGAAAACGTCATCCAATATGCTATAAGGAAAAAATATCCGCCGATTGAAAATTATTCCGTCAATTTGGACAAGGAATACATTGAAAAAATCATTCAATTGCCAATTTATATTCCGGAGTTATCTTCGAAGGATATAGAGAACTATCTGATGCTATTAGTCGTTCAAGAATATTGCAACATAGACCAATTTAAGGAGTTTCTTAAAAAGATTAAGGAAGAAAAATTGCTCATATCGAATGATGTGATTGATGTACAGAAAATTAAAACAATAGCGATAGACTACATTAATAAAAATGATAAACAGGAGTTTGAGGAGACAGCCGATATCATTGCTGGCATCAAAAGAATAATTGCCGGGAACTTAAAAGGGAATCCTAGGCAGGCAAAGAGATTTTTGAACACATATACAACCAAAAAGAAATTGGCTGAGTTGTACTTTGGCACTGGTGAAGATGCGCTTGATACACGAGTGCTGGCAAAACTGCTTGTCCTTCAAAAACTCGATGGGGATTTATTTATACAGCTAAATGAATGGAATAAGAAATTCACAACGGAGAATGAAGATTTTAAGGCTATGTTAGAGAGCATAGAATCAGGTGACAGTGAGAATGAAAAATATAAGGCCTGGAATGTGCCGACAATAATTAACTGGGTTGAATCTGAACCCAAGGATTTGGGAAAAATTCGTTTGGATCGATACTTCTATTTAACTAGAGAATCGCTGAAGAAAGCGGATGTAGATGTATCAACGCTTTCATCGGCGGTTAAGGATATTTTGGAACGGATAGGTAAGGCAACACGTGGATTGATACCTCAAATTGTACAAGACATGACAAAGTTGAGTGCAATTGATCAATCAATGGTTTTTGAGGTCATTATTCCTAAAATTCAAAAAGGAGAAATTGAATTCTACATCATAAGAAGTCTTTTTGTTGGTTTTGAAGCATATAGAGACAAAATTTGCAATGCCTTGGAAAGCTATTCAAAAAAGATAACCATTAAAAGTGCGTCTGCCATTAAAGAAATGCGATCAGCAGATAAGATGAAAGTGGATAATCTTATAGCTACATGGGAAAAGGCAGGGCTTATTGAGCAAAAGCTGATAGAAACAATAAAAGAGGGAAAATAGGAATGGGAACTTCTAAAGGATATATTCCTCCAACAAAACCAGAATGGAGCAATGCAAAAAGAGCGGTATCAGGATTTTTAAGAAATAGAGACTCTGATTCAAGAACAAATGCAATTCAAAAATTTGGTGAAGCGATGAATTCGAGCGCAGCGGTTGGAAGCACTTCTTTTGCCAGTGCTGCTGGCAATGTCATAGCGTTTGCGCAAGATATCAGAAAATATGGACTTGAGCACGGCTTAGTCAATTTTGGCCGATCTGATTTAATAGGAAAATCTTCCGATGAAATTTTGCAAGAACTGTTATATCAGTTTACGAATGATTCCGCATCGATAGAAGACTCACTAGCTGCGGATTCATTATCACAAGCACTTGAAAATCTGCAAATAGATTCTGTAGAACAATTGGGAAGTGTGGATTTAGATATTCTTCTAAAGGAAATGGTGATTTCCTTTGTACTGATAAGTTTTGACTTGAATTTTGATGAAAAAATAGGAAAAGGGCGTACAAGTAGGGAAAAATTTGAAATACTGGATGAAATGCATTCTTACATAGCTGATGAACTCCACGCGTCGCTACATAGCACAGAACTGGAACAAATTGATCTTGGCAATATCAGTGCAGCAAGTATTGTTCAAAGAACTTTGAAGGAAGCATACGATGTATGCGTTCGCTTCTATGGGGAGGCACGCAAATGAAATTTTGGATAAAAAAAGAAAATGATGCAGACCCAGATGTCGAATGGAAAGATTCGTACATCCTTACCTTAAATAGAGATTCCGGTAGCACTATATATTCTGGATTGCCAAGCATATGGTACCATCTGGGATGTCAAAAAATGGTTCCTATTTATGAAGATTTATTTGTAATAGGGCTTAGCGTATTTGCTTTAGATAAAAGAATAGCTCGGAATTTATTTTCGGATTCTTGGACACGCCAAATAGAAGTTTCCATTCCGGTTTTAGAAATGGATAAATGGAATAATTGTGAGGCTCAGTGGAATAAAATCCTTTCGTTTTTAACAGGTGATGAATGGAAAATTTCTTTTAGACAGGCTACGACAGAATATGGTACCCATAAGAACAGTAATAGAAAACATATAGATGTGTCTGGCTGTGATTGCGTTAGCCTGTTTTCGGGTGGTTTGGATTCCTATTGTGGGGCGATCAAGCTATTGCAAGAGGGGCATTCTCCAGTATTAGTTGGTCATAATGAATATCCCAAACTTCGGTATATCCAAGAACGATTTTGCAATAATTTCAATGAATGCTATCCAGTACAAAAATCGCTGTTTCTTGGGTTCACAGCAGGAGCAAGAGCTCCATTCAGTTTAGATGGGGAGCGGCTGCGGAAAAGTGAAAATACTTCCAGAGGGCGGTCTTTATTGTTTTTATGTGCGGCAATTTCTATAGCAGGCATTATGGGAGAACATATCACAGTATATATACCTGAGAATGGATTTATTGGATTGAATGTAGCTCTTACAAACAGCAGAAAAGGATCCTGTAGCACGAGAACAACGCATCCTTACTTTTTGAATGGTCTTAACAAGTTGATTGCAAGTGTTGGAATTCAAAATCGTATTCTCAATTTCTTCGCCTTCAAAACAAAGCGAGAAATCGTTAATTTGGTTTCTGGAACAGAAGCATTCAAACGAGGTTATAAAGATACCATTTCATGCTCTCACCCATGTGTGTCTAGGTACAACCGTGTGGGTTCCAGAGAATATCCGGTAAACTGTGGATTTTGTTATCCGTGCATTATTCGGAAGGGCTCTCTGCAAGATGTTGAATTAGAAACAGATGACATCCTAAAGGCATCAGAATTCCTTAAAACGCATGCAGATAGAGACAAATCGGCAGATTTATTTGCGGTTTTGAGCAGTATTCATAGATACAAGAGACTTTCGGAAAAAGATATCGAGCGATTAATCCGTTGTACGGGGAAGCTTGAGAATGACGAGATTCAGTCTTTTAAGAGAGTTTACAGACAGGGCATGGATGATTTGATTGAATACTTTTCAAAAGACTCGGATATGGAAGCGTATATGTAATGATGAATTTGATAGATACACATTTTCATTTGGACCATTATAGAAATTATTTTGAAATTGCTAAAACCATTACAGAACTGGAACAATATACAATTTGTGTAACAAATTCGCCTGGGATTTTTTTGTCATGTAAAAATTTAATCCCAGAAAAAAAGTATTTGAAATTTGCCATAGGCTTTCATCCGCAAGAAACGACATTAGGCGGAAGAGAAATAAAAGATTTCATGAGGCTTATATCGTTAACAAATTATGTTGGTGAGATTGGATTGGATTATTCGCAAAAATCATATATGAGTAAGCCAATGCAATTAAAATATTTTGAGCAAATTGTAGAGATTTGTGCATCAAACAATAAGCTTATGACAATACATATTAGAAAAGCAGAGAAGGATGCAGTTCGTATTTTAGAAAAATATCACCCCCAAAAGGCAATCATACATTGGTATACAGGAGGTTGTGATGATATGTTAAGGTTGGTGGATTTGGGTTGCTATTTTTCGATTAACACTAACATGGTAAAAGGAAGTAAAAAAGAAAATTATCATTTATTGCCTTTAGAGCGTATTTTGATTGAGTCTGATGGCCCTTATACAAAAGTTAATAATAAGAAATATACGCCCGCTCTTTTAAAAGACGCTTATGAAGAAATTTCAAGATTCTATAACAATCCAGATTTGCCTAGAAAAATTTATTATAATTTCAAAAAAATATTGTTATCTTAATCAACCTTAGGTGCGAAAAATCCAAGTTGATCTTGTTCGATTGAGGAGCAGGAACGACATAAAGAAAAAGAACTGCTCAGTAATGGAAAAGAATTATGACACGACAGGAATTATTTACATGGATACGTCAGCAGTACGGCACAGAACCGGAATATCCCTGGCATGACTGGAATGCAGTGCTGCGGCACAATGACAATAACAAATGGTATGGTGTAGTTCTGGAAGTATCTGCTGATAAGTTGGGACTGCCGGAAGCAGGCATCGTTGATGTCCTCAATGTGAAAAGTGATCCGCTGCTGATTGGTTCTCTGCGTGGGCAGGACGGCTATTTTCCAGCCTATCACATGAACAAGGAAAAATGGCTCAGTATTCATCTCGGCAAACCGGAGCTGGATGATGCCATCAAGGACCTGCTTTCTTTGAGCCATGAGCTGACAGCACCGAAAAAGCGCAACCCAAAATCATCTGCAAATAATCCGGGAGATTCCGCAAATGGCAAAGAAAAAGAAACTGACGAAGGCTGAGCGAAAGGAAGCACGCCTCCGAAAAGGCAAGCAGTGGCTGCTCACCTATACCGGCTCACCGAAAAAGATGAACAAGCATTACCGGGAACGCTTTCATGTGGATGCTGTGACTGCCGCTAAAGATTTGCAGGAGCTGGGGGTCAATTATACACAGGAGCAGCTTGACCAGATTAAACGGGCTGAAGAACAGCGGCTTCGGCAGCGGAGAATGGAGCGGGAAGCGAAAGAACGGGAACGGCTGGCAGAACTGTATGAGGACTGCGATGGTCATTTTGCTTTTATCGCCGGATATACAGATGGCGGCGCACCGTATGGTGTGATGTGGGAAGAAGTCGGCATTGATCCGGGACTACCGTTCGAGGAAAAAGTGAAGCTCTATCGCATGCAGATGTTAGGCTGATAATTGTGCAAGCACCGCCTGCACGATTTGCAACAAAAAGAGGAGCCGGTCCAGGCTCCTCGAAGGTACGTTATTTCAAAAAGTTGCTCTTATGTTCCAGCGCGTGCAGATTATATCCAAGTGTAGCCAGGTGTGCTACCTTCAGCGCAACCAGATTGATGTCGGTGGACATCGCACTGGCGATCTGCTCGGCTGTGTATCCATATTCATAAATGTAGCGAAGGACTTCATCGCTGTCCATCAAGATTTCCGCTGCTACGATGTTGGCTTCATATTCCGGTTTGGATTTCATGTCATAGAGCATGAACTCATGAATCGGGGTGGTTTTCGCCATATTCCGGTGAAGCTGGTCATGCCCTAATTCATGTGCGCACACGATGCGCAGCATATTTTCATCCAGACTGTTATTCAGGAAAATAAAGCGATTTCGCTTAATCACCCGGTACATTCCCTTCAGGGAACCAAAATTTTCGCAAAGCATGACATTGATACCAAGCTGCCTTGCAATTTCAAAAGGGTCTCTGGAACCGCAGCGTTTTACCAGTTTCTCACCGACCCGTGAAAGCTGTTCCGCATTCATCATACCACCTCCAGTTTACAGTATAGCGAAAAGTGTGTACGATAAATATCACTGATCGGATTTTTTACGCCTCGTTTTCGGGGCGTATTTTTTATTGTTCTCTTTGGCAATCCAGTAGGCATCGGTCAGAGCTTTATAAGCTCCTTCGATGGCATCTTCGCTTAATTCGCCGCCAGCGAACATACCGGTCACTTCGCTGACCAGTTCTTCAATATCTTTCGCTGCTTTTGCGCCGCCTTTTTCATGAGCTTCTACGACATAGGTGCCGCTGCTTCCCAGCAGGTACTCAGTAGTAGTATTCAGCGCATCCGCGATCTTCTGGATCGTAACCATATTGGATGGTTTGCGGCTGCCAAGCTCATAATTCTGAATTGTGATATGAATAATTTCTATGCCTCTGTCGAGTGTATGCTGAACCCGGAACTGAAGAACAAGCCGGTGGTAGTGTGCGGTTCTGTGGAGGAACGGCATGGCATCGTACTTGCGAAGAACTATGCAGCAAAGGCGTTTGGCGTTTCCACGGGAGAGGCAATCTGGCAAGCAAAGCAGAAGTGCCAGGATCTTGTGATCGTGGAGCTGCACTATGAGCAATATATGAAGTTTTCAAAGCTGGCTCGTGAGATATACGGTCGCTATACCGATCAGATCGAGCCGTATGGGATGGACGAATGCTGGCTGGATGTGACCGGAAGCGGCTGCATGGGAACCGGATTTGAAATCGCAGATGAGATTCGCAGAACGGTTAAGTTTGAATTGGGACTTACGATTTCCGCAGGAGTGAGCTTCAATAAGATTTTTGCCAAGCTTGGGTCGGATATGAAAAAGCCGGATGCGATTACCTGCATCGAAGCAGATTCGTTCCAGGAGAAGATTTGGTGTCTTCCTGCCTCTGACTTGCTTGGAGTCGGCAGAGCGACCGAGAAGGTTCTATCTGGTTATGGGATTCATACGATTGGAGAGCTTGCGGCAACATCGGATGATTTCTTGAAGTGCCGCCTTGGAAAGAATGGACTGGCGATCAAGAAATATGCCAATGGGCTGGATGATTCACCGGTTATGCGTTCCGATTATGTCTCTCCGGTAAAGAGCATTGGCCACGGGATAACGACCATGCAGATTTGGAGAATAACGCCGAAGTCTGGTGTGTCATGCTGGAGCTGGTGCAAGAGATTGGAACCAAGCTGCGAACGCATAAAAAGAAAGCAGGCGGAATTGCGATTTCCATACGCAACAACGAGCTTTTCACGAAAGAGTGGCAGTGCCGGATTAGTATTCCGACACAAAGCCCCACCTATCTGGCGAAAACCGCATTTTCTTTGTTTGCAAAGAATTATCAGTGGGAGCATCCGATTCGTTCAGTGACGATTCGGGCAATCAACCTGTTTGAAGAGGATTGTCCGATACAATACGACCTATTCA
Organism: Ruminococcus sp. 1001713B170207_170306_F1; assembly: GCF_015668065.1. Classification (NCBI taxonomy): domain Bacteria; kingdom Bacillati; phylum Bacillota; class Clostridia; order Eubacteriales; family Oscillospiraceae; genus Ruminococcus; species Ruminococcus sp. 1001713B170207_170306_F1. Next base: position 66,962 of record NZ_JADPEX010000004.1, on the reverse strand, counting down.
CCGATATGAAATCATTGAATCGCCAGGAACGGTTGGACGCAGCGATTGAGCAGATTCGATTCCGATTCGGGAAAGATGCGATTAAAAATGGGGTACTTTTTCAGAAAAGCAAGATGCCGACAGAGCGACAAGTGGATTTGGTTATGCCAGCAGGAATGATTGGTTAATACAGCACCGGTAGAATCTGGTGAGTTCTTTGCTAAAAGAAGTCAACACATTCGCCGGTTTACAGAGGAGGAGCGTAGAATATGTCGGAACAGAAATGTAGAAAAGTATATGTACCTGTGAATTGGATGTGGATACGGAGGGAAATATCCGTCCGCGTCTGATTCGGTGGATTGACGGACGGGTGTATGAAATCGACCGATTGAAGCATAAGTGCCGGGCTGCTTCCACGAAGGTAGGTGGCTGCGGAATCCGCTATACGGTCACGATTGGTGGGCATGAGAGTTTCCTGTACAACGAAGATGAAAAATGGTTCGTTGAAGCAAAGGAGCAGTGCCTATGATTCTTTCGCAGAAAAACATAGAAGAAATCGCCGTTGCAGTGATAAAAGATTTTCAAAAGTCCTTTTTCGGCAGCGAAGCAGATGATCCGGCAAGATTTGCGCTTCCGACACCATTGACCAGTTTGCATCCGACTATCTGAACCTGAAGGTGTCATTTCAAAAGCTGATTGAACTGTCCTGCATCCTCCATGTCAGCACGGATTATCTTCTGATGGGCAGCGAGCCAAGTAAAGAGGAAGTCAAAAATGATCTTCTGAGCATTATTTCGGAGCGGTCTACGATTGCGAAGAAAATCTAAAAAGAATTTTTGCTCTCGAATGTTAGCATCAGCTACACTTCCTTTATTTTTCTTTCTTTCTCGTTGCAAAAGAGAAAGAAAAAAGAGGTGTAGGAGCAAGTATTTTGTCAATCTGCAAGCATCACATGCCTCGTTGGGAAACCAACGGGGTATTTTTTGATTTATAGGAAAGACCGCCTGAGGCGCTCTCTTGAATTGAAAAATGCCCGCACGGAGGCGGGCACGACGACAAGACGATCCTTGGATTAGAAGATATAAAAGCCTTCCTCTCCAAAATCGTCATCAAGTTCGTCATCATTTAGAAAATAATCCATATCCAGAAGTTCTTCTTCGCTCATGTGGCGAATGTCCCTGGAAGTCATTCCTTCTGGTGGATTTTCGATGTATTTTTTGCGCAGTTCCTCGATATCTGGTTTCATGGTGTTTTCCTCCTTTGAGAGGATTATATCACAGAATCCATAAAAATTATGCAGAAGACCATCTTCTACGAGCTTTGGACATTATTTTCTCGTACATTTCTTCGAGGGAGACGCGCTTGTGGTTAAAGTAAAGTTCCAGAAAGAGCATTTCATGTTTACAGTCTGGACACTTTAATGGATCATATCCAAAAGAAGAAAGGATAGCTGTGCGCCATTTGTTAAAGTTGCGCAGAGTATGCCGTTTCGCTTTTGAAATTGCTAGGTGCAGATTTTTATCTATTTCGCGGTGACGTGCATAAAGGCCGCCATACCGGATCATTTTAAAGTGTTTCTCCGGTATGTGTCGGATCAAACGCCTGATGAAATCTAATGCAGGGATTGTTTCCTGAATATATTTGTCATCTTCATGACGGTTATAATGAAATGTGACTGTTTCCGAGTCCTCATCATAGCTGTCAATTCTGGATGTGGCAATAACTGGCCGCCCAAGATAACGTCCAATGTATTTTATGACCGTTTCAGGGTCACACTTGTTTGGTTTTGCATAAACGTAAAAGCCTTCTTTATGATTCGTGTAGCACTGGGATTTTACTTTTTTGAAAGAAGATCCGAGTCTGCGTCCCATTTCATCAAGCAGTGCTGTGCGGAAAGCATTACGCAGATAAGTATAATTGAAGTGATGGACTGGACGCCAGAATCCATCATCACTGTAACCACCTTCCGATATAAGACAGTGGATGTGGGGATTCCATTTTAAATCCCTGCCAAAAGTATGTAGTACCATAATAAAACCAGGTGTATAATTTTTAGACTTGTTCATTTTGAAGAACATACGAGAGACGACACTGGTAACAGAGTGAAAGAGGCAGTCGAGCAGAGTACGGTCTTCAAGAAAAAAGTCACGAATATTTTCATCAATAGTAAAAACACAGTGGCGGTGCTGGACATTAACAAGCTTAAAAGACATAGAAGTAGTACTTGCCATAGAATACTTGTTTCCACAGGTAGGGCAGAAACGGCTGTGACATCGGAAGGGGACAAATTTAAGCTTGCCGCAATGGGGACAACCGTACATGGCACCGCCAAAAGATGGATCACCACAGTTGATCATCTTATCGATATTTTCCATCTCAGTAGATCTGGGATGAAGTGTATATTTAATTTCTTCATAGTAGTCAGTAAAGATTCTTTGTAAGATATTCATAAGCCTATTATGAATGAAAAGTTGAAAAAAAGAAACCCCTATCCCCTCAAGATTGAGGGGCAGGGGAGTTGAAGTGTCGAAGACACTTTTTTATGCTCATTTTAAATTTACCGCTTGACATTGTGGCAAAGACCTGGCTTCGGTGGATGAACTGGCTGTGCTGGATGGCGGAAAGTGCATTTTGCAGCTGCGCGGTGTCAGGCCGTTTGAGTCAGATAAGTACGATCTGACCCAGCATCCGAACTACAAGCTCACTGCCGGAGTTGATAAGAAAAACACATTCAGCATCGAGGCGTTTCTCGACCATCGGCTGAAGCTCAAGCCCGGCGATAAGTACGAAGTGGTTGACGCAGATCATGCCAAGTAAGTTTATTCCGGTGACGAAGATGTCATGGGTGCGCTGCTGGCAACAGAATAAGAAGAGGCGGCGAGCTGCCGCCTCTTTACATAGCCAGGTTTCTGATAGGGATTGGAGACCTGGCTATATGTTTGCCCATTTGCAGGTGCACATGCAGATGGAAAATCACTATTCATCAGCCCATAAGGGCGCAACGTACAAGGGGGTACACATTTATGGCATTTTTCAACAGCGCAGTAACAGTTCTTCAGACTCTCGTCATCGCACTGGGTGCCGGTCTCGGCATCTGGGGAGCCATCAACCTGCTGGAAGGCTACGGCAACGACAACCCCGGTGCCAATGCTCATGTGCCATAAAGTAACATACAAGAATTGATAGACAGCAACCCACTATTCCGTTATTATCTTACGCACACACTTTGTAACTTTTTCGTTAAGCCTATTGACTCTGATACTTCGGAAGAGATATAATATAGTTGCTACTTAGCTAACCTAAATAGCGAAACTAAAGAGAGGCGACGATATGAATAACAAATATGTCCAGCAATTCAAAAAAGGCTCTCTGGAAATGATACTCTTATGCCTAATCGGACGCAAGGAAACTTATGGATATGAAATTATAACCGAATTGAACAATAGTGCGTCTGTTTTGGGATATGCGAAAGAGGGAACCATTTATCCCATTTTGTATCGTTTACAGGAAGCAGAACTAATCAAATGCCGGTTGGCTCCGGCTGCGGCAAATGGCGGCTCAAAAAAGTATTATTCTTTAACGGATAAAGGCAGGAATGTACTTGATGAACTAATCTTATTTTGGTCAAGCTATGAAAACTGCGTAAATGGCTTTATAGAAAGTTATCAACAAGCGAGGGTGTCCAAATGAAAGAACAATATATCAAACAGGTTGAAAAGGAACTATCTTTACCACGCAAAATGAAAAAAGAGGTTGTGCGTGACTTAAATGAAGTTTTTGCGTCTGCTATGGAGCATGGAGAAACAGAGCAGCAGATTATCCAGCGTTTGGGGACGCCAAAAGAATTTGCAGACAGCACCGCAGAACAGTTTGGTATTGATAACACCAAATCGAAAAAAAGGAACGGCATCATTTCTACTCTTGCTACGCTTGTTATCGCGGTTGCTGCCTTTTCGGTATATGCTGTTACGCAATCAGGAAAAGTACCAGAAGGAGCAATCGGACAAGCCGACGCGACAACAAATATACAGATTGAGGGCGCGTTTGCCTTTGATATTTCGCAAATCCTTTTGGCTATTGGGTTTGCAGCAACAGCTATTGCTATTTTGTTAATTATCCGAACCATACACAAAAACAGGAGGTAACCAATGAAGAAGTATATTTCTGTATTCACAATCATGGTTATGATTTTTTTGGCTGCGTGTTCTAATCAAAATACATCATCTACACCGACAAGCAATGAGAACAATACGCAATCTAATAGTGTTACAAAATTGGACGAGGGTGTTTGGCCTGCGAATGAGTACACAGAGGGGCTTCCTGTTGCGCCTGGTACGGTTGCATGGGCTACACTTGATACAGAACATGAGAATTGCAATATCAACCTTACCGGCATTAGCGAAAACGACTATAACGAGTATATGGAGCTTTTGAACCAAGACGGCTTTTCCGTAATTGAAAATGTATCAGAGGAAATCGAGGGAGAAAACTATGTTTCTATCGGGACGCTTTTATCAAACGACGAAAAGTGGTTAAGTATCAGCTACATACCCAATAGTCTAACTATCTACATTTCCTTTGACAATAACTGAAAGAGATAACGGAATAGCAAAGCCAGTCGAGCCAGTCAACGGTCAAGATGAACGGCGCATACGCGCCGCCGTTGACAGCCCCGCCCGCCTTTGCAGACAGGCAATCAAGGGGCGACAGCAAAAAGTGCTGCCGCCCCGCACTATTATCAGAGAGGGGGAATTTCCATGACCGAAGATGAAGCCTACAAAGTGTATATCCAGTACACCTTTAACGCCTTTTGCAAGGTTGTCATTCGTCACGCCGCCATAGATATAATTTTGAAGCTGCGCCGGAGGTGGGAACGGGAAGTTTCCCTTGACTATCTGATGAATGAGAAGTTTGTCCAGCTTGCCGAGCCGGAACAGCTTGAAGAATACCTTTTTACCGCCTGCGGCCAGACCGCCGTTCTGTACCATGCGGAACTTGCCGCTGCCCTTGCCCTTTTGCCGGAGCAGGCACAGGAAGAAATTTTCCGCTATTACTTCCTGCGCCAGCCGCAGAGAGTGATCGGCGTACATATCGGCCGGACACGCAGCACAGCGGGGCGGCATATCCAGCTTGCCTTGCAACGGCTTCGGAAGGAAATGGAGGTGAGCCGGTATGAATAAACTTCTCCCCTATGAAACAATCGTCAAGGCGCATGAGGGCGACCCGGACGCAATCGACACCGTTCTTTCCCACTACGCCGGATATATCCGATACTGTTCCAAAGTACACGGGAAAGTCAACGCCGAGGTTGAGGAATATGTGAAGCAGAAGTTAATTGCCGCACTGTTCAAGTTTCGATTTGACCGATAGTAAGCAGAAAATTAAGGAGGCAAGAGGTTTTATGAAAAATCAGCTTTCAACAGTGACGGAAGTTGTAGTTAGAAGCATCTTTTACATCATCACAAACTATGTATTTGTTAGCATGGGACTGTCGTTTCATACTCATTGGATTGCAATTCTATTTTTACTTTCAATGGTATGGGCTACTATTGACTACGGCAAGTCTGTAAACAAAATAACCGGGAAAAAGGTTATTGCTGAAATACTATGTATATGCTGCATTGCGATAAGTATAGCGATTGCATATTTTGTGGGATATATTCAAGGAGCAATCGTTTCCTTTTGAAAACATAACGCAATAACTCTCCGTTTATCATACCAATATGAAATGAGTTTTCAAAACTGAATACCAGCCGCCACCGGCGCGGCCAGCGAAAGCAGTAAGTCTGAAAAAGATTTGCTGCTTTTTTTGTTGCCCGGCTCCGTTCCCGGCCATTTTGCCCTGTTCAGATTGTAGTAGTAAGTGAGGGGGAAATTTTCCTGCCCCGGCGTTTGGCATTTTTGATTTTTGTCCGTAGTAAGAAGCAAAGAGAAAATAAGCCGTTTTGTTTGGCAAATTTCAAAACGCGGTGGTGTAGGGAGTGAAAGAAAAAATTCTCTGCCCCGCCAGTTGCCAAAAACCTGTTGCTCGGATTACTAAGGCAAAAGAAATATTGAAAAATCCCCGTCCAGCGGGTAGCAGGCGGCTTTTGAAATGTATCTTTAGCGGAAAGGAAAAAGGCCGCCCACAGCGGGCTGAAAGCCCCGTTCTATTCGCTCTATGTACGGAAAAGCCCGGACAGGGGCAGTCTGCGGCAGTCTTAGAGCAAGTTTCTACCACGGTGCCAAAATCCGCAATTCTGCGGTTTTGCCCCTCGCGGGAAACTTGTTGGGGAGTGCCTTCCCCAAACCCTGCTTTGCGGCTTGCGCCGCTTATCCCCGCCGCGCTCATGCGGCAAGAAAGGAGGTCACGACCATGCGAAAAAAATACAACACACCCCACCGCAGCCGCGTTGTGAAAACCCGGCTGTCCGAAGATGAATACGCCGACTTCACAGCGCGGCTTGCGCCCTATGGTATCAGCCAGTCCGAATTTCTCCGGCAGGCGATACGGCGCACCACTATACGCCCCGTTATCCATGTGTCAGCGGTCAATGATGAACTGCTCTCCGCTGTCGGGAAGTTGACCGCCGAGTACGGCAAGATCGGCGGCAACCTCAACCAGATAGCCCGGTATCTGAACGAGTACGGCGTACCTTACAATGCGCTGTCCGGCGAGGTACGCGCCGCCATAGCCGACCTTGCCGCCCTCAAGTATGAAGTCTTACAGAAAGTAGGTGACGCGGTTGGCAACACTCAAGCATATCAACTCTAAAAACGCCGACTACGGAGCCGCCGAACAATACCTGCTTTTTGAGCATGACGAGTTTACCATGAAGCCCGTTCTTGATGAAACCGGCAGGCTTATCCCCCGTGAGGACTACCGGCTGTCCACACTGAACTGCGGCGGCGAGGATTTTGCCGTTGCGTGTATGCGGGCAAATCTCCGCTATGGGAAGAACCAGCGGCGGGAAGATGTGAAAAGCCACCACTATATCATCAGCTTTGCCCCACGGGACGGCCCGGACAACGGCTTGACCGTAGACCGGGCGCAGGCATTGGGCGAGAAGTTTTGCGCCGAGCATTTCCCCGGCCACCAAGCCCTTGTATGTACCCACCCGGACGGGCATAACCACAGCGGCAATATCCATGTGCATATCGTCATTAACAGCCTGCGGATAGAGGAAGTCCCGTTCCTGCCCTACATGGACAGGCCAGCCGACACGAAAGCCGGTTGCAAGCACCGCTGTACCGACGCTGCCTTGCGCTACTTCAAGTCCGAAGTCATGGAAATGTGCCACCGGGAGGGGCTTTACCAAATCGACCTCTTGAACGGCAGCAAGAACCGCGTCACAGACCGGGAGTATTGGGCGCAGAAAAAGGGACAGGCCGCGCTGGACAAGCAGAACGCCCCCATGATTGCAGACGGTATCACGCCCCGGCAGACCAAGTTTGAAACGAACAAGGAGAAGCTGCGGCAGACCATACGCGCCGCGCTGTCTGCGGCGACCTCATTCGAGGACTTTTCCTCTCTGCTGCTGCGGGAGGGCGTGGCCGTCAAGGAGAGCCGGGGGCGGCTATCCTATCTCACGCCGGACAGGACAAAGCCCATTACCGCCCGAAAGCTGGGTGACGACTTTGACCGCGCCGCTGTCTTTGCCGTTTTGGAGCAGAACGCCGCCAGAGCCGCAGAAAAGCCCGCAGCCATACCCGAATACCCCCGGCATGGGAAAACCGGCATACAGCCCACAAAAGTCCCACAAACCGCCCCGAAACAGGACGGTGTGCAGCGGCTTGTGGACATTGAGCAGAAAATGGCCGAGGGCAAAGGCCGGGGCTATGAACGCTGGGCGACCATGCACAACCTCAAACAGATGGCCGCGACGCTGAATGTGTATCAGGAATACGGCTTCACTTCCCCGGAGCAGTTAGAAGCCGCCGTTGATACCGCCTATCAGGAAATGCGCCAGACCAGCGGCGAACTGAAAGCACTGGAAACGAAGTTACAAGGGAAAAAGGAGTTGCAGCAACAGGTACTTGCCTATGCCAAGACCAAGCCTGCCCGTGACGGGCTGAAAGCGCAGAAATCCGAAAAAGCCCGCGCCGCCTACCGGCAGGCAAACGAGAGCGATTTTATCATAGCCGACGCAGCCGCTCGGTATTTCAAGGCGCATGGCATTACCAAGCTGCCCGCCCGGAAAGCGTTGCAGGCCGAGATTGAGCAGCTTATCTCCGAGAAAGACGGCCTGTATAACACCTATCACGAACAGAAACAGCGGTTCAAGGAGTTGCAGACCGTCAAGCGGAACATCGACCAGATTTTGCGCCGGGAGGAACCCCACCGCAGAAAGGAGCAGAGCCATGAGCGATAAGTTACCGAGAATGGACTACCGCCAGCACCGGCGGGCGCGGCGGCTGGTACATGAGTGCTGTAACTACGACGAGGGGAACTGCCTGCTGTTAGACGACGGGGAGCCTTGCGTGTGCGTCCAGAGCATTTCCCTTTCTCTCATGTGCCGCTGGTTCCGTGTGGCTGTCCTGCCCCTTGACGGGGAACTGGCCGCAGCCCTCTTGTACCGGGGGAGCCGGAAACGGTGTACTGTCTGCGGGGCGGCATTTGTCCCCAAATCCAACCGGGGAAAATACTGCCCCGACTGCGCCGGGCGCATGAAGAAAATCAAAGCCGCCGAGCGAAAGCGGAAACAAAGGCAGAGATGTCACGCTTTAGAGCCTTTCAAACCCGCATAAATCAAGGCTTTTTTCGTGGGTGTCAAAGGGTGCGTGATACATTTATCCTTTTCCCCCGGAAACGGCGTTCTAAATGCGTACAAACGCCCCAAATCCACCCAAAGGAGGAACCATGTCAGACAACCGAAAATACTACTACCTCAAGCTGAAAGAGAATTACTTTGACGAGGACGCTATCGTGTTGCTGGAAAGTATGCAGGACGGTATCCTCTATTCCAACATTCTCTTGAAACTGTACCTGAAATCGCTGAAAAACGGCGGGAAGTTGCAGCTTGATGAAAATATCCCCTACACCGCGCAGATGATTGCCACCATTACCCGCCAGCAAGTCGGCACCGTAGAGCGAGCCTTGCAGATTTTTATGAAGCTGGGGCTTGTGGAGCCGCTGCCAAGCGGCGCGCTGTATATGAGCAACATTGAACTGCTGATCGGCCAATCCTCTACCGAGGGGGAGCGAAAACGGCGGGCAAGGCTGGCTTTGCAGGAGCAAAAAGCCTTGCCAAAGGCCGGGGCGGACAAATGTCCACCATATCAAGCGGACATTTGTCCACCAGAGATAGAGATAGAGAAAGAGATAGAGATAGAAAAAGAGAGAGAGCGAGAGTTAGATACGGGACAGCCCGCCCGCGCTGCCTATGGCCGGTATGAAAATGTCTTTCTTTCGCAATCAGAACTGGACGGGCTGAAAGCAGACCTGCCCGACAAATGGAACTACTACATTGACCGGCTATCCTGCCATATCGCGTCCAGCGGCAAGCGATACCGCAGCCATGCCGCCACAATCTACAAATGGGCGCAGGAGGACGCAGCCAAGAAAGCCCCGAAAAAGGGCATACCAGACTACTCATGCAAGGAGGGCGAGAGTTTATGAAGAACGAAATCAACGCTGTTTTGGAGAATATGACGACCACCACCCCGGAGCCGGAGGACTACACCGGCGAGGACGGTTTACTGTACTGCGGCAAGTGCCGCAAGCCGAAAGAAGCCTATTTTGCGCCGGATAAGGCCGCTATCTTTGGCCGCGACCGCCACCCGGCAGAGTGTGACTGCCAGAGAGCCGCCCGCGAGGAACGGGAGGCCGCCGAGAAGCGGCGCAGGCACCTTGACACCGTGGAGGAACTGAAACGCCGGGGCTTTACCGACCCCACCATGCGGGACTGGACTTTTGAGAACGACAACGGCAGGAACCCGCAGGCCGGGATTGCCCGCCGGTATGTGGAACACTGGGAGGATATGCGAGCCGACAATATCGGCTGCCTGTTCTGGGGCGGCGTAGGAACCGGGAAAAGCTACCTTGCGGGCTGTATCGCAAACGCCCTCATGGAGAAAGAAATCCCCGTCCTCATGACGAACTTTGCCCTTATCCTCAACGACCTTGCCGCCAGCTTTGAGAACCGCAACGAGTACATTTCCCGCCTTTGCCGCTATCCGCTGCTTATCATTGACGACTTCGGCATGGAGCGCGGCACCGAGTACGGATTGGAACAGGTTTTCAATGTGATTGACAGCCGTTACCGCAGCGGCAAACCGCTGATCGTCACGACCAACCTCACGCTGGACAACCTGCGGAACCCGGAGGACACCGCCCATTCCCGGATTTATGACCGCCTGCTTTCCATGTGCGTCCCGGTACGCTTTACCGGCGACAATTTCCGGCAGGAAGCCGCGCAGCGGAAAATGGAGAGCATGAAGAAACTGATTACCGACTGAAAGGAGTATTGCCTATGGCAGATAACAAGCAGCACGACACCCGCACAGCCCGCCGCCCCGACTGCGTGACGGAAATCCGCATGGGCAATTCCGTCCTTGTCGTGTCCGGCTATTTCAAGAAAGACACTACCACCACCGCCGCCGACAAAATGGCGCGGGTACTGGAAGCGGAAGCCGCTGCTACACAGGAGCCGACTTGTCCGGCGTGAACCGGGGCATGAGGAAAGCGGCCATGCCGGGGAGCATGGCCGCTGGAATGTGAGTAAAGGTCATACATGGATTTGAAAATCACCAAAATCAAATACACCGCAGCCTTGCTTTAAATTACCCTCTTTTGCTAATTGGCAAAAGGCTTTTTCAATCCGGCTAATTATATCGGCGGGAATAGCAAGTTGATGATGTGCAGGTAAAATTCGCTGTACTTCTAAAGACTGCAATTTTCTTATGGACTGAAAGAAAAGTTGTGGGTCTGTTGTTGGATAAAAAGCGTCAAGACACCCTTTGTATATTAAATCACCGGAATACAAGTATTTTCTTTCCGGTTCATAGAAGCAGCAATGCCCCGGAGAATGCCCGGGCGTATGAAGAACTATCAATTTCCTATTCCCCAAATCAATGCAATCGTTATCATGTAAAATTATTTGCGGGACTCCTTGAAAAATCTGATATTCCTCTATTTTGAAGTCAGAGGGAAAATCGCATGGTTTTCTCATAAGATTGCTTTTTACCACTTGCAAAGGTATAGGAAATTTACCAGATAACCAATCTTTTTCTGCTTCGTGGACTGCGATAATATCAAAATATTTGTGCCCGCCGATATGATCCCAGTGTATATGTGTTGTTATGGCTGTAACTGGAAGTGATGTCAAACTATCAACTACTTTTTTGATATTTGCCACCCCTAACCCCGTATCAATCAATATGGCTTTCTTAGTGCCACAAAGTAAATAGCAATGCGTTTCTTCCCAATGCCGATACTCACTGATTGCAAAAGTATCTTTGTCGATTATTTCCGTTGTAAACCAACTACTCATGTTTTATCACCCGCTCTATCGAAATCGCTTTTGAAAATAAGTATAGCACACAGATATAAACTTTTCTACTGAAAGCAACTCTACAAAACGCTACACAAAAATCAGCAATTTGACAAATCATAAAGAAGCAGATTTTACACTTTTGCAGCTATACAGCCCGCCCTATTCCGTGGTACAATGAAACCACGGAATAGTGGGGCTGGCTGTCGGAAACGGAGGATTTTATGTTAAGACAAGCCACCCAAAACCTCATTACCGCCCTTTATCCGAGATTGTCCCATGAGGACGAGTTGCAAGGCGAGAGCAATTCCATTTCCAACCAAAAGCGGATTTTGGAAACCTACGCCAAGCAGAACGGCTTTACCAATCTGCGCTGGTACACCGACGACGGCTTTTCCGGCGCGAACTTTCAAAGACCCGGTTTTCAAGCCATGCTTGCAGACATTGAAGCCGGGAAAGTGGGTACGGTCATCGTCAAGGACATGAGCCGGTTAGGGCGAAACTACTTGCAGGTAGGGTTTTACACGGAAATGCTGTTCCCTCAAAAGGGAGTGCGTTTTATCGCTGTCAACGACAATGTAGACAGCGCAAACGGCGGCATGGACAACGATTTTACCCCTCTGCGAAATCTGTTCAACGAATGGCTGGTGAGAGATACGAGCAAGAAAATCAAAGCAGTAAAACGAGCAAAAGGCATGAGTGGAAAGCCTGTTACCAGCAAGCCGGTATATGGCTACCTCATGGACGAGGACGAGAACTATCTCGTTGACGAGGAAACCGCGCCGGTTGTCCGGCAGATATACCAGCTTTGCCTTGCCGGAAATGGCCCGACCAAGATTGCCCGTATGCTTACGGAGCAGCAAATCCCCACGCCGGGGACGCTGGAATACCGCAGGACGGGCAGCACACGCCGCTACCACCCCGGCTATGAGTGCAAATGGGCGACGAACACCGTCGTTCATATCCTCGAAAACCGGGAGTACACCGGCTGTCTGGTAAACTTCAAGACGGAGAAGCCCTCTTACAAGGTCAAGCACAGTGTAGAGAACCCCGTGGAGAAGCAGGCTGTTTTTGAGAACCACCATGAGCCTATCATAGACCGGGAAACATGGGAGCGCGTGCAGGAGTTACGCAAGCAGCGCAAACGCCCGAACCGCTATGATGAAGTGGGACTGTTCTCCGGTATGCTGTTCTGCGCCGACTGCGGCCATGTGATGTACCAGCAGCGGTATCAGAACAAGAACCGCAAGCAGGACTGTTACATCTGCGGCAGCTACAAGAAGCGAACCCGCGACTGTACGGCGCACTTTATCCGCACCGACCTGTTGACCGCCGGTGTCCTCTCCAATCTCCGGCAAGTGACCGAGTATGCCGCCAAGCATGAGAGCCGCTTTGTGAAGCTGCTTATCCAGCAGAACGAGATCGGCGGCAAGAGAAAGACCGCCGCAGCCACCAAGCAGCTTGAACAGGCACAGGAGCGCATTGCCGAAGTGAGCCGCATTATCAAGCGGCTGTATGAGGACAATGTGAACGGCAAAATCAGCGACGAGCGTTTCATGGAACTGTCGGCAGACTATGAGCAGGAGCAGCGGGAACTGAAAGACCGCGCCGCCGCTTTGCAGGAGGAACTTTCCAAGTCGCAGGCCGCCACCGTCAACGCGGAAAAGTTTATGGGTATCGTCCGAAAGCACCTTGCCTTTGAGGAATTGACCCCCACCCTTTTGCGGGAAATGATTGAGAAAATCGTCGTGCATGAGTGCAGTTATGACGAGAACGGCACCCGCAGGCAGGACATTGAGATTTATTACAGCTTTGTCGGCAAGATTGACTTGCCCGAAGCCTAATGCCCGACCTATCCGACACAATGGCCAAGTGCCGGATAGGAACGGCAAAATTTTTTACACTTCTATTACTTCTTTATCGCACATCAGTAAAGTCTCAGGGCATGAAACTGCTGATGGCTGGCGGCGTGGCACTGATCGGCACGACTCTGGTGCCGCTGCTTTCTGGACTTTTTGGTTAAACTACGATATTCTGAAACTGCAAAGAAACAGAATTCGACACAATCCGAAAAGGTCAATGAAAAACAATATGAGCTGCGGTTTATAATCGCAAAACCTATTGATTTTTTTATGTGCTTGCGGTATTATGGAACCATGGAGGTGGTTCCTATGATAGACAGACCGCTTTACGTCGATAAGATTATGGCATACACCGACACACCTTTTGTAAAAGTGTTGACGGGGGTTCGCCGCTGCGGAAAATCCACAGTTCTAAAAATGATCATGGAGAAGCTGCAACAGGAGCATGGCATTCCGTCTGAGCGGATTGTCAGTATGCGTTTCGATTCCATGGATTATGAGGATATGACAGCGAAGGATATGTTCAAAGCTGTCAAAGAAAAACTCGATCCAACTGGGAGAACGTATCTCTTTCTGGATGAGGTTCAGGAAATTGAAGGCTGGGAGAAAGTGGTAAACTCCCTGGCAACGGATTATGATGTTGACCTTTATGTGACAGGCTCCAATTCCAGAATGATGTCTTCGGAAATAGCGACTTACCTGACCGGACGATATGTTTCCTTCCGTATCTATACGCTTTCTTTTCAGGAATATCTGGAATTCAAAAAGCAGTATACACAGGTAAAGGATATCCATGCTGAACTGGCAGACTATATCCGCTTGGGAGGCTTCCCTGCAACGCACCTGCGAGAGTATTCACAGGATGAGGTTTATACGATTGTCCGGGATATCTATAATTCCACGATTTTCTCGGATATCGTAAAGAGAAACCAGATTCGCAAGATCGACCAGCTGGAACGGGTGGTTCGGTACACATTTGCGAATGTGGGAAATTCATTCTCAGCAAAATCAATTTCTGATTATCTGAAATCAGAGCATCATTCTATCGACAATGAAACGGTGTACAGCTATCTGGAAAAGCTGGAGAAAACATATCTCCTTCATCGCTGTTCTCGATACGACCTGCGCGGGAAGGAGATTCTGAAAACGCAAGAGAAGTTTTATCTTGCCGATACCGCTTTACGTTACAGCGTGCTGGGCTATACACCAGACAGCGTTGCTTCCAGTCTGGAAAATGTGGTGTATCTGGAACTTTGCAGACGAGGATATACCGTGACGATTGGAAAAACGCCGGATGGTGAGGTCGATTTTGTGGCGCAGAAGCAGAATGACCGGTTGTATGTGCAGGTCACACAGGAGATTAAATCCGAAAAAACAGAAAAGCGCGAATATGAACGGCTGCTGGAAATCCGGGATAACTATCCGAAGTATGTTTTAAGAGCCGATGAATTTGCCGGAGGCAATTACCAGGGCATTAAGAGTATGCACATTGCAGATTTTCTATTGAGCACAGAATATTAACGATGAGGGCGGCGGTGAGCCGCCCTTTTACATACTGAAAATAAGGTATGTAGAGAGGAAAAAATAGGCCAGAAGAAACTGCGATTATAAAATTTAACTGAAATTTTTGCAAAAATTCTACAAAAAAAGAAGCAAATATTGGCCGAGACATTTTTAACTGTTATAATAGTGACTGAAAATACGAATACTGAGAATGGAGAGGTTTGTTTTCACCCGATGGTACTGGTGGTAACCATTTTGCTGGTTGGAATTACCATCTTTCTTGCCAGCCGGAAACCTGCAAAAATGGCAGCTGCTGTTTCGCCTATCGAGGCATTTGGCTATCGTCCTTCTCATAACGCATCAAAAACAAGAAAAGCAGGAGAGGGAAATTTGCTCACAAGACTTTCCAGGGAACAGTTCACAAAAGATAAGAAGAGGACTTTTATGGTACTGTTGTCTCTGGCTGCCAGTTTGTCTGTGTACCTTTGTGTTGTGACCATGCTGGACAGCCAGGCTGCAAGAACCATTGTATCCAATTTTATGGACAGTGATCTCACAGGTTGGAATGGAAGTATTGTGGAAAGGATTAAGGGAGTAGAATAATTGTTATTGAGCCGCATTTTTACGAAAGGGACATTTCAACTTTGGACTTGGAACTTTCATAGTAAAAATGCGGCTCTTTTGTCATATTAATTAACAACCAATGTTAAACATTTTGCAAATCGCATTAAATAATTCGGTGCAGCTATTGAAATTATAACACATAGTTTCGACTTCTTTATTTTTTATTTACGCGAGCAACGAGCCAAAGTAATAGTAACACTTTATTTCAAGAAAATATGGATCAGCTTATCATAAATCCGTCTATAAGGCTGATACCTCATCGGCAGGTCAATCCAGGTTTTTTTGTCTACAATGCTCTTATAATGGGAAAAGGTTTCGAAGCCTTTCTGGCCGTGATAGCTTCCCATACCGCTTTCTCCGAAGCCACCGAATGGCATTTCGCTGGTGGCGAGGTGAATGATCACATCATTGATACAGCCACCGCCGAAGCCACATTCAGAGGTAACTTTTTCACAGATGGCTTTGTCCTGGGCGAAAATGTAAAGGGCAAGAGGATGTGCCATGGAATTTACCTTTCGGATTACTTCTTCTATAGAATCAAAAGTAAGGACAGGCATTACCGGTCCGAAGATTTCTTCCTGCATTACGGCATCTTCGAAGGTTACCGGATTCATGACTGTAGGTTCAATCTGTAAAGTTTCGGGACAGGCATTTCCGCCGCAGATGACTTTCGCAGGATCAATCAGGTTCTGAATGCGGTTGAAATGCTTTTCGTTGATGATCTTTCCGTAATTTTTGTTATCCAGAGGGGATTTGCCAAACTGCTTACGGATCTGTTTCTGGATCTGTTTCAGAAGCGTATCCTTCACTTCTCGGTGACAGTAAATGTAGTCAGGTGCTACGCAAGTCTGTCCGCAGTTCAGATATTTGCCGAATACAATACGTTTGGCGGCAAGCTTGATATTTGCAGATTTATCTACAATGCATGGGCTTTTTCCCCCAAGCTCCAGGGTGACTGGAGTGAGGTGCTCGCTGGCATGGCGCATGACCTCTTTTCCAACAGCCTGGCTGCCGGTGAAAAAGATGTAGTCAAAGTGCTCTTGGAGAAGGCAGGAGTTTTCCTGGCGTCCACCCATAACAACGGCCACATACTCTTCCGGAAAACATTCACGGACGATCTCGCAGATGATATTGCTGGTGGCAGGAGAGTAGGCGCTGGGTTTTAATACTGCAGTGTTTCCGGCGGCGATGGCGTCTACCAGCGGATCGAAGGTAAGCAGGAAGGGATAGTTCCACGGGCTCATGATCAGGGTGACACCGTATGGGGACGGCTTCCTGTAACTTCTGGAATGGAACTGGGCAAGTGGGGTGTGCACGTTTTTTTCTCTGGAAAGGGAGCGGATGTGCTTCAGCATATAGGTAATCTCGCTGAGAACGAGACCGGATTCGCACATGTAGCTCTCGAAGCTGCTTTTTCCCAGGTCTGACTTCAAGGCAGCATTGATCTGCTCCTGGTGGGACTGGATGGAGGTTTGCAGCTTTTTTAAGGCAGTGATGCGAAAGTCAATGTTTAAGGTAGCGCCTGTATAAAAATAGTTCCGCTGCTTGCGGATGATTTCCTGGATTGCTTCCTGGGTCATGGGAAAGTCCTTTCTGATTATTTATAATGTATTTGATGTTTTGAAATATAGTTTACATAATGTAAAAGGCTATAAAGGGGGTAATTCAAAACTATCTTATTTAAATTGAGATTACCGAATGTAATGTTATAAAGGTGACAATATGGTATTTTTCAAACACGCTTTAGCTTTTTATTGCACTGTGTTTTCTTTAGCCGGCATCAGCATATAATAAAATTTCTCCAGCTCCTGTGCATCCATCAGTATCGGTACCGGATACAGCGGATTCGCCTCTTTGTCCGCATAGTGTGACAGCTTCGGAATGTCTTCTTCCTGGATTTCCGGGATGGTATCGCCGATTCCGAAGCGGGCCTTCATGTCTTTGACCGCCTGGATAAAGTTTAATGCGGCCTCTTCTTCCGGTGTTTCTTTGGAGGCAACCCCGGCAGCAACAGCAAGGGCTGCCAGCTTCTTATAAATTGTTTTTCCGTAAGCTTCCAGAACATAAGGGAGAAGTACAGCGTTGGCAAGTCCATGTGGAACATTGTATTGTCCTCCCAGAGAATGGGCAACTGCATGTACATAGCCTACATAGGATTTTGTAAAAGCGCAGCCAGCGAAATAAGAGGCGCGGAGCATATTCCGGCGCGCTTCTTTATTGCTTCCGTCGGTGTAAGCAGTGTCCAGATTTTCGAAAATCAGCTGCACTGCATCCCGGGCATTTTTACGAGTGCCTGGTGTAGTGGAATTACCAATATAAGCTTCCACTGCGTGGGTGAGTGCGTCCATACCTGTAGTAGCGGTGATGAATGGTGGAAGGCTTAATGTGACCTTGGGGTCAAGCACAGCGTATCGGGGAATCAGCGGGAAGTCATTGATGGCATATTTATGCCGGGTTTCGGCGTCCACAATTACCGCTGCCAGTGTAGTTTCGCTTCCGGTTCCTGCAGTGGTTGGAACAGCGATAAGAAGTGGAAGCTTTTTGTGCACTTTCAGGATTCCTTTCATCTTTGCAAGAGACTGATGAGGTTTGGCGACTCTGGCACCTACTGCCTTGGCGCAGTCCATACTGGAGCCTCCGCCGAAGCCTATAATGGCCTGACAGTTATTTTCATGATAAAGTTCAAGTGCCTCAGCCACATTCACAGTGGTAGGATTTGCTACTGTTTTGTCATAAAGGATATAGGGAATGCTGCTGTCTGTCAACACTTTTTCAAGGCGGTCTGTAAGACCAAGCTTATGGATTCCTGCATCTGTAATAATCAGCACATTTTTACATTTTTTCTTTTTCAGCACATCGGGAACGGCTTTCAGACTGCTGATGATCTCAGGATTTCGGTATGGAAGGAATGGAAGGGCAAATTTGAATACATTCTGAAAAATCCGACAGTATATTTTTTTTAAGGGATTCATATGGAAGTTCTCACTTTCTGTTGATACACGCTCTAAAATATAACGTTGCATCAATCGGTTCTATTGTGTAATTGTTCAGTACCTTCACAGCTACATGCTTTGTGGAATAATTACTTTATTATTGTACTTTTTTTATCACGTATGAATTATACCATGTTATCAAATATTGTAAAGATAAAACAATTTTATTATAAAACAAATTGCAACATATATCTTGCAGAAAGTCTTTTTCAAACATGCTCTGGCCCGAACCCCTATCCATGAATTCAATCAAGCAGGCATGGTTTATTCATTGCTGCTGTCCGGGACTTGCATAGTAAAAACACCTGGCGGAATATTGCCAGTGGACAGTAACCATAAGGTGATTTATTGAAAATAATGAAATAAACACCTGTGTCTCGACTGGCGCCTTCTGTTGTGATATACTGAAACAAGAGATTTTTACAGCAGGAGGCGTTTTCGTGGGTGAACAGTCAGAGAAAATAAAGAAAAATATTTGTATGGGGCTGCTGGCTCATGTAGATGCAGGAAAAACTACATTGTCAGAAGCACTTTTATATTTAAGCGGCAAGATACGAAAGCTTGGAAGAGTGGATCACAAGGATGCATATCTGGATACCTCTCCCCTTGAGCGCGAGCGGGGAATCACGATTTTTTCCAAGCAGGCAGTGCTGGAATTCCCGGAAACAAGAGTTACCATTCTGGATACGCCTGGGCATGTGGATTTTTCTGCAGAGATGGAACGTACCTTGCAGGTCCTGGACTATGCAGTGCTTTTGATTAACGGTGCAGATGGTGTGCAGGGACATACGGTGACTTTATGGAAATTGCTTGAGCGGTACCAGATCCCCACATTTATTTTTGTGAACAAAATGGATCAGGATGGAACGGACCACGATGCTCTTTTGACTGAATTGAAAAAAAGGCTGAATGAGAACTGCATGGATTTTTCAGAAAATGAAAATGCTGATGGAGATTTGGAACCGGAATTACCGGCAGGTGAAAAAGAACAGCAGAATTTGATGGAAAATAAATTTTCTGAAGAATTTCTGGAGAGCCTTGCCATGTGTGACGAGGAACTGCTGGAAAAATATCTGGAAACAGGAGAAGTATCCAGGAGAGAGATTACCGGTCTGATCGCAGATCGAAAGGTTTTTCCATGCTATTTTGGCTCTGCCTTGAAAATGGAAGGAGTAGAGAAGCTGATCCACGGACTGGACAGGTACACCAGATGTCCGGTATATCCTGAGGCTTTTGGTGCGAAGGTTTATAAGATCGCCAGAGACGATCAGGGAAACCGTCTTTCCTATATGAAGATTACAGGCGGGACACTGAAAGTAAAAGAACTTCTTATTACCAGCAAGGGAAATGTGGCTGCAGGAGAGGAAGTATGGGAGGAAAAGGCAGACCAGATCCGGATTTACTCCGGCGCCAGATTTGAATTGGTGAAAGAAGTGCCCGCGGGAACCGTGTGCGCAGTGACAGGTCTTTCCCATACTTTTCCAGGACAGGGACTTGGCGTGACGGAGAATTCCAATATGCCAGTACTGGAGCCGGTACTGAACTATCAGATTATTTTGTCGGAAGGCTGCGATGTGCACCAGATGCTGAAGAAGCTGAGAGAACTGGAAGAGGAAGATCCTCAGCTTCATATTGTATGGGACGAGCAGCTGGGAGAAATCCACGCCATGCTCATGGGAGACGTGCAGATCGAGATCCTGAAAAGGCTGATCTGGGAGCGGTTCCATGTGGCTGTGGATTTTGGAACGGGAAATATTGTATATAAAGAGACCATTGCGGCACCTGTGGAAGGTGTGGGACATTTTGAGCCTTTGCGCCATTATGCGGAAGTTCACCTTCTTCTGGAACCAGGGGAGCAAGGAAGCGGAATGCAGTTTTTTACCGCCTGCAGTGAGGATGTGCTGGACCGGAACTGGCAGAGACTGATCCTCACCCATCTGGAAGAAAAGGAACACAGAGGAGTGCTGACTGGTGCACCGATCACAGATATGCAGATTACTCTGCTTACCGGACGGGCCCACCAGAAACACACGGAAGGCGGAGATTTCCGTCAGGCTACTTATCGGGCTATCCGTCAGGGGCTTAAGAAAGCACAGAATGTTCTGCTGGAGCCTTACTATGAATTTCGGCTGGAAGTGCCGGTGGAGGTTGTTGGCCGTGCAATGAATGATATCCAGAAAATGCAGGGAACTCTTCTTCCTATGGAGACAGAGGAAAATACCGCTATTTTGAAGGGAAAAGCGCCTGTTTCGACTATGCGCGATTACCAGAAAGAAGTAGTTTCTTATACAAGGGGAATGGGAAGACTGTTCTGCAGTTTAAAAGGATATGAGCCTTGTAAAAATCAAGATGAGATCGTGGAACAGATCGGCTACGATTCTGAGCGGGATCTAGATAATCCTACCGGGTCTGTATTTTGTGCCCATGGAGCCGGATTTGTGGTGCCATGGTATGAAGTGGAAGAGTATATGCACCTGGATACTGGGATTATGGCAGAGTTTGAGGATGATCTCAGCGAGGAAGACTGGGAGGATGCTGCGTCAGGTTCTGGAAATCCTGCAAGTGGAGACGATACTGCTCAAAGTGCCAGAAATTCAGCATGCAGTGGAGCTGGCAGTACAGGAACTGCCAGAAATACATCTGGAAGTGGAAGCCGTGCGGGAAGTGGTTACCAGCCGCCGGAATCTGCCTACCGTGGAAGCTATGAGGATGACAAAGAACTTCAGGCCATTTTTGAGCGTACCTTTGGTCCGGTGAAAAGAGACCGCGTGTCTTCTTATAAAAAAGTGGTAAGTGCCCTATCTTATTCTGGCAGCAGTTCTTCTGCAAAAAAAGACCAGGAAGAATACCTTCTTGTGGATGGTTATAACATTATTTTTGCCTGGCCGGAGCTGAAAGAACTGGCAGATGCGGATGTCCGTGCAGCACAGACGAAGCTGATGGATATTTTAAGTAATTATCAGGGATATAAGAAATGTACTTTGATTCTTGTATTTGATGCCTACAAGGTGGAGGGACACCAGGAGGAAGTGCTTACTTATCACAATATTCATGTGGTTTATACAAAAGAAGCGGAGACTGCCGATCAATATATTGAAAAAACAGTTCACAAAATCGGCAGACAGCATCAGGTAACGGTTGCTACTTCAGACGGACTGGAACAGATTATCATTATGGGGCAGGGCGCCAGTCGTATTTCCGCAAGAGGTCTGAAAGAAGAAATCGAAGAGACCAGAAAGCAGCTCCGCCAGGAATGGCATCAGCACCGCCAGTCCAGTCATACCTATCTTTTTGATCATGCAGATGCTGAGACTGCGAAGCTGATGGAAGAAGTCCGACTGGGAAAGAAGAAATTGTAAAATATTGAGATGAGCTGCTGAATGCAGCGATGATGATAAAGGAGATATAAAAATGAGAGAGAAGCTCACCAAAAAAGACGTAGAGAAAATTGAACAGGAGATTGAGCACCGTAAGCTGGTTGTCCGCAAAGAGGCAATTGAGGCAGTAAAGGAAGCACGTGCCCAGGGCGATTTAAGTGAGAATTTTGAATACTACGCTGCCAAGCGTCATAAGAACCAGAATGAGAGTCGTATCCGCTATCTGGAGAATATGTTAAAAACAGCAACTATCGTTTCTGATAAATCCAGCAGTGACGAGGTTGGAATGGATGACATTGTAGAAGTTTATTTTGAGGAAGATGACGAGATTGAGAAATATAAGCTTGTTACTTCCATCCGGGGAAATTCCATGGAGAACAGAATCAGTATTGACTCTCCGATTGGCATGGCACTGAAAGGTCATAAGATTGGCGACAGAGTGGAAGTAAAGGTAAATGACAATTACAGTTATTTTCTGGAAATCCGCTCCATCGATAAAACCCATTCAGAGGAAGAGGAAATCCGAGGATTTTAAAGGTATCAGAGCCTTGTTCAAACATGCTCTAGAACGAGTCTGATGATGTTATTCCGCGAAGTGTGTAACAGTGAAGATACTGAATCATTACACGTATTATATAAAAATCCCTCATGAGATATGCAGCGATAATTGTAAAATTATTCTTCATGTTTCCTGGGGGATTTTTTTGAATGTAAAATTTGGAAAATACAGCAAAATCAACTATCAAACAAAGATTTTACATTTTCAACAGCCTGGCTTTACATTTTTCCTGTATAAGAAAATCCAAGATTGTAAAGTATTTTACATATATTTAACATTCTTCTCACCCGAAACTTTACATAGCCCACTTATATTGGTTTTGTAAACAAAAGAAATTAAGAACCCAATAAACTTTTAAAAGGATAAAAAAGGAGAGGAAACGTAATGGATTTTTTTAGCATTCTGACATTGGTCGGCGGACTGGCGATGTTCCTTTATGGAATGCAGGTAATGGGAGACGGTCTGGAAAAGCTTTCCGGCGGTAAACTGGAAAAGATTCTGGAAAACCTTTCATCTAACCGTGTGAAAGCAGTTTTGGTTGGTGCAGCAGTTACTGCAATCATTCAGTCTTCATCGGCAACCACAGTTATGGTAGTCGGCTTCGTAAACTCGGGAATCATGCATCTGTCTCAGGCTGTTGGCTTTATTATGGGCGCAAATATCGGTACTACTGTTACCGCATGGATCCTCAGCCTGGCAGGAATTGAAAGCTCCAATTTCTTTGTAAGACTTTTGAACCCAAACTCATTTTCACCGATTCTGGCATTGATCGGAGTTGTTTTTATTGTCTTCCTTCATGATGAAAAGAAGAAAGATATTGGAAACATTCTGGTTGGTTTCGCAGTGCTGATGTTCGGTATGAATACCATGAGCGGTGCCGTAAAACCTCTGGCAGAGGTACCGGAATTTACGAACATCCTTCTGAAATTCTCCAACCCTGTTTTAGGCGTGTTGGCCGGTGCACTTCTGACTGCTGTTATTCAGTCTTCATCTGCTTCCGTTGGTATTCTCCAGGCGCTTTGTGTAACTGGTGCAGTCCGTTACGGAGCAGCGCTTCCGATTATCATGGGACAGAATATTGGAACCTGTATTACAGCAATGCTTTCTTCAATCGGTGCTACTAAGAATGCAAAACGTGCAGCAATCGTTCATCTGTACTTCAATATTGTAGGAACTGTTACATTTATGGTTGTATTCTATGTGCTGAATGGATTTTTACATTTCTCTTTCATTGAAGAAGTGGCAGGTCCTGCCGGCATCGCAGTGATCCACAGTGCCTTTAACATCATTGCAACACTTGTACTTCTTCCATTTGGAGATATGCTTGTAAAAATGGCATGTGCAACTGTCCGTGATACAAAAGAGGAGAAAGTTATTTCCGCAGAAGATCAGGAGTTTATGATCCTGGAGTCCCGTTTTCTCAGCAATCCTGGTATTGCTATTGAGCAGAGCAAAACAGCTGCCAGGAAAATGGCAGAGCAGTCAAAAACTGCTTTGAACCTTTCCTTTGGCTTGTTAGATAATTTCCAGGAGGAGACAGCTTTACGTGTGGAAAAAATTGAAGCAAAGGTCGACCGCTATGAGGACGAACTGGGAACCTATCTGATCAAGTTAAATCAGAAGGATCTTTCTCTGGAAGACAGCCACAGCTTGTCCATTATGCTTCACTGTATCGGAGATTTTGAGCGCATCTCCGACCACGCCCTTAGTATTATGAAATCTGCAAAGGAAATTTCAGAGAAAAATGTCCGCTTTTCAGACAAGGCAGTGCAGGAACTTCACATTATGGAAAAAGCCGTGTCTGATATTGTGGAAAAAGCGTATAGCGTTTTTGCAAACCAGGACATGAGAGCAGCCGAAGAAATTGAGCCTCTGGAAGAAGTGATTGATGAGCTTAGCCGTGAGCTGAAAAGACGCCATGTAAATCGTCTTCGCGCCGGAGAATGTACAATCGAGATGGGCTTTGTGCTTTCTGATATTACAACCAGCCTGGAGAGAATTGCAGATCATTGTTCCAATATCGGCGTCTGTGTGACTCAGGTGCATGAGGATCTCTATGATACCCACAGTCATCTTGACACTGTAAAAAATGCACCGGGAGAACATTTCCATCACGAACTGGAGGTTGTCCGTGTGAATTATATGCTTCCGTAACCGGGAGAGCAGATGTTGCCAGTTGCTGCTCTGGAAAAATTCCTGTGAGAATCATTTCCGGAGGCAGCGACTGGTAATATAATTTTTGCGGCGCAAAATCATGCAAACGCATGATTTCTGTGCATCGCGAAGCGTGTTACTGGTCAGGTCGTGAACGGTAACCTGTTTTCCTGCTTTTTACCGTGACTTTACAGTTGTGCACTTGTATAAGGGGAAAAAAGTACGTATACTAAGAAATAATGATAATTTACGGGTAATGTAAAAAATAGGTAAGACATGGGAGGAGAATACTAAAAATGATTTTTTGTGTTGAAGATGATAACAACATCCGTGATCTTTTAGTATATACATTAGAGACGACCGGATTTCATGCAAGGGGGTTAGAAGACTCCCAGGAATTGTGGAAAGCCCTCGCAGAAGAGGAACCAGAGCTGATTCTTCTTGATATTATGCTTCCTGGAGAGGACGGATATTTCATTCTGGAAAAATTGAAGAAATCCTCTGGAACAAGAGATATTCCGATCATTATGGTAACTGCCAAGGAAGCAGAATTTGATAAGGTCCGTGCCCTGGAAGCCGGAGCAGACGATTACATCACCAAGCCATTTGGCATGATGGAATTTATTGCAAGGGTAAAGGCGGTGCTTCGCCGCAGCAGCCGCCACGGAGATGACAGGGAGCTTCGATGTGAGGAACTGAGCATTTTTCCGGGACGTCATCAGGTTTACTGTGGCAATCAGCAGGTAGAGCTGACAAGGAAGGAATTTGAGCTTCTTCTTTATCTGATGGAAAATAGAGGAATCGTTATGACACGTGACCAGATACTGTGTCATATATGGGGCTATGATTTTGACGGAGAGACCAGAACTGTGGATGTGCATGTGCGGACACTTAGGCAGAAGCTGGGAGAAACCGGCAGACTGGTGGAAACTGTCCGTGGCGTAGGATACCGAATGGCAGATAAGGGAGGCAGTCAGGGATGAAAAAGAAAATCCTCAGCCACACCGGTTTTATGATTGTTCTTACAGCAATTCTTACCTTCATAGCAGCCAGCTTTTTAATGTACGAAAAGTTTGATGATGTTATGAAGAGGACTGTCAGAGATGAAACGGAATACGTAAAAGCAGGAATGGAGAAAGCAGGAGAAGACTATTTAAGCAAGCGTGTGGGAGATAATACAGGAACGCGAATTACTTTGACGGATGAGAATGGAAAGGTTCTCTATGACAGTGAGGCAGATGCTTCCAAACTTCCCAATCACAGCAATCGTCCTGAATTTGTCCAGGCCATGGAAGAAGGCCATGGGGAAGTAGTACGCTATTCGGAAACCCTTGCACAGCAGACCTTTTATTATGCAGTGAAGCTGGATGATGGGAAAATTCTTCGTCTGGCAAAAACCACAGACAGTGTTTTTCATACATTAATGGGCAGTCTTATCTGGCTTGGACTTTTGATGATCGTAATCATCCTGATAGAAATCATTTTGGTACAGAGGCAGACAAAAAAGCTGATCAAACCCATAAACAGCCTGGATCTGGAGCATCCTCTTGATAATGTGTGTTATGAGGAACTTAAGCCCCTTCTTACCCGTGTAGACCAGCAGAACCTGCAGATTGCATGTCAGCTTGAAGAACTGAAAAAAACGGAGGCTGTGCGAAGAGAGTTTTCTGCAAATGTTTCCCATGAGCTGAAAACCCCGCTGATGTCGATTTCCGGTTATGCAGAGCTGATGATGAATGGAATGGTGCGTCCGGAAAATATTGCGGATTTTTCAGGGAGAATTTACAAAGAAGCCAATCGTCTTGGTAATCTGGTGGCAGATATTATCCAGCTGTCCCGGCTGGATGAACAGCAGGATGAAGTGGTTTCCATGGAAAGTGTGGAACTGAATGAGCTTGCAGAAGATGTAGTAAACAATCTCCAGGATCAGGCCCAGAAGAAGAATATTTCCCTGAGATATTACGGTCATCCGGTTACAATTCAGGGAGTGCGTCATGTGCTTTATGAAATGCTGTACAATATAGCGGACAATGCGGTTCGTTATACGAATCCAGGTGGACATATTTATATTTACGTAGGAAAAAACAGAGAGGGAAAAGCTTATTACCGTGTGGAGGATGACGGAATCGGAATACCGAAATCTGAACAAAAAAGAATATTCGAAAGATTTTACCGTGTTGACAAAAGTCATTCACGTCAGACCGGAGGCACCGGTCTTGGACTGTCCATTGTAAAACATGGGGCGACCTTGCATCATGCCCAGATTCACGTGGACAGTGATCTTGGAAAAGGTACAAAAATGGAGCTGCGTTTCTAAGCAGCTCCATTTTTGTATAAACATAAATTTAACCGAATCAAGTAAGTCCTCTTGACAAATTACAGCTCACTCAGTGCATCCTCATCTGCTACAATAATTGCATTGGGATGGAACTGAAGGATGGAAGCCGGGCACTGTGGGGTAACAGGTCCTTTGATCGCAGCGGCGAGAGCCGTGGCTTTGTTTTTGCCGTTAGCTACAAGAAGAATGGTCTTTGCGCTCATAATATTGCCGGTTCCCATAGAAATTGCCTTGCGCGGTACATCCTCCTCGCTTGCAAAAAAGCGCTTATTCGCCTGGATGGTAGCCTCTGTAAGATCTACACAGTGTGTGCCAGCCTGGAAATGGTCGTCTGGTTCATTAAATCCGATGTGACCATTAGGTCCTATTCCAAGAAGCTGAAGGTCTGCAGCTCCCATATTCTTAAGCAGTGTATTGTAAGCTTCGCAGCAGGCCTCTGTATCCGGATTGGTTCCGTCCGGAACATAGGTATTCTTAATATCTATATTGACTCTGCTGAACAGGTTCTTGTTCATGAAGTAACGGTAGCTTTGGTCATTGGATCCGTCCAGTCCTACATATTCGTCCAGGTTCACAGATTTTACATGGGAAAAATCCAGTATTCCCTCTTCATACATAGCAGCCAGCTGATCGTAGGTACCTACCGGGGAAGAACCGGTAGCAAGTCCAAGGATACAATCCGGTTTGGACAAAATAACACCGGCGATAATGGTAGCTGCAGTACGGCTCAGCTCTTCATAATTCTTAACTTTAATTACTTTCATTTTACCTCTCCTTCTTTGTCCATAAGTGAGTATGATCACTTTAACAAGGTGCAAAAAAATAACGGCATTATCAGAATGCTGTCATATAAAAACCCTGCCCTTGTTCTTTCAGACAATAACAGTATACCCTATATTTAGGTGAAATGCTATAAATATTTCTGCTTTTTATTTTTTTTTTGGTGAAAACTGATTGCAAGTTTCGAAAGCTTTTCCTATAATGAATTTATAATATAGAAATTTACCCTGGGGATAAATAAAATGAAAAAAAACTACACTCTGAAAAGGGAACTTACATTTCTGATGATACTGACCTCTGTATGTACTTTACTGTCTGTATGTGCAGCTGTTTTCTATGTCTTTTTCTCTTTCTTCTTTCAGAAAACACAGGAAGATATTGAATATGTACTTCGATATACCAGTCAGCAGTATGAGGCTCATATGCAGTTTATTGAGGATAGTGTGATCGCCATACGTCATAATACGGTACTGGATGACTTTTTTCAGAAAGAAGAATACGACCTGGAGGAAATAGAACCACAGCTTTCTTACAGCATGGAGCTTTTTTCAGAGCGGAATATGGTGGAACGTCAGCTTCCTTTTGTTACTGGAATTTATCTGTTTAATAATGGGAATGAATGTATTTATGAGCACTATTATGCCACCACACTGGCTGCCGGGAGAGAACAGAAGCGAAAATACGAAAACATGCAGCAGGAATTTAAAAGTACCAGTGACCAGTACGCCTGTTTGTCTGATAAAGATGAATTAAATATTTTTTTTAGAATTTATGATGAAAATATGAGGGAAAAAGGAATCGGAGTCGTGCAGATCAGTCAGAGTGCGGTAGCGAAAGTTCTGGAAACGGTACAGCTGTATCATAATGGAGGATGGGCTGTCCTGGATAAAAACGATCAGCTGCTTGCCTCGGAAGGAGCTCAGGAGCTGGTGAAAAAGCTGCAGACCTCTGAGAATTCATGGAATGGAACAAAAGACCTGGCGGGTACGAAGGTGATTGGTTATGGAAATTCCTGTGGATTTGGAGTACGTACAGTGATCTCAGTAGGGTATGGGAATATTTTTTCTATTTTGAAGCCCACTCTTTTTATCGTTCTTGTGGGCCTTATTGTGGTACTGGGAATTGCATTTCTGGTTGCATATGCTATCAGTTACCGTTTCACCAAACCGGTTACCAGGA
The DNA here is from genome assembly GCF_015668065.1 of Ruminococcus sp. 1001713B170207_170306_F1. NCBI lineage: Bacteria > Bacillati > Bacillota > Clostridia > Eubacteriales > Oscillospiraceae > Ruminococcus > Ruminococcus sp. 1001713B170207_170306_F1. The sequence goes on along the minus strand of NZ_JADPEX010000004.1, from coordinate 38,143 downwards.
TGATCCAAAGTATACAGGCTTTTGGAAAACCGGATCTGAATGCCAGAATGGAAGATTCCTCTATTCAGGAATTTCATGACATGGGAATCGTGTTTAATGAGATGGCAGACAGGATTGAATATCTGATCACTCAGGTTTACGAAAAAGAAATTGTGGCAGCCAGGTCTCAGGTAAAATATCTGCAGTCCCAGATAAATCCGCATTTCCAGTTTAATATTCTGGCCATGCTGAGTCTGAAAGCGAAAATGGCTGGAAACGAAGAAGTTTACGATGGACTGAATGCTTTTTCCAGACTGATGCAGGGTAAGATATTCCGGGAAAAAGAGATTAAGATAAAGGTAAAAGAGGAACTGGAAATAGTTCAGTTTTATTTATATCTGCAGAAAAGCCGTTACCAGGATAAACTGTCTTATGAGGTGAAGCTTGAAGATGAAAAAATCGGCGAAGATCTGATTCCCCGTCTTCTTATTGAGCCACTGGTGGAAAATGCAGTTTCGCATGGTTTGGAACCAAAGCGTGGAAAAGGAAATCTGCAGGTCCTTTTATATGAAAGGGAAATGCTCTACATCTGGGTAAAAGATGATGGAGTAGGCGTTTGTCGGAATCAGACGAAGGCAGAGGAAAATAAAGAAAAAACTCCTCATACCCATGTAGGCTGGGAAAATACAAAGAAAATGCTCCGGATCCTGTATGGAGATCATTACAAGTTTCAGGTCTGGAGCGAACCGGGAAAGGGAACGGAAATAGAAATTGCAGTTCCAATTGAAAGAGGTGGAAATTATGTGGAAAGTGATAGCAGCTGATGATGAAGGATACATCAGAGAGGCTTTGCAGAAACTGATAAATTGGGAAAAAATGGACTGTTCTCTGGAGAGCGTAGTCAGTGATGGACAGGAACTATTGGAGAAAATCAGGGGAGAAATGCCGGACATTGTGATCACAGATATACAGATGCCTGGAGTTGACGGATTAGAAGTATGTAAATATATATACGAAACCTGCCCGGAAACCCAGGTGATCATCCTTACCGCATATTCAGATTTTGAGTATGCCAAACGAGCCATTAAATACAGTGTATGTGAGTATGTGCTTAAGATTTCCATTATAGACGAACTTCCACTGGCAGTGGAAAAAGCAATTGGAAAGCTATCCAGACTGAAAAAGGAGATCGAAATCCAGGAGCATACGAAGGCAGAAGAACCGGAATCACTGCTTGATCAGATTGAACAGTATCTGGAAGAAAATTTTCGCAAAAAGATCACGCTGGATGATATTGCAGATACCCTGCATGTGAACCGCAGCTATCTCAGCCGTTATTATAAGAATAAAACAGGTGTGAATCTGTTTGATGAGATTTTAATGAAAAGGGTGGAAAAGGCAAAAGAATATCTGCAGAATACAGAGATGAAGACTTATGAGATTTCAGAAGCGGTAGGAGTGGAAGATGCTGGTTATTTCTCAAAAATGTTTAAAAAGATAACCGGGGTATCACCAAAAGAATTCAGGAAAAGAGAACAACATGAAGAGAAAAATTAGAGGCCTTTTCTTTAGTATCGGAATAGCAGGGAGTCTGATCCTTGGAGGATGCGGGAAAGAAGAAAAAGAGCCTGTAACTATCACAATGATTCATGCATGGGGTGGAACAGGTGAAGATCATGTAGCTATGAGGGATATTTACGATGGATTTCAGAAGGAGAATCCGGACATTGAGGTGCAGCTGATCTCCATGCCAGGAAGAAAGGAAATGCTGCGTAAGGTGGAGGACATGATCATGGTGGGAGATATGCCGGATGTGATTACCTTCAGCGGTATGGGACAGAATACAACCTATGATTTTATTGTAGAAAATGATATGGCGCTGGATATTATGCCCTATGTGAAAAAAGATGAAGAGTTTGCCTCCAATATTTCCCAGACCAATCTGAACTATTGGACCACAGAAGAAGGGGAGCTGTTTACAGTGTCAGATGTTTTGTCCTTAAGTGGTGGTTATTGGTATAATGAAGATATTCTGCACGCAGCTGGCGTAAAGGAAATTCCCAGGACCTGGGATGCTTTTCGCGGTATGTGCTACAAGATCTGGAAATGGTCGGAGCGTGAGAATAATGAAATTGCTTCGCTTCAGACATCTCCGGAGGGCTATCTTTATTTTATGGATCATATGCTTCTGGAAGAAGGTACAGAAAAGGACAGAAACGATATCGGTACAATTTCAGAGGTGTTGAAACGGCTGCAGGAAATTTATGTATATTCCACCTCCGAAAATGCAGAATACAGTTATTTGGATGAGACCAGATTGTTCAATGAAGGAAAGCTTGCCATATATGTGAATGGCGTATGGGGCGCTTCCCTGATTTCCGAAAACATTAATGCCAAGTATGCACTGCTTCCAACTACATCCGGGAAGAATCTGTCTTGCGAATCTGCCTGTTTTGGTTATGTGCTTGGAAAAAGTGGAAACGAACAGAAAGAGGAGGCTTCCATCCGGTTCCTGAAATATATGCTAAGCAAGAAGGTGCAGACGCGGATTTTGGAGGAAACAGAGCAGATTCCGGCGAATAAGCAGGTAGTTCTGGATTCTTACGAGAAGGAAATGCCGCGGCTGTTTCAGGCTGCTTCCCTGGTGTTAAGTGCAGAGGATAAAATTGAAGTTCCGGATAATCTGTGGACTTATGAACAGAAAGCCTATTTTACAGAAAACATTTTCAGAGAGCTTACCGGTAAAATTTCACCGGAAGCTTTTACCCGGCAGCTGGGTGAAATGAAAATAGATAAATAGGGAAAATAAAGATAAGGAAAATATTGCCGTCAGGTAAATATTTTCCTTATTTTTATTGTGAAAATGTCAATAAATACCTGTAAATTGCAAATGGGATTCATTCAAAAATACCAAAAACAAGGGTAAAATAAGGACAGTTAAAGCAAAGACGTATAATTTATGAAGGAGGATTTTTGTAATGAAGAAAAAAATGGTAAGTGTTTTACTGGCAGCAGCAATGGGGACTACTGCACTGGTTGGATTTGGAACGACTGCTTATGCAGATGATGATGTTCTGGAATTTTACCATGGATATTACCAGGATGAGAGCGAGTGGGCTGCAGCTCAGGTTATGAGGGATATCTATGATGAGTTCGCAAAGGAACATGCTGATGGATCAGTTACATTCAAACCAATCGCTGTAGAAAACAGAGATGACATTGTAAGTGCACAGGTTGCTGGCGGTTCCTTCCCGGATCTGGTAGATGTAGGCGGTGGCGGAGTTCCGCAGGCAGCACTTTCCCAGGATCTGGTATACGATCTGAAACCGTATATCGATGAAAATGGTCTGCAGGATGCAGTTGGTCTTAACTATACACAGCATGATATGGATGGTCATATTTATGCAGTGCATGATCAGATTGAGAGCCGTGGCTTATGGTATAATTCCGATATTTTTGAAAAAGCCGGAATTACAGAGGAGGCGTTTGCAGACTGGGATTCTTTTGGAGAAGCAATGGAAAAAATCCGTGCTCTGGACGAGGATGTGTACGGATACATTGCAGGACAGGGCTCCAGCTATATTGTAAATACAGTTATGGCTTCTACAGATGAAGGAAAGAAAATGCTGGAATCTGAGCTGACAGAGGACACCATCAATTCAGAGGAATTTGCAGCTGCATTTAAGACTGCTGCAAATCTGGATCAGGCAAATGGTTCTGAGCATACTACAGATGATAACGGTAATCTTATGGCAGAATTTAATACAAATGGTAAGGCTGGTGTTCTTTTCAATGGTGTATGGAATGCAAGTGGAATTGATGCCTCTTTAACAGATGCCATTGAGCCTGCTTTATTCCCTGGAAATATTGCAATCGCTTCTGCAGGCGGCGGACTTGCTGTGGCAAATAACATGAGTGATGAGAAAACAGAGCTAGCACTTGAATTTATCAAATATATGACAAGTGCTGAGGTTCAAGAAAAAATTTTCACTGGCGTACAGGCAAATCCATGTAACACAACAGTTGATTTGAACGCACTTGCAGAAGAGAGTGATGACGCAGCTACAAGAAAGCTTGCACAGGCTTGCTCTCAGGTAAATGAAGCTGATACTGTAGTGATTGACATGAACTATACCTGGGGATCTGACGTGGACAAAGCTATCATCAATGCATTGATGGAGTGTGCGGTATCAGGAACAGATATTGATGCAAGATTTGCAGCACTTCAGATAGAGCTGATCGCGTTGGTGGCTTAAAGCACACAGCTGTGATGAACAGAAACTATGAATGAAATAGAAGAGGGAGGGGAGAAATCTCTTCCCTTTTTGGAGGTATGAATTTGGAAAATCAGAATGCTGCGAAAAAAAGAAAGAATAAGCTGGGTACGCGGAGAAAAGGATTTATTATAGCGTTTCTTGCGCCTACCCTGATCGCATTTTGCGTATTTTATCTGTATCCCATTATTACGGTGTTTATCACTTCTTTCTGCAAATGGGATTATACCAATATTACTAGTCCGGAGTTTTTCGGCTGGAGCAATTTGTGGGATAATTATGATTATATTTTTAACAAGTATCCATTTTTCTGGGAAGCACTGAAAAATTCAACTACCTGGGCCATTCTTGGAGCAGTGGTACAGATTCCCATTGCTGCTTTGATCGCGCTGGCCCTGTCCAGAAAGGTAAAAGGTATTAAATTTGTACGAAATGTTTATATTATTCCGAATATGATCTCAACTGCCGCTATGGGCATTGTATTTTTACAGTTGTACAACCCTTCTTATGGAATTATCAACCCGATCATTCGTCTTTTCAACAAAGAGTTCAGGGATAATATCCTACTTCTGAAAGGACCGGCTTTTGTGGCCATGACCTGTGCCTATATTTTCTTTACAGGAACTACAACTTTAATGATTTTGGGGAATATTATGGCAGTGCCGGAAGAGGTAAGAGAAGCAGCTATGCTGGATGGGGCAAGCGGTCTGAGACAGGACTGGTATATTACAATCCCTATGATCAAAGGAACTTTAAAAACAGTATCCGTTCTTGCTGCAACCTCCGGCTTCCTTCTTTATAACGAGGTTTATTTCCTGACAAAAGGAGCTGCAGGAACCTACAGTATCAGTTACATTATCCGCGAGCTTGCCATTACCAGTCCGAGAACCCAGTTTGGACGTGCCAATGCAGTGGCAATGATCCAGATCCTGGCTGGGATGGTGATCATTCTGGTGATTAATTTTGTATACAGCATTTCTTTCAGGAAAGAGAAAGAATAAGAAGGAAAAGAGGATGAATATGAAAAAAACAAATACCCTGAAAGGTGTAAATAGTATGCCGGCGGGAACCAGGATCGTGACTTACATTTGTCTTGCGTGGGCGCTGATCGTGTCGTTGCTTCCCATTGGCTGGCTGGTTTTATCCAGCCTGAAAAAAGATCCTATGGCGAGACCTGGCTTTCAGCTTCCGGAATCCATTTGTCTGGATGGTTATATTTCCACATTTAAAGATTTACATGTGATGAGATATTTTGGAAACAGTCTTTTTGTCGCAGGTGTTTCCGTGGTGATCAGTGTGGTGATGATTTCCATGTCTGCATATGTGGTAGCGCGAATGGAATTCAAAGGAAAAGCACTGGTAAATGTACTTTTGTATTCCACCATGTTTATCCCAGCCACAGCCCTTACTTATCCGGTATATAATCTGGTAAACCGCCTGCATTTATATGATACAAGATCTGCGCTGATCCTGATTTATTCCTGCAGTGGAATTGCAGTGAGTTTTTTTGTGATCAAAAACTATTACGACAATATCCCAAGAGAGCTGGAAGAGGCGGCGAGAATTGATGGATGTGGGTATGTACAGACCTGGATGAAAGTAATTTTTCCAATTGCACGTCCGGGAATTATGACAGCAGCTGTGCTTGCGTTTTTGAATAATTGGAATGAGTATTACTGGGCCTCTCTTGTGCTGATCACAAGGGAAAAGCTGACAGTACCGGCGCTTTTGTCTACTTTCACAACAGCCTTTAACACCAATTATAACGGACTTTTTTCCGCTATGGTGATTATCATTCTTCCGCCTGTGCTTCTGTACTGTATTTTCAGCAGATTCTTTATTGAGGCACTGTCTGGCGGAGCCGTGAAAGGTTGACAGGTGAAATGAAAGTTTTTTGATAAAAATGCTGAATATACAAAATTTTCTGATATAATGAAGAAGACAGGAGAATAGAAACATGAATGAGGAAATAAGACAGCGCACCAAATGGTTTATGGAAGACAGATTCGGTATGTTTATTCATTGGGGATTATACTCCATTCCGGCATGCGGTGAATGGATGATGTCACAGAAAGAAATGACAATTGAGGAATACAGTAAGTATTTTGATCAGTTTGATCCTGTGGATTATGATCCGAAGAAATGGGTTCGTCTGGCAAAAAAAGCAGGCATGAAGTACGTGGTACTTACAGCAAAGCACCATGACGGATTTTGTCTGTTTGACTCTAAACTGACAGACTACAAGTCAACAAACACAAAAGCAGGCAGAGACCTGGTAAGAGAATTTGTAGATGCATGCCGAGAGGAAGGATTAAAGGTTGGTCTTTATTTTTCCATTATCGACTGGCATCATCCGGATTTTCCTAAATATGGAGACAGGCAGCATCCTATGCGAAACAATCCAGCATATAAAGATGAAAAAATTGATTTTGACAGATATCTTGCGTATATGCATGGCCAGATAAAGGAACTTGTAACAGGGTATGGCAAGCTGGATCTTCTATGGTTCGATTTTTCCTATGACGATATGACCGGAGAAAAATGGAAAGCCACAGAGCTGATCAAAATGGTTCGAAAGTATCAGCCGGATGTGATCATTGACAACCGTCTGGAAGGTGCGGGGGATAACCATGGCAGCATTACAACAGAGGAACCACTGATTTACAGCGGTGATTTTGCAAGTCCGGAGCAGATTATTCCTCCAAAAGGAGTATGTGATGACAAGGGAGAACCCATTCCATGGGAACTTTGTGCCACTATGAATAATCATTGGGGATATTGCAATTTCGACCATCAGTATAAGACCCCTCAGATGCTTGTAAGAAAGCTGGTGGAATGTGCCAGCAAGGGTGGAAATATGATCCTGAACGTGGGACCAGATGCCCGTGGAAATATTCCGGAGGAGAGTGTTCAGATTCTCACAGAAGTTGGAAAATGGATGAAAAAAAATGGGGAGAGCATTTACGGATGCGGAATTTCCAAATTGGAAAAGCCGGATTGGGGAAGATATACCCAGAAAGGTGACATCATTTATGCTCATGTTTATGAGACACCGCTTGGAGCACTTCCGCTGTATGGAATCGGCCCGGATAAGCTGGAATCTGTTACATATCTTGCTGACGGCAGTGAGGTGAACAGAGGGGAAGCATGGAATACGGTGCTGTATCCGGATGTGGCCTTTGTTTCCTTCGGAGATGATCCTGTATTTACCTATCCATTGCCAGATGAAAAAGATACGGTTTTAAAAATACGTTTGCGACAGGAGTAAAAGAGTATGAAAAAGGTAACGAGTATTGTAATTGGAGCAGGCCTTAGAGGAGGTCATGTTTATTCTCAGTATGCACTGGACCATCCGGATGAATTTCAGGTGGTGGCAGTTGCAGAGCCGGATAAAGAGCGCAGAGAGAGCTTTGCAAAAAGACACAATATTCCGGAAGAGCTTCGCTTCGAAAGCTATGAAGAGCTTCTTGGAAAAGAAAAGCTGGCAGATTGTGCCATGATCTGCACCATGGACAGGATGCATTATGAGCCTACGATCATGGCTCTGAAAAAGGGATATCATGTACTTTGTGAAAAGCCCATGTCTCCCGACAAGAAAGAAATCATTGAAATGGGAGAGATGGCGAAGAAATACGACCGTATTCTGTCCGTGTGCCACGTACTTCGGTATTCTCCGTTCTTTTCCAAATTAAAAGAACTTCTGGAAGAAGGCAAAATAGGAAGACTTATGACTATCCAGCATATGGAAGAGGTAGGTTACTGGCATCAGGCACATAGCTTTGTAAGAGGAAACTGGAGAAATGCAGAGGAATCCAGTCCTATGATCCTGCAGAAATGCTGTCATGATATGGATATCATGTTGTGGCTGGCAGACAGTAAATGCGAAAGCCTCAGTTCCTTTGGTGAACTGTCTTATTTTACAGAGGAAAATGCACCGGAAGGAGCTCCTGCTTATTGTCTGGATGGATGCCCACATAGAGATGAATGTGCTTTCTATGCACCACGCTTTTATCTGGAGAATTTAGATGGATATCTGGTACGTGCAGTGACCGATCAGACAGATCCGGAGCATGTATTGGAGGCTTTGAAAAAAGGACCTTACGGAAGATGTGTATTCCACTGTGATAATACAGTAGTAGATCACCAGTCCGTTGACATAAAGTTTGAAAATCAGGTAACAGCGTCCTTCCTTATGACAGCCTTTACAGACCAGTGTGCTAGACGGATCCGTCTTATGGGAACAAAAGGTGAGATCAAAGGCGATATGGATGCAGGTACTATTGAGATCAGAGATTTTGTCAGTGGGAATCTGGAGACAATAGAGCTTCACACACCTGCAAACGGACATAACGGAAGTGATATGAGTATGATGCATGATTTTGTCCGTATGGTAGGAGAAGGAAGAAAGGGTAAAACAGACGCTGCTGTTTCCGTGGAGAGTCATCTGATGGCACTGGCAGCAGAGGAAGCAAGAATAACGGGACAGGTTGTAAATCTCAGAGGATTTGCCAATGAAAATAAATGAATTTTTAGCTGAAATCAACATGCTGCCGGAGGCTGTGCATCTGCTTAATGAGCTTCAGGAATCCGGACGCATTGGGGAGGAAGAATATCAGGAAAATAAGCTTTTGTATGAGAAAGACAGAGCTTTGTTTTATAAAAAAATTCTTTTGGAAAAGGATTATCGGCTTGTGTTTCTGTATTATTTATGCCGCATGGGCGCCGAAACCTATGATGCTTATGAAAAGCGGGGAATCAGCCGGGAAATTTTCAGGGACACTTTTTACGATCTGACCTTTTGGTGTGAAAACTGTTTTCTGGAATATGGAGAGTATGGAATTGATGAATACGACTGGTTTTTCCGCCATATGAAGCTTACCATCTTCAGGCTTGGAAGAATGCAATTTGAAATCATGGATTCCCGCTGGAATTTTACAGCAGGAGAAAGAATGGTAAAAAAAGGAGATCCAATCATCAGTATTCATATTCCACAGGGCGAAAAGCTCACACTGGAGAGTGTGAGGGAATCCATTATTCAGGGAATGGCTTTCTGGGGGAAAGAGATGCCGTATCTGTGTCATTCCTGGCTGCTCTATCCGGGGCTTAAAGACATTTTGCCGGAGAAAAGCAATATCATTATGTTTCAGAATCAATTTCAGATCGTAGAAACAGATTGGGATGAGCGTGAGGCTGAATGGCGTATTTGGGGGAAAGTACAGCGGAACCTGAATGTATATTCCGAGAACACATCTCTTCAGAGAGCTGCAAAGAAATATCTGAAGTCAGGAAAAGTGCTGGGGAGCGGTCTGGGAATATTAAAACCGGAGTATTTCCTGTGAAATAATTGATAGAAATTGACAAGAAGAGATTTGTCTGTTACCATCGAACCAGGGGCAATTGTTTGTCCCTGGTATCGTTATGAATAAGCAACAAAGCGGATCAGGAATCTCCGCTTTGACAAATAAAAAATGGGAGGCAGCAATAACATGAAAAAGCCGGTATTGGTAGTAATGGCAGCAGGTATGGGAAGCAGATATGGTGGCCTGAAGCAGATCGATCCTATTGATAAGGACGGGGACATTATCATTGATTTTTCTATCTATGATGCTATTCAGGCAGGGTTTGAAAAAATTGTATTTATTATAAAGAAGGAGAATGAGGCTGATTTCCGTGCCGCTATCGGAGATCGTATGAGTAAGCATATCCAGGTGGAATTTGTATTCCAGGATCTGCATAATCTGCCGGAAGGCTTTACAGTTCCGGAAGGACGTGTGAAGCCATGGGGAACCGGACATGCGATCATGAGCTGTATTGATGTGATTGATGGACCTTTTGCCGTTATTAATGCGGATGATTATTATGGACGTCATGCATTTAAGATGGCATATGATTTCCTTACAGAGAATCAGGATAAAGACGGCATTTATCAGTACATGATGGTAGGCTACAAGCTTGAGAACACATTGACAGATAATGGACATGTGGCTCGTGGTGTTTGTGTGACAGACGAAGAGGGATTTCTGAAGGATATTAATGAGCGCACCCATATTGAGAAGAGAGATGGCGGTGCTGCTTATACCGAGGATGATGGTGCTACATGGACAGAGCTTCCTATGGATGCTACGGTGTCTATGAATATGTGGGGATTTTCTGCAAGCATTCTGAGAGAACTGAAGGACAGATTCCCATTATTCCTGAAAGAAAATGTGGAAAAGAATCCTCTGAAATGCGAATATTTCCTTCCATTTGTTGTAGATGAGCTTCTTGGCGAGAAGAAAGCAACTGTCAAAGTTCTGAAATCTATGGACAAATGGTACGGAGTTACCTATAAAGAAGATAAGCCGGTAGTAGTTGCTGCAATTCAGAAGCTGAAAGATGACGGTCTTTATCCTCAGAAGCTTTGGGAGGAAAAATAAGTGGGAAAAACAAAAGATGTAAGCCATCAGGAACTGATGGAAGTAATCAACAGCTTTGATTTTGGCGGTAAACTTGAAGAGGTTGGCATATTCGGAAATGGCCACATTAATGAGACTTACTGTGCTGTATTTTCCACAGAAGCCGGACAGAAGCGCTATATTCTCCAGAAAATGAACAAGCAGATTTTCAAAGATCCTGTTGGTCTTATGGAGAATATCAGTGGTGTCACCTCCTGGCTGAAGAAGAAAATCCTGGAAAATGGCGGGGATGCAGAGCGCGAAACCCTGAATATCGTAAATGACCGTGCTGGAGCTCCTTATTTTGTAGATAAAGAGGGAGAATACTGGAGAGCGTATCTGTTTATAGAAGATGCAACCTGCTTTGATCAGGTGGAAAATGACGAGGATTTTTACCAGAGTGCTCTTGCATTTGGTAATTTCCAGCGCCTTCTTGCTGATTATCCGGCAGATACTCTTCATGAGACAATCCCGGATTTTCATAATACAGTGAAGCGATTTGCCAATTTTAAAAAGGCTGTGGAAGAGGATGCATGCGGACGTGCTGCTGATGTTCAGAAGGAGATACAGTTTGTCCTGGAAAGAGAGCAGCTGGCCCATACACTTGTGGATTTACAGGATGCAGGTAAGCTGCCTCTTCGTGTAACGCACAATGACACAAAGCTGAATAATATCATGATCGACAATGCTACCCATAAGGGAATCTGTGTGATCGACCTGGATACGGTAATGCCGGGACTTTCTCTGAATGATTTTGGTGATTCCATCCGTTTTGGCGCAAGCACGGCAGCAGAGGATGAGCAGGATATTTCCAAAGTGTCCTGTGACCTTCATCTGTTTGAGGTGTATGTAAAAGGATTTCTGGAAGGCTGCGGCGGTGCCCTCACAGATCTGGAGGTGGAAATGCTTCCGATGGGTGCAATCCTGATGACCTTTGAGTGTGGAATGCGTTTCCTGGCAGACCATCTGGAGGGAGATCATTACTTCCGCATTCATCGAGAGAATCAGAATCTGGATCGTGCAAGAACCCAGTTCAAGTTGGTGTGGGATATGGAACAGAAATTATCTGAGATGAAAGCTATTGTAGAAAAATATAAATAGTGGTATTCTAAACTTGGCAGGCATAAAAAATGCCTTCCAGGTTACTAATAAGGATTGCAAAGAATGGACATAAACCATCACAGTTGCTGTTTGCGGATAACATTCCGTGGAGTGCTGTGAAAAGAGAAAACAGCAGAAGGTTATTTGTTTATTGATTGTGATGAGTGGTGGGAACTTTGCAGTAAACGAGGAGGAAAATATCATGGCAATTTTAGTAACAGGCGGTGCAGGATACATTGGAAGCCATACAGTTGTAGAACTTCAGAATTCCGGTTATGACGTAGTAGTTCTGGATAATCTGTCCAATTCCAGCGAGAAGGCACTTGACAGAGTTTCCAAGATCACAGGCAAGCCGGTTAAATTTTATAAAGCAGATATCCTGGACAGGGAAGCCCTTGACCAGATTTTTGACAAAGAAGACATTGACTCCTGTATTCATTTTGCTGGACTGAAGGCTGTTGGAGAGTCCGTTGTAAAGCCTTGGGAATATTATGAGAATAATATTGCAGGAACCCTGACTCTTGTAGATGTAATGAGAAAACATGGTGTTAAGAATATTATTTTCTCTTCCTCTGCAACTGTATATGGAGATCCGGCACAGATCCCGATCACAGAAGAATGCCCGAAAGGACAGTGTACCAACCCATATGGCTGGACCAAATCCATGCTGGAGCAGGTTCTTACAGACATCCAGAAAGCAGATCCGGAGTGGAACGTAATGCTGCTTCGTTATTTTAATCCGATCGGTGCCCACAAGAGCGGAACCATCGGCGAGAACCCAAATGGTATTCCGAACAACCTTATGCCATACATCACACAGGTTGCTGTTGGCAAGCTGAAAGAGCTTGGAGTATTCGGTAATGACTATGACACTCCGGATGGAACCGGCGTGAGAGATTATATCCATGTAGTAGATCTTGCCAAAGGTCATGTAAAAGCGCTTAAAAAGATCGAGGAGAATCCTGGACTTGCAATCTATAACCTTGGCACAGGAAAAGGCTACAGTGTTCTTGATATTGTGAAGAATTTCGAAGCTGCAACAGGCGTTAAGATCCCATATGCGATCAAACCACGTCGTGCAGGCGATATTGCTACCTGCTACTGCGATGCTTCCAAGGCAGCGAAAGAGCTTGGCTGGACAGCTGAGAATGGCATCCGTGAGATGTGCGAGGATTCCTGGAGATGGCAGAGCAATAACCCGAATGGTTATGAAGACTAATGATTCGGAATTTAATTTTTGATGTTGGAGATGTACTGGTGGAGTATCGCTGGTTTGAGATGCTGACCAGGGACTACGGCCTTTCTGAAGCTGAGGCGAAGAGAATTGGCGAGGAAATGTTTGACAATGAGATCTGGGTACAGGGACTTGACGGAGGAAGGCTGAGCCTTGAGGAAGCCATTCATCAGTATGAACTGAAGTACCCGGACGATGTGGATGTGATGGGCTGGTTCCTTCGAAACGGAGAGCAGATGGCTGTAAAGCGTCCGGAGGTCTGGGACAAGGTTGCAGCGCTGAAGGAAAAGGGTTATAAGATTTACCTGCTTTCCAATTACTCAGAAGAGCTGCTCCATGTGCACACCAAGGGAGCGAAATTCCTGGATGTGCTTGATGGGGGAGTTGTTTCCTATCAGGTTCACGCCCTGAAGCCAGACAGGGAGATTTATGAAATTCTTCTGGAGAAATATAGCCTGAAAGCAGAAGAATGTCTGTTTTTCGATGACCGCATGGATAATGTGGAAGGTGCGAAGAAGGTAGGAATTCAGGCGATACAGGTGACATCCAGAGAGATGCTGAACGAAACATTAGATAAAATGCTTACAAAATAAATGAGGCCGCCCCTTCGGGGGCGGCTTTTTCCAGAGCGTGTCTGAAAAATAAAAAAATGCCCAGAGCCGGAATCGAACCAGCGACACGAGGATTTTCAGTCCTCTGCTCTACCAACTGAGCTATCTGGGCATTTATAAGTTCTCTGAACTTACAGCGCATATAATAGCACAGAAACTGCTCTGGCGCAACAAAAATTTCAAAAAATCTGTAAATTCCAAAAATTTACCTTGTAAAAACCACGCCTTGCTTTTCATATATAGTAATGTTAGAATGGCAGTGTGATAAAAATCGGGAGGATTTATTAGTGGAAAAAAAATTAAAAAAATATACTTTGCCGGTTATTGCCGCCATTTTAACAGTGTTTGCTCTTTCCATGACGGGCTTGTATGCTGGTTCGGCAGATAATCCGGGAGAAACATTTCTTTCTTTATGCAAGAAAGAGATGACAGGAATCGGAATCGACAAACTGGTGGTTCTCATTGCGATCATTGCATTGTACATGAAATGCTGGAGGAATTTTTGCAGAAGCTGTAAATGGATCACGCATCTGATCGCCGCCATGTTTTCTGTTTTTATGCTAATCGGAATGTCCTTTTCCGTGCAGGGAAACTGGTCCTTCTTTACAGCTGGGAGAAATCAGATTCTGATCGCATTGCTTACATGGGCAGGATTCTTTTTTCTGTTTGATATAGTGATCAGTCTTTTATATGCATATGGAGAGAAGCATCCTTTTCTGCACAGCAGGAATATAAAGAAATTTCCGGAATGTATGGAAAAACACTACCTTCTGGTAGCATTTTTGCTGATTTTGGCAGGATGGCTTCCCTATATCCTGATCTTCTGGCCAGGAAGTGTTCCCTATGATGGCTTCCGGCAGCTGAATATGTTTGCCGGAAATCAGAGATTTACAAACAAGCATCCATGGGAATTAAGCCTTATAATGGGAGCCTTGATGACAATTGGAAATGTGATCAGTGATAACTGGGGCATTTTCATGGTGGTTGGCGTGCTGGCACTGATTTATGCGGTATGTTATGCCACTGTTTGTTATAAACTGAAATCATGGGGAGCACCAAGATGGTTCAATATCTGCTGCATTGCATTTTTCAGTCTTGTGCCTGTATTTGGAGCTTATTCCCAGACGATCATTAAGGATGGAAGTTTCAGCGCTCTGTTTTCCCTTTTCATGGTAATCTATGTGGAATGCTGCATTCCCACCCTTCGGAAAAAAAGCGGTCAGTCTTTAAGACAGCAGCTGACAGTGCTGTTTCTGGTTGGCTTTGGCATGTGCATTACCAGAAATAATGGACTTTACATGGTGCTTCCTGCATTTATCCTGTTATTCTTTTTCCTTGGAAAAAAACGCAGACTGTATGCAGTTGGAATGGTGATCCTTGTGACAGTGGGCTACATGGGGCTTCAGAAAGAAGTGGCACCGAGACTATACATTGGTAATTTCCCATCCAGAGTATTTTTCTCAATTCCAATGCAGCAGACAGCCAGATATCTGAAGGAATATCCGGATGATGTGACAAAGGAAGAAGCTAAAGCAATTGACGGGGTGCTGAAGTATGATGAGATTGCGGATTTGTATAATCCGGAACTGTCTGATCCGGTAAAGGCAACTTATCGCGGCGGACATATTACCATGGCGAAGCTGAAACGCTACTTTAATGCCTGGTTCAGCATGTTTCTGAGGCATCCGGGGGTGTATATAGAAGCCACACTTCATAACAGCTATGGATATTATTACCCATTTCATAATTGCACCGCGCAGAGCTCCTACCGCTTCTATACAGTAAATGAGCCGCTGATTGAAGAGTCAGATTATCATCAGATCTTTTCCGCAGAGACAAGGAATCAGTTGAAACGTTATGCCGATCTGTGGAGTCAGATTCCAGGTCTTGCGCAGATCTGCAATGCGGGAACCTACACATGGATCGTGATTCTGCTCCTTGGATATCTGATCTACAGGAAGCGATGGAAAGGAATCCTGGTATTGGCTGCCCCGGCGCTGAATGTGGCAATCTGTATAGCTTCTCCGGTAAACGGTCTTCTGCGTTATGCGTTTCCGTTGATGGCGTGTATGCCAGCTGTGATATTCTGGGGACTGGCTTATGCAGAGAAGGCTATAGACGAAAAAAGAACCGACGAAAAATGAAAAGTCTGAATTTCTTTTATGGAAAGTATATTGTCAGGTAACTATTTAACAGGTACTATTCCGGGAAGGGTATAACTGTGAAGATACTGAACCGTGAAATTGTAAGAAAAATAACAATATATGGGAAAGATTGGAATCATGAGAAAGGCAGGTGATTCTGAAGTATATGGAAAAAATAATCATTATCGGTGCCGGACCGGCAGGAATTTCCGCAGCTTTGTATGCTGCCCGGGCAAATATGGATCCACTGGTGATCAATAACGGCATTGGTGCTTTGGAAAAAGCAGAAAAAATAGAGAATTATTATGGTATGGAACATCCTGTTTCCGGGAAAGAATTATTTGAGACAGGACTTGCACAGGCAAAAGCATTAGGCGTGCGGATCCTGGAGGCACAGGTGCTGGGGATTGGCGGGTTTGATACTTTTACAGTAAAGACAACAGCAGGTGATTTTGACACCATCAGCGTGATCCTTGCCACAGGAAGCAAACGAAAGGCTCCTGCAATTCCGGGGATTAAGGAACTTGAGGGAAGAGGTGTCAGCTACTGTGCTGTGTGCGACGCATTTTTCTACAGGGGAAAGGATGTTGCAGTGCTTGGAAACAGCGACTTCGCTCTTCATGAGGCAGAAGAACTGGCACCTATGGCTGGTTCTGTTACCATTTACACAGATGGGAAAGAACCGGAGTTTTCCAGGAAATCTTCTTTTGCGGTGAATACAATGAAAATTCAGTCTGTAGAGGGAGACGAGAAGGTGTCCGGACTGCGTCTGATCTCTGAGTCTGAGACGGATGCAAAATCAGATACTGACGGAGAGAAGAACTTTCAGCTTTTGCCAGAAGGAAAGGAAGCTGAAATGGAAGCTTCAGAGCTCCATAACCCGGAGAGTCCGGTAAGGGATTCCACGGAGACATTTGTCCCGGCAGACGGCGTTTTTGTAGCGCTTGGAACTGCAGGAAGTGCAGAGATGGCAAGACAGATGGGCGCGGCACTTACTGAGAAAGGTAACATCAAGGTAAACGAAAAGATGGAGAGCACCATTCCGGGGCTTTTTGCAGCAGGTGACTGTACCGGCGGTCTTTTGCAGGTGGCAAAGGCAGTTTACGATGGTGCTCAGGCAGGACTCAGTGCAAACCAGTATGTGAGAAACAGACAAAAAAAGTAGAATTTCGGCATGAAATCAGAGAGAAGAATAGACCGATAGAAAGGATGGATCAATTATGGCAAAAGTAATCACAACACAGAATTTTGAAGAGGAAGTATTAAAATCCGAGAAACCGTTTCTTCTTGATTTCTGGGCAACCTGGTGCGGACCATGCATGCGTCAGGGGCCAATCGTGGAGGAACTGGGAGAGGAAGGTTATGCAGTAGGAAAGCTTGATGTGGATCAGAACATGGAGCTTGCACAGCAGTTCCGGGTTATGAGCATTCCTACCCTGATCATTTTCAAGAACGGAGCAGAAGCACACCGTCTGGTTGGTCTTACGGATAAAGAAGAGTTAAAGAAACTTCTGGACGAGTAAGAACGATGAAGATATTACTTGCAGCATGTAATGCAAAATATATACATTCCAATCTGGCTGTCTTTAACCTGAAAGCCTGCGCAAAAGAATATGACAGCAATATTGTACTTCGGGAATACACCATCAATCAGCAGAAGGATGACATTCTGAAGGATATTTACAGATGTCATCCGGATGTGATCTGCATATCCTGCTATATCTGGAATATTACTTTTGTGCGGGAACTGATGCAGGATCTGAGAAAGATCCTGCCGGATGTTCCTTTCTGGGCGGGAGGCCCGGAGGTATCGTATGATGCAGAGGAATTTCTGAAAAAGAACCCGGCATTTGATGGTGTAATGGTTGGAGAAGGAGAGGAGACCTTCCTGGAACTGGTGAAGCACTATATGAATGGAAGTCCTTCTCTGGAGAAAACCACCGGACTTGTGTACTGTAAACCGGACGGTACAATTCAGAATAACGGATGGCGGCAGATCATGGATTTAAGCAGGGTACCCTTTGCTTATGAAGATCTGAAGGATTTTGAAAACCGTATTATCTATTATGAGAGCAGCCGGGGCTGTCCTTTTTCATGTAGCTATTGTCTGTCATCTGTGGACAAGAAACTGCGTTTTCGCGACCTGGAACTGGTAAAGAAAGAACTTCAGTTTTTCCTGGATCATAAAGTGCCACAGGTGAAATTTGTGGACAGAACCTTTAATTGTAAGCACGATCATGCAATGACCATCTGGCAGTACATAAAAGATCATGATAATGGAATTACCAATTTCCACTTTGAGATTTCCGCAGATCTGTTGAGGGAAAATGAACTGGAATTGATGAGCACCATGCGTCCGGGGCTGATCCAGCTGGAAATCGGTGTACAGTCCACAAATCCGGACACTATTCGTGCTATCCACAGGACTATGGATTTTCCGAAGCTGGCAGGGATTGTAAACCGCATCCATAGTTTTAAGAATATTCACCAGCATCTGGATCTGATCGCTGGTCTTCCTTATGAGGATTATGACAGCTTTCACCGGTCCTTCAATGATGTTTATGCACTTCGTCCCCAGCAGCTTCAGCTTGGATTTCTGAAGGTTCTGAAGGGCTCTCATATGAAAGAGATGACAGAAGAATATGGTATTGTGCATAAAGAACTGGAGCCATATGAAGTACTGGGAACCAGGTGGCTGCCATATGAAGACATTTTGAAGCTGAAAATGGTGGAAAGTATGGTGGAACTGTACTATAATAGTGGACAGTTTCAGAATACCATCGCCTGTGTGGAGCCTTTGTTTGAGGATGCTTTCACATTGTATGAGAAGCTGGGACAGTTTTATGAGAAAAAAGGTTATTCAGAGATTTCCCATTCCAGAATGCGCAGATATGAGATCCTGCTGGAGTTTGTGAAGGAAGAACTGGAAGAAAAATCCTCAGGAAAATCTGGAAATCAGGATCCTGAAGTGGAGAATCCTGCGGGAAAAGCTGCGGAAGATTGCAGAGGAATGGAAACTGCAACCTGGGAAAAGGTGGCAGACAGCATGATCTACGACCTGTATCTTCGCGAAAACCTGAAAAGCCATCCATCCTTTGAGTATGACCAGAAGCCCTATGAGAAAGCTGTCTGGGAGTACAGGCGCCAGGAAAAGGTGCCAAAGACAGCGCATATTGAGGTGTTCCGGGATGGAAAAATATTGCTGTTTGACTATGAAAACCGGGATCCACTGCTTCATAATGCGGCAGTGAAGGAAATTCAGATATAATAAAGAAAGGGTGTAACTATTCGGCTGGCCGTATTGACATGGCGTATATTTGTAGTCTGTAAAGTGCCGGATGGTTATGAGAGGTTAAAAAATTATGGGAATGTTTGATCCAAAGAAAAGAAAACTTGTAACTGCGATCATTGCTGTTATTCTTGTTCTGGCAATGGTAGTTCCTGCTGTCCTCTCTCTTCTTCTGTAGGGAAAAGAGAAAATGAGGCTTGGAAAAGCGGCTATGGAAGCACTGCAGGCTGAAATCAGCGGGCTTCTTACGCCTGGAAACGAACTGGTGGTGGCTGGAGCCATTGCTCTTTACGGCACAGCGCAGATTGCAAGGGAAAAGCGTGAGATTTTAAGAGAGCATTTTTCAGAAGGTTTTTTACGGGAGGCAGAGAATCTGAGAACCCTTTACGGGACAGCGGATGAGATAAATGTAAAAGAAGCTGGCGCTACCGCTTTTTATGCAATGGGGGAGGGCGGTTTTCTGAGTGCTCTGTGGAAGATGGCGGAGGCTTCCCAGGTGGGACTGGAAATGGATTTTTCCAAGGTACCCATACGCCAGGAGACAATTGAAATTTGTGAAATCTTTGACATTAATCCTTATAAGCTGAATTCGGAAGGGGCTGTTCTGATCGGTATTCCGGCAGGAGAAGCATTGGTGCAGGAGCTTCGCAGAATGGGCATGATGGCTGCTGTGATTGGACAGACGAATGCTGGAAATGACAGAATGCTTTACTACAATGGGAATGGCAGGTATCTGGAGCGGCCGGCTAAAGACGAGATATATAAGATATTGCCTTAAAATCGAAATAAAACTGCTGTAATTACAGGAGAGTATAAAAAACTATGGGAACATTAAACATTGTACTTCATGAGCCGGAGATTCCGGCGAACACAGGAAATATAGGACGTACCTGCGTGGCTACAGGAACCAGGCTCCATCTGATCGAGCCGTTGGGATTTTCATTAAGTGAGAAAGCACTGAAACGTGCCGGAATGGACTACTGGAAAGATCTGGATGTAACTACTTATCTGGATTATGAAGATTTTCTGGAGAGAAATCCTGGAGCGAAGATTTATTATGCGACTACGAAAGCACCTCAGACTTATGCGGATGTGAAGTATGAGGACGACTGCTTTATCATGTTTGGCAAGGAGAGCGCTGGAATCCCGGAAGAGATTCTCCGTGACAATCAGGAGACTTGCGTAAGGATTCCCATGCTGGGAGAAACAAGATCCCTGAATCTGAGTAATTCGGTTGCCATTATTCTTTATGAAGCCTTTCGTCAGCATGACTTTGCCCATTTGAAACTGGATGGGCATCTGCGCAAATATGACTGGAAATAGTAAAAGACCTGGAGCTTTTTTCAAACACGCTCCAGGTCTTCGTTTATAAAAAGAATTGCTGAATAATTTATTTTGCTTTCTTTAAAGTAAAAATGAATTCTGTTCCAACACCTTCCGTGCTGATCACATTAATATTCTGATTATGAGCTTTGATGATCTCTTTCACAATAGAAAGCCCAAGTCCTGTACCTTTCCGGTCTTTTCCGCGGGAGGTATCTGTCTTGTAAAATCTGTCCCACACCTTGGACAGGCTGTCCTTTGGGATTCCTACTCCGTGATCCTTCACAGAAACGAAAACCTTATCATTTTTTACGGATGTTTCAATGTTGATCGAGGAATTGTCATTACTGAATTTGATTGCATTGTCCAATAAATTGTACAGTACCTGCTGGATCTGTTCCATATCTGCCTCTACGAACAGCTCTCTTCCGGAAAGCAGCAGTTCCAGGTCAATATTCTTTTTGGAACAGATTACCTCAAACGTATTGGCAGTATTTTTGATCACATCATTAATATCAAATTTGCGGATATTCATCATCCGTTTCCGTTCATCCAGATCATTCAGCACCAGAAGGCTCCGCGTCAGTTTTTCCAGACGGTCAGCTTCATGGGAAATGATATTTAAATATTTGTCCTGCAATTCCGGGGGGATGGTGCCATCCAGAATTGCCTCCACATATCCTTTGATGGAAGTCAGAGGAGAGCGGAAATCGTGGGAAACATTGGCAATAAAGGTGCGCTGGTATTCTCCGTTCTGGTTGATCCTGTCTGCCATGTAGTTCAGGGTTTTGGCAAGATAGCCCATTTCGTCCTCGGATTTCACTGGAATGCGATAACTCAGATCTCCGTTGGCATATTCGGAAGCCCCCTTGATGATCTGTTGCATTGGAGTATGGATCCATTTCTGATAGCAGAGAAGGAGCAGTCCGCACAAGGCATACACGGCAAAAAAAACCATCTGAAGAATTCCAAGAAGACCGCTTCGTTTCTGATAAAGCTGCTGCATGTCATAATGGTAGGTAACATAGCCTTCTGTTACACCGGAATTTTCCACCGATATCATCACATTAAGATGGGGACTGGAAAAATAGCCATAAAAATTACTGATCTGATATTGGGTATTAAGCCAGAAGTCCAGATCAGAATAGGGGATGGAAATTGTGTTTGCAGCAGAGAATTTTTCAGAGGATGTTCCATTCTCTGGGATTTTATCTGTTTCTGAAGTCTGAACTTCAGAATCGGCAGTGGATTTCGCAGAACTGACGTTATATTCCAGATTTGAGGACTGCACGATCACATGGAAATTTTTATCCAGGATCAGTATCCCGGCTTCCTCTCCGGAAGCCAGAATATCCATAATCTTTTCCAGTCCTTTGCTATCATTGTCTGCAACCTGCTGTACAGTGACAGCATCAGAAGCAAATCGTACAGCACTGTCATACAGCCTTGCGCCAACTTCTTCTTCCAGATAGGTTTCCACGAAATGAGAGCCACCTGCTGTAGCGAAAAGGAAGCCTACAATTCCAATGAAAATGTAACTGCAGATCAGTTTGCTGTGAACCGTTTTTCTCATTCGCTTTTTACCTCAAACTTGTATCCGATTCCCCAGACTGTAGAAATAGACCAGTTCGGATGATCTTTGATTTTTTCGCGCAGACGTTTAATGTGAACGTCTACAGTTCTGGTATCGCCAATATATTCGTAGCCCCAGATGTGGTCCAGAAGCTGCTCTCTGGTGAATACCTGATTGGGTGAGGAAGCAAGGAAATAGAGAAGTTCCAGCTCCTTAGGCGGCATGTCTACCTGTTTTCCCATATAAGTAACGGAATAGTTGGTAAGGTTGACAATAAGATCCGGATAAGTGGCACATTTCTCATCGCTTACAACTGCAGCCTGTTTGGGCTGGAAACGGCGTAGAACTGCACGGACACGGGCAACCAGTTCTTTTGAATCAAAAGGCTTGATAATGTAGTCGTCGGCGCCAAGCTCCAGGCCAAGTACCTTGTCAAAGGTTTCTCCTTTTGCGGAAAGCATAATGATCGGCACGTCTGAGGTGTGGCGGATCTCACGGCAGACCTGATAGCCGTCAATACCTGGAAGCATCAGATCCAGAAGAATCAGGTTCGGGCGAAAAGTCTGAAATTCTTTTAAAGCCAGCTCGCCATCGTTTACAATTTTTGTTTCGAAACATTCTTTGGTAAGATACAGAGAAATCAGCTCTGCAATATTGTTGTCATCATCGACAATGAGGATTTTCTGTTTAGCAACCATAGTTTCTCCTTATAAAATATAGTTATTTCTTAAATTCTACAATGGTAACACCAGCATCTCCTTCGCCAAATTCAGCCAGGTGGAAATCTGCCACATGCTTCTGGCGGCGGAGATAATTGTGTACTCCTTTTCGAAGGGCACCGGTACCTTTACCATGTACGATACGCACGCTCTTTAAGTGTGCCAGATAAGCGTCATCCAGATATTTATCCAGTTCTGCCACAGCCTCATCTACAGTTTTTCCAAGAAGATTAATTTCAGTGGAAACACTGGTAGACTTGGACATGCGGATCTTGCCTGCTCCTGTTCTGGAAAGTCCAGGAGTGTTGATAACTGGTTCGTCAACAAGCTCCAGGTCAGAAATATGAACCTTGGAACGGATGATACCCATCTGTACAAAAAGAAAGCCTTTGGAATCGGGATGACTGCTGACAGTTCCTTTCAGATTCATGCTCAGTACCTGAACGGTGTCTCCAAGGGAAAGATCCTTAGGCTTCAGCTCTTTTTTCGGTTTCTTTACGGTGGTGTTCATGGACATGCCCTTTTCGGCTTTGTTCATGCGGATTCTAAGGTTCTGGCGTTCTTTTTCAATGGCAGCAGTGTCCACGTGATCTTTCTGGAATTTGTGGAACATTTTCATGGTCTGATCTGCGTATTCCTTAGCATCTGCAAGAATCTTACGGGCTTCTTCGTTGGCTTCGCGCAAGATCCGCTCTTTACGTTCGTCCAGCTTCTCCTGCTTGGACTCTAACTCCTGTTTTAGGGAAGCAATCTGGGTTTTATAACGCTCTGCTTCCTGACGCTCGTTTTCGATGATCACGCGGCTGTTTTCCAGGGAGGTAAGTACATCCTCGAAGGACTCGTCCTTCTGGCTGATCTGATCTTTGGCGCGCTCAATGATAAAGTCCGGAAGTCCAAGTTTGGAAGAAATCGCAAAGGCATTACTCTTTCCAGGAACACCGATGAGTAGGCGGTAAGTAGGACGCAGGGTTTCCACATTAAACTCACAGCAGGCATTTTCAACGCCGTCAGTGGACAGGGCGTAAACTTTCAGTTCACTGTAATGGGTGGTTGCCATAGTGCGGATGCCTTGTTCATGCAGGAAGGACAAAATGGAGATGGCAAGTGCCGCTCCTTCTGTCGGGTCGGTACCAGCGCCAAGCTCATCAAAAAGCACCAGAGAGTCCTGATCTGCTTTTTTCAGGAAAGACACTACGTTGGTCATATGTGAGGAAAAGGTACTGAGAGACTGCTCGATGCTCTGCTCGTCCCCGATATCTGCGTAAACCTCACGGAAAACAGAAAGCTCGGAGCGGTCCAGGGCTGGAATGTGAAGTCCCGCCTGTCCCATCAGGGTCAGAAGCCCAACTGTTTTAAGGGAAACGGTTTTACCACCAGTATTTGGTCCGGTTACAACAAGGAGGTCGAAGTCTTCTCCAAGACGGATGTCAATGGGAACGGCTTTTTTTCTGGGAATGAGCGGGTGGCGTGCCTGTTTCAGGTGAATGCGTTTCTCTGTATTGAAAATGGGTTCTGTGGCATTCATATCCAGTGCAAGTCCTGCTCTGGCAAAAATGAAATCCAGCTGGATCATAATGTCAAGGTCTGCGCGAATGGCGTCCACATTCTGGGCGGTCTGTTCACTTAAGGTAGCGAGAACTGCCTCAATCTCTTTCTGTTCTTGAAGCTCCAGCTCGCGGATGTCGTTGTTTAGTTTGACAATCGCCAGAGGCTCAATGAATAAAGTGGAGCCAGTGGAAGACTGGTCGTGGATCATACCTGGAACCTGACCTTTGTATTCGGCTTTTACCGGGATACAGTAGCGGCCGTTTCGCATGGTGATAACGGAGTCCTGAAGGTAATTGCGGGCGCTGCCGTTTACCAGAGAGGCCAGCTGGGTGTGGATGCGGTCATTGGCAACTTTCATGCTGCGGCGTACATGCATCAGACCGGCACTGGCGTCGTCACTGATTTCGTCCTGGGAAATGATGCAGCGGCGGATTTCGGCTGAGAGGGGAGTCAATGGCTCCAAACTCTCAAACATGCCGTCCAGAGAGTCTTCTCTTGCATCTCCGCGCTCATTTCGGGAGTAGGCTTTGACACGGTTGGTATTTTCCAGAAGTCCGGCAATGGCAAGGAGTTCGGAAATTCCAAGGGAACTTCCGATTTCCAGACGTTTCAGTGAGCCGCGCACGTCTTTTACGCTTCCAAAGGAGATGTTTCCTTTCTGGAAAAGGCGTGTGAGGGCGTCTCTGGTCTGGGTCTGCATATGACGGATTTCGTAAACATCTTCAGAGGGCAGGAGGTGCCTGCACAGGTCTTTCCCCATCTGGGAAGAAGCCTTCTCTGTCAGTTGGTCGATAATCTTGTAGTATTCAAGTGATTTTAAAGCTTTTGGATTCATAATATCTCCTATAAATCAATTGCTATTTAATGTGTTGGTCGTTATTCCGGACGCGATTTCACAATGTATATTCACCGCCGCGCGTCGCAACGTTCCGGCAAGCTAATGACTAACTACGACTAAGACGCTCAGGAGAGCCTTCGCGCCTAAGTCTCCGTAAGTCATGGATCTCGCCTCCACTAAAACCGCTCCTGAAATGCGCGGCTTGCGAATATACATTGCAAAATCGCTGGTTACTGGAAAGGGAAGAAAGAAACAGTAACGACAACAACGGGGGATGGGGGGAAGTAGTTGGTATCCCGCAACTTTATTGTTTTTTGCAAATCTATCGTTGCCAAGAAAGTGTAGGGAAGCCAGTCACTCACCCTCACCCCTGTTGAAAGTTCCTATGTACAAATAAGTCCCAGCCAGTACACAGCATTCGGGCAATGGTTATTGCTCTAGCGAGCCATTTCAGGCGCGGTTTTAGCGTAGGCGAAATCCACTGCTTACGGAGACTTAATCGTGAAGGCTCTCCTGAACGATTTAGTCGCAGTTAGCAGTTAGTTCGCTGGAGCGTTGCGCCGGCGAGTGAGCAATAACCATTGTCCGAGTGCGTCCGCCTTGAACAACTTTCAACACACTAAATAGCAAATTTGTAAACAATAATTACTGCACACCTTATTGTACATGATTTTCAAGGACTTGAAAAGGAAAAAGTGGGGAGAAATTCATAAAATGTTCATAAATATTTGTTATGATACAAAAGATTGTAATGTCTGGGAAAACGGACGTGTCTTTTTTAGAAAGGGAAGGAAATTATGCGTTTTTTAAATGAGTTGCATGAAGGCGACCGGATCAGTGGCATTTATCTGTGTAAGCAGAAGCAGCCGGCTGTGACCAAGAACGGAAAGCCTTATGAGAATATTATACTCCAGGATAAGACTGGAATGATGGATGGAAAGATCTGGGATCCGAATTCTCTTGGAATTGATGATTTTGACGCACTGGATTACATTGAAGTCATGGGAGACGTAACCAGCTTTGCAGGAGCTATGCAGCTGAATATCAAGCGTGTGCGCAAAGCAGGCGAGGGTGAGTACAATCCGGCAGATTATCTTCCGGTAAGTGAGAACAGCACGGATGATATGTATACCCAGCTGGTTGCCATGATCGGCACTGTGAAGAATACCTATCTGAATACACTTTTGAAGAAACTGTTTATAGAGGATAAAGAATTTTTGAAATCTTTCGAGGAGCATTCCGCAGCCAAAACCGTACATCATGGCTTTATAGGCGGGCTGATGGAGCATACTTTAAGTGTTGCCAGGCTTTGTGATTATATGGCATCTGCTTATCCGGTGATCAGGCGAGATATGCTGATCACAGCAGCACTTCTTCATGATGTAGGAAAGACAAGAGAACTTTCTTCTTTTCCACTGAATGATTATACAGATGAGGGACAGCTTCTGGGACATATTATAATCGGAGCACAGATGATTCATGATCTGATTAAGGAGATACCGGACTTTCCACTGGATCTGGAGAACCAGCTGGTACATTGTATCCTGGCACATCATGGCGAACTTGAGTACGGTTCCCCTAAGAAACCTGCCATGGTAGAGGCAGTTGCCTTGAATCTTGCAGATAATACAGATGCCCGCATGGAGACTCTTACCGAGATTTTTGCAGCAGATAAGAGCAAGAAAGAATGGCTTGGATTTAACAGAATATTTGAATCTAACTTAAGAAAGACAGGAGAATGGTAATCTTTATGGAGTATCGTAAGAATGATATTGTTACGTTAAAGATTGAAGATTGCGGAATTGACGGTGAAGGTATCGGAAAGGCTGATGGCTTCACCGTTTTTGTCAAAGATGCAGTAATCGGAGACACAGTCCGCGCAAAGATCATGAAAGCGAAGAAAAATTACGGTTACGGAAGATTGGAGGAGATTATCACCCCATCTCCTGACCGTGTGGAGCCGAAGTGTCAGTTCGCAAGACAATGCGGAGGCTGCCAGCTGCAGGCCCTTTCTTATGAGAAGCAGCTGGAATTTAAGACTTCCAAAGTCAGGGGACATTTGGAGCGGATTGGCGGCTTTACAGATATTCCTATGGAGAAAATCCTGGGAATGGACCAGCCTTTCCACTATAGAAATAAAGCACAGTTTCCAGTTGGAAAGTCAAAAGACGGCAGAATTATTACCGGATTTTATGCCGGCCGTACACACAGTATTATTGAGAATCGGGACTGTGCTCTTGGGGTAACACGGAATAAGGAGGTTTTGGATCGTGTGATCGCTCATATGGAGAAGTTCCACATCCAGCCGTATGATGAGAATACTGGCAAGGGGGTTGTGCGCCATGTGCTGATTCGATATGGCTTTTTTACGGACGAGATGATGGTCTGTCTGATCATTAACGGGGAGAAGCTTCCTGGCGAAGAGGCTCTGGTGAAATCCCTTCGTCAGATTCCGGAGACTGTCAGTGTGATGGTAAATGTGAATAAGAAGAGAAATAATGTGATCCTTGGGGAAAAGGTGCGGCTGCTCTGGGGACAGCCATACATTACAGACAAGATCGGAGAGATTTCCTATCAGATTTCGCCGCTGTCCTTTTTTCAGGTAAATCCTTATCAGACAGGGCGTCTTTATGGAAAAGCACTGGAATATGCACAGCTTTCCGGAAATGAGACTGTGTGGGATCTTTACTGTGGAATTGGAACTATTTCCCTGTTTCTTGCGCAGAAAGCAAAGATGGTAAGGGGCGTGGAGATCATTCCTGCAGCCATTGAGAATGCTAAAGAGAATGCATGTCTGAACGGATTTGATAATACGGAATTTTTTGTGGGAAAAGCAGAGGAAGTGCTTCCAGAGCAGTTTGCACGCACTGGTGAACGTGCTGACGTGATTGTAGTAGACCCGCCGAGAAAAGGCTGCGACGAGACCTTGCTTTCTACCATTATCAAAATGCAGCCCGACCGGGTAGTTTACGTAAGCTGCGACAGCGCAACTCTGGCACGGGATTTGAAGTATCTTTGTGAAAGAGGTTACGAATTGAAGAAAGTCTGCCCGGTTGATATGTTCCCGAATACGGTGTCGGTGGAGACGGTTGTTCTTTTGTCCCAACTGAAACAAAAGCCGGATGATTAGATTAATGTCACGATTGAACTTGATGATATGATATAACATCTGCAGAGACTAAGGCTACATATGATGAGATAAAGAAATATGTGGCTGAACATAATGCCGGCATGAAGGTTTCCAATCTGTATATCTCACAGGTAAAGAGAAAATGCGGAATTGAGGTTGGAAAGAATTATAATTTACCTAAAAATGAAGATAGCAGGCAACCGCAGTGTCCAGAAGATAAAGAGAGTGCAATTGTGGAGGCATTGAAGCATTTTAAGATGAATAGTTAATAAAGAGAGGTGCAGATGCTATGCCAGGTATACTCGTGGTTGAAGATGATGAAAATTTAAATCGTGGAATTACATTCTCACTGAAAAAATCCGGATATGAGGTTTTTTCAGCAGAATCAGTGAAAAAAGCGAAAAGAATTGCAAGTGATAATAATGTGGATGTTACCATTTGTGATGTGAATCTTCCAGATGGGAATGGACTGGAATTTGTAAGGTGGATGAGATGCAATTATAATACATACATTATTTGTCTTACAGCACTGGATCAGGAGATGGATCAGGTCATGGGATATGAAGCAGGGGCAGATGATTATATTACAAAGCCGTTTAGTCTTTCGGTACTTCTTTTGAAAATAGAAGCACATTTTCGCCGCAGACAGGAGAAAGCGGAAGCCGGAAAGATGATTTCGGGAGATATCGTATTTATCGCAGGAGAAATGAAAGTCCTGATAAAGAGCCGTGAAATCAGTCTGACAAAAACGGAGTTGAAAATGCTGACTTTTTTTCTTCAGAATCCGAAACAGATTCTTTCAAAAACACAAATATTGGAAAATGTGTTTGACCTGGAAGGGGATTTTGTGGATGAAAATACAATTGCTGTCAATATCAGAAGACTCCGTGAGAAAATCGAAGACAATCCGGCTGCACCGGTCTATATAAAGAATATCAGAGGTCTTGGGTATATATGGAATCAGGAGGTAAGGCAGTGACAAAGAGATATTGCAAGAAGATTACAGTAGTGCTCTCCTTGGTATTACCTGTCATATTATTGTTTGCAATATTAAATTGCTTTACCACGTATGTGTTTTATGAAGATTATAAATATAAAATGAATCTTATGACAGAGATTGCTGCAAAGGAAGAATTTTCCGGGCTGGATGCTGTTTCGGAATTGCTTAAGGATAAGGATATTGAAACTAACGAACAGGGAAGGCGATTATTGGAGCAATATGGATACTGGGGGAATAAAGGGAATGCATTTTATTCGCAATTCCGACATCAGGTTATGGTGACCGGTGCTGTAAGCACTGTGATATGCGTGCTTCTTTTGACTTTTTTATTTTATTGGAAGAAAAAAGAAGATGCGTGTCATCAGAAAATTTTAGACCAGTTAGAAGAAATTCTGATCAGATTCCGTGAAAATAAATTTGATGATTTACTGAAAACGGAAAATCACGCTGAACTGGAAAAATTGAATGACCAGCTTGAAGCAATCGGACATCATATTCAGTTGCTAAAGGAAGAAGCACGGGAAGAAAAAGAGAGCACGAAAGAAATGGTTTCTGATATCTCTCACCAGTTAAAGACACCGGTTGCAGCTTTGGATACATGTTTTAGTGTGCTGATGCAGAATGACTTAAGTGCCACAGAACAGGAGGAGTTTCGTATTCGTTGTCGGAGTGCTCTGGATGGACTGGAGACATTATTGCAGTCGCTTCTTGAAATATCCAAGATGGAAACCGGACTGATTCAGATTAATAAGAAAAAACTTCCGCTTATGGATACTGTCATATCTGCTGTGAACCGTATTTATCCCAAAGCGGATGAGAAAGAAATTGAATTTGTTTTTGAATATGAAAAAGAGATGGAAACATGCACGATTATGCAGGATAAAAGGTGGCTTGGTGAAGCGGTGATCAACGTTCTGGATAATGCGGTCAAGTACAGTCCGGGTGGTTCAAAAATATTTATTCGGTTACAAAAAAGAAACGATTTTGTAAGAATGGAAATTGAGGATCAGGGAATTGGTATTCCGCAGAATGAGTATCACAAAATTTTTCAACGATTTTACAGAGGAAGTTCCCGGGAGGTCATGGAAAAGAGTGGTACAGGAATCGGACTTTTTCTATCGAGAGAAATTATCGAAAAACACGGAGGTACGATCACGGTAACCTCCGGCAAAAAGAAAAAAGGAAGCACGTTTGTGATTCAATTACCATATGTTGGTTAAATTTTAAGTGAGCAGAAATCTTACAATTCTGTAAGACTTCTGCTCGTTTTTTGAAAGTGAAATGAAAGATTGCCCTGATACAATTTGGATGTAGGATGAAAAGGAGGCAAAACATGAGTGTGATATTAGAAACCAAGCAGCTTTGTAAGTTTTATGGCGCAGGTGAGAATCAGGTCAAAGCGGTCAATCAGGTGGACATTCAGATTGAGCAGGGAGAATTTGTCGCAATTGTTGGAAAGTCAGGTTCCGGTAAAAGTACATTACTTCATATGCTTGGAGGGCTAGACACCCCGACAAAAGGCAGTGTTACTTTAGCAGGGAAAGATTTATACAGGATGAAGGAAGATGCCCTTGCTGTTTTCCGCAGAAGAAAAATCGGATTTGTTTTTCAGGCATTTAATCTGGTTTCATCTGTTAATGTCTGGGAAAATATTGTACTGCCACTGGGGCTGGATGGAAGAAAAGTGGATGAAGCGTATGTAAATGATATTATTGCAACTCTGGGGATTGAAAACCGGATTTATAATCTGCCAAATCAGTTATCCGGAGGACAGCAGCAGAGAGTAGCAATTGCAAGAGCACTGGTGAATCGTCCGGAAATTATATTTGCAGATGAGCCGACAGGAAATCTTGATTCTAAGACCAGTGATGAGGTAATCGCTCTGCTTAAGATGACAGCAAAAAAATATGGACAGACAATTGTAATGATTACCCATGATGACGAAATTGCACAGGTCGCTGACCGTATTCTGGTGATTGAGGACGGACAGGTGGTGGATTTCAGATGAAGACAATAAGCAGGATTGCATATAGCAATGACAAAAAGAACAAGACAAGAAGTATACTGATTATGATGTCCATATGTCTGACTACGATGCTGCTTGTGATTATCAGTACTGTGGGAAATGGAATGATCCGTTTGCAGAAAAGTCAGGCGGCAAGCTCATATGGAAGCAATTATGGCCTGTTTATCGCCGCAGATGGTACGCAATTAAAAGAAGTGGAACGCAGAGCTGAGATATCTGATATCGGCATCATGTGTACGGAGGGCATCCTGAAAGGAAATGAAAATGGCGGCTTTGTCAGTGCGGATGAAACGGTCAGGAAAATGCTTCCCTATAATCAGGAATATGTGTTGAAGGAAGGTACCTATCCGGAAAAGGCGCAGGAAATTGCCGCAGGACGCGCTTTCTTTGATGCAGTGGGATACCATGATGTAAAGGTCGGAGACATCGTAACATTGGAGTACCGTTCCGGCATGCAGTCGGAATACGCACCGGTGGAATTTACTGTCAGCGGGATTTTATATGACCGGGATGAATATACCATCGAGGCTTCCTATGTTGTATTCGGTTCGCAGGATTTTTATAATGAGCGTGTTGCGGAGGGTGACAGGCAATATAATATCTATTTTACCTTGAGCGATTCTGCAAATGTATCTATGAATAATGTTGCGCCTGTTATAAAAGAAATCGCGGATTTCTGCGGCATTGACCAGAAAAACGTGATCATCAATGACCTCTACCTGCAGTGGGTATTGCAGCCGAGCTATGAAATGATTGTGGTTTGTGGAACCCTGATCCTCGGAATCGTGCTGTTTTCCGTTGTGGTCATTTATAATATCTTCCAGGTCGGGATCGCCCAGAAGGTTCAGGAGTACGGAAAAATCAAGGCGCTGGGTGCAACCAGAAAGCAGATGAAGCAGTTGATCTTTCGTGAGGGCATTCTTCTGGCGGTTCTTTCGATACCGCTGGGGCTGCTGTTTGGTTTCCTGATTGCAAAAGTCAGTTTCAACTGGCTGGTGGAGCAGGGAAATCTGGTATCGTCCGGAATCAAGAACCATCAGGTGCCTCTGTTTTCACTAACAATTATGCTCATCTGCATTTTTGTATCGTTTCTTACGGTCGTTTTGGCTCTGCGCAAACCCATGAAAATTGTTTCCCGGATTTCACCAATCGAAGCGACACGGTATCTTGACGGCTCCAAAACGCAAAAACAGGGCAGACGAAAAGGCAGAAAAGATGTCACCGTTTTCTCCATGGCAATGGCAAATGTGACAGGCAATCCGAAAAGAACCATTGCTACGATTCTTACCATGGGGCTTTCCTGTGTATTGTTTGTAATTATCTCTAATTATGTTGGGAATATTGACCCGGAGTACGAGGCGCGGATTGCAATCAACCATGGACAATTTGAGTTGCAGCTGGATTATTCCCAGAATTATGATGAAGCCTATTCGGAGAATAATCTGGACACAATCCTACAGAACAACCCACTGAATGATTCATTGATTAAAGAAATCAAATCCATCCCCGGTGTAACGGATGTACTGACGAGAGAAATCGTCTCTGCAGATCTGAACGGAACAAAATTTCCGGTTGCAATCGTAAATCAAGAGGATTTTGAAATGATGCGCGGGCATGGCGATATCGGTTCCATGGACTATGCACAGGCTGTCAAAAACGGGGATGTTTTCTTTGGCTGGTCCATGTGGATGGAAGCTGACGGGTATTCTGCGGGTGCACCGATTACATTCAACTTTGATAACGGAAGCGGAACCTATACCTATCATGGAAAAATCGCAGGCTCCTTTGTAAGCGCGGACACTTATCTGGTCATTCCGGAAGAAGTATACCGCTCTGTAGATCCGAAAGGGACATCTTATGGATACCTGTGGGTGGATTGTGCTAAAAAAGATGTGGCATCTGTAGAGCAAAGCCTGAATGACCTGCTCTCCGATACTTCTCATATCAAGCTGAACACCTATCACGCAGAATTGCAAACTGCAGAATACGCAAGCCGTATGATGAAGCTTGGCTGCTATCTGTTCATGGCAATTGTCGGTCTCATTGGGTTTATGAATCTGGCAAACACCATGATCATCAATATCACCACGAAGAAGCAGGAATATGGTGTATTACAGGCTGTGGGTATGACAAATAAACAATTAAATTTATGCCTGCAGTTACAGGGACTGATTTTTACGGTTGGCACCATATGTGTAGCACTTATCGTTGGTCTGCCACTTGGCTATGCGCTCTTTGCCTATGCAAAGCATAATGGAATATTTGGAATGAATGTCTATCATGTTCCAATTACATCAATTCTTGCTATGATTTTGCTGGTCAGTCTTTTGCAGATTGTGCTTTCCCTCGTTTT
Organism: Ruminococcus sp. 1001713B170207_170306_F1; assembly: GCF_015668065.1. Lineage (NCBI taxonomy): Bacteria > Bacillati > Bacillota > Clostridia > Eubacteriales > Oscillospiraceae > Ruminococcus > Ruminococcus sp. 1001713B170207_170306_F1. The sequence continues at coordinate 4,567 of NZ_JADPEX010000004.1, read as the reverse complement.
AAGCAGTAATCTGAAAAAGGAAACGCTGGTAGAAAGAATAAGGTATCAGGGATAGCAAGTAATATGTAATGAACTAGGTCTTAACGAAGAGGAGAAATAGATAACTTCCATTTTGTATGCTATCAAGGCTGTCCTGAAATATTTTGCGATGATCTAAGAATATCGCTGATTTCAAGGAGGAATAACACATGAAAAGCACATTTGAAAAAATAGGTGGAACCTACACACTGGGAGCAGACGGAATTTACTATCCGAATCTTGTCAGTACAGATGAAGAACCGCATTATGGGAAATATGGAATGATTCGGAAAACGTATCTGAAAGAGCATCGTCCGGCAATGTATTCTCTGTATATGTTGGAAGACAGATTAACAGAACATCTGAATGCTGTGAACGATGAAGCACAGGAGAGGATGGATATTCTGGTGCGTCAGATGATGGAGAAGCAAGGCGTTACGGAAGAATTGAAAGCTCGTGATCAGATGGTGTGGGTTGGAGCTGTAAATAATATCCGGAATGCAGCAGAAGAGATTGTGTTAAAAGAACTGATTTACAGGTAAACAAAGAGCTGAACAAGTAGGACGAAAAATCCTGTTTGTTCAGCTTTTGTGTTTATAAGGGGCCAAAGAAGCAAATTACAATTCTATAGAAAGTGATCTTTTCTAAGTTTCGGAAGGCTGGTTTTTTCCGTCATAGTTATAAGTTGCCGATTTAATTATTCCATAGTATGGCTTAAAAAATATTCGAATATAACTTTATAGAAATAATCATAATGGGGAGATTATTTGATGAATTATGTGCTAATATTCTGCAATTCTACTGCTGGTCGATTGATTTATGCACACTCTCATTATAATATGTGTGCAGGAGGTGGATATATGTATCAGATTAGTAATGAAAAATTCGGTTTATTTGTAACCGAATTAAGAAAGGAAAAGAATTTAACTCAAAAGGATTTGGCTGAAAAATTATATGTATCAGATAAAACAGTTAGCAAATGGGAACGTGGTCTTAGTATGCCCAATGTCGTATTACTCATACCAATAGCTGATATATTAGATGTTACCGTTACAGAATTGTTACGTGGAGAAAAAATAGATACACAGAAAAATATTGAAAAAAAAGAAATCGAGGAATTGGTGGTAGGCTCTCTCGATATGGCTGTTAGGGATTCTATTCACCAGCATAGAAAAAACTGGATATTAGCATATTTGTTATGTTTTTTTATATCTATTACAGAAATTATTATGTTAGTTGTATCTGAAAGTTCGTTAGCTGAGATGAAAGGGGATATATTGCTGGTTACAGGGGGAATGCTTTTATTTGGTGCATGGTTTTGTTTCTTTGCAAAAGACATATTACCAACATATTATGATGCCAATAAGATAAATTATGTTTCACAAGGAATTTTTAGAATACATCTAGTTGGTTTATCTTTTAACAATGGAAATTGGATATACATCTGCACAACTTTAAAAATATGGACACTTGCAACGGTTGTTCTATATCCTCTTGCAGGTATTATAATAATCAATTGTTTCAATATAGCTTTATGGGATATTTTGAATAAAATTTTCTTAATTATGATATTAGGTGGTATGGTAGTTTCGATTTACATTATTGGGAAAAAATACGAATAATTAAATTACCTGTTATCGTTGTGGATAGTACTAATTTACAACATTCTTCATGGGAAATATGGAATGATGCAGAAGAGTGGTTCTGTTTCATAGGCTTTGATTCCGGTTGGCGTGACGGTGTTTGCTGTTTTCATATTGCCATAGCCATGATCTACAGCGATGATTTTTGTGTTTCTGAGTTCTCGCATAAAAAATACCTCCGTTTTCGTATTGATTGATTCAGCAGGCTGTACCGGTGTGGTACTGCTTTGCTGTGAGATAAGCATACGAAAATCGGAGGGAACAGTAACTATTTCTGAATGCAGCAAATTTTTATTATAGAACATTACTTTACAAGAAGAATAAAAAAGCATATAATTCTTTTATAATATATTTAATAAAAGAGGGTAAGAAAACGGAAAATAAAGATAAAAAAAATATAACAAGAAAAAAAATAATTAATTATGTTCTAAACAATCATGTTACATCCAAGGCAGAAATCGCAAAAGAGTTAAACTTGAGTATGCCGACTGTGTTAGCAAATGTGAATGACTTGTTAGAAAAAAGGGTGTTGGAAGAAACTGGGGAATATGCTTCAACCGGTGGAAGGAAGGCAAAAAGTATAGGGATTAATAAGTCATACTGTCATGCAATGGGAATTTTGATTACAGCGAATCATATAGAAATGGTATTAGTAAATCTTGGAGATGAGATTATAAAAAAAGATCGCATCCGTTTAAAATTTACGGCTGAATTATCTTATTGTACAGAGGTGGCACAAAAGGTCAAAACTTTTCTGGAAGGCGAAGTAGCGAAGGACACGCTACTTGGGATTGGAGTGGCGATTCCAGGAATTATTGATCAGAAAGAACGGATTGTTTTAAAATCCCATGCTTTAGGTATAGAGAATTATAGTCTGCGCTTTTTAGAGCAGGCTCTGGAAATTCCAGCATATTTTGAAAACGATGCTAATGCTGCAATGCTTGCAGAAAAAAAGCAAAAGTATCCAAATGCGATATATCTGTCTTTGAACCACACATTAGGAGGTGCATTCTGCATAGATGGAAAGCTGTTTCGAGGGCAGAACCAGAAAGCAGGGGAGTTTGGTCACATGATACTCGTTCCCGGTGGAAGAAAGTGTTATTGTGGTAAATCAGGATGTGCAGATGCATATTGTGCTGCAAGTGTACTGACAAAAGATAACAGGCAGTCACTGGATGCATTTATGGAAAAAATTGAAAGTGGTAATGAAAAAATTTTGCAGAAATGGAATGAGTATCTGGATCATCTTGCTGTTTTGATATCAAATCTGCGGATGGCATATGATATGGATATCATACTAGGAGGTGATGTGGGAGGTGTATTGTCAGATTATATGATACCACTGGGAGAAAAAGTGATGGCATATAATGGCTTTGAGCACGATGTTTCATACTTGAAAAATTGTTCGTATAAGAAAGAAGCGTCAGCTGTTGGAGCCGCGAAATACTTTTTCACAAAACATATGGTAGAATTGTAGTAACTGTTCACAGGTAGGAATTTTCTGAACTGAAAATTCCGTACGGTACAGCTCCCACTGACAGGTTGCAAAGCGAATGCGGATGTCCGCTTTATATGTGTGAAAAACGAGAAGTTGTGTAAAATTAAAAAAAGAAATTATAGTAAAAAACGGAAAGAAAACAGTACCTACGGTTTCCTTTCCGTTTTTTTGCGTGGTGCGCCTGGCGGCGCACGTTTCTAACGGGTTAAAGTCCCGAATCCGCCCGGTAGTGGGAAGGATATAGCCGAAGGCAAGGGTGTCCATCGTGAAGTGGAATCTGAAGGAAGCCGGATGTGAGGAACAGACTAACTCACGGGCAAATCTCTGGTCTGACGAATAGAAATTTCATATAAGGTTATGCATGAGGGTAAGACTGCCACCCAAGTCAAAGCCCAATAACTACACGGAATCCTGCGTGATAAATGAGGCAGATGGATGGAGAGGAAGAAACGTGTGGTACCCAGGGAGGTCTGTGCGGTACGCCTTGAAAGAGGTAACCATTGCATAAAGCAATGCTGAACGCACAGAAGTCAGCAGAGGTCATAGTAGCCGAGAGGTGAAGGACCGAATCAGTAGGAGTCTTAAGTATGACCGAGAAAGGAGGAATGACCGTCTATGGCAGAAAACATTGAAAACAATGGCTGTTCGCAGAGAGATAGTGCGGAACACGAAGGGTATGCAAAAGCGTCTAGGTCATTCAATCGGATATGGAAAGAAAGAGACAGTGCACAGCCGAGACTTTTGGAAGCGATACTGTATAAAGACAACTTTAACAGAGCGTATAAGAGAGTCAAGGCAAACAAGGGAGTGCCAGGAATTGATGGCATGACCATTGAGGAGGCTCTTCCATATCTAAAGGAACATCAACAAGAGATAACCGACCGCATTTATCGTGGAAAGTATACTCCTTCTTCAGTAAGACGAGTTGAGATTCCCAAACCAGATGGTGGTGTGCGAAAGCTTGGCATACCAACAGTGGTAGACCGTACACTTCAACAGGCAATAACCCAACAGTTAGTGCCAATCTATGAACCGCTGTTTGCAGAGGGTAGCTATGGCTATCGTCCGAACAGAAGTGCAAAAGACGCAATACTTAAGGTTAAGGAGTATGCCGAACAAGGCTATACATTTGCTGTAGTCCTTGACTTGTCAAAGTACTTCGATACTCTTAATCACGAAATTCTCATCAATCTTCTCCGAAAGAATGTAAAAGATGAACGTGTAGTACAGCTGATAAAGCGCTATCTGAAGAGCGGTGTAATGGAAAACGGAGTAGTCATTGACACAGAGGAAGGCTCGCCACAAGGCGGTTTATGCCGAGCTCGGCATAATCCACCTTATGACGAGATAGATGTTATGCCGAGATACGTTCAGTATTCTTAGATTTTTCCAGTGTTTCTATTTGCGT